>CAJKBQ010000001.1 GCA_905198155.1 uncultured Eubacteriales bacterium
CCCGAAAACCCTTGAAAATAAAGGGTTTTCGGGTAAGTGGCGATTACTCCCACTCAATCGTAGCCGGCGGTTTACTCGTAATATCATAAACCACCCGATTGATGTGTTTCACCTCGTTGACAATGCGGCCCGACACTTTTTCCAACACATCGTACGGAATCCGTGCCCAGTCGGCGGTCATGAAATCGGTGGTCGTAACGCCGCGCAGCGCGATGGTGTAATCGTACGTCCGGCCGTCGCCCATGACGCCGACGCTGCGGACGCCGGTCAGTACGGCAAAATACTGATTGATCTTGCGATCCAGCCCAGCCAGTGCGATTTCCTCGCGGAAAATGGCGTCAGCGTCTTTCAATATATCCAGCTTGTCGGTTGTAATTTCACCCAGCACGCGAATCGCGAGGCCGGGGCCGGGGAAGGGCTGGCGCCAGACAAGCGAATCGGGAATGCCCAGCTCCGTGCCGCAGGCGCGCACTTCGTCTTTGAACAGATTGCGCAGCGGCTCGATGATACCTTCAAATCCGATGTCTTTCGGCAGACCGCCGACGTTGTGATGACTTTTGATCACCGCCGCATTGCCAGTTCCGCTTTCGACAACGTCCGGATAAATCGTCCCCTGGCACAGAAATTCCACTTTGCCCAGTTTGCCGGATTCTTCTTCGAACACGCGGATGAATTCTTCGCCGATGATTTTGCGCTTGCGCTCCGGTTCATCGACCCCGGCCAGCTTGCCCAAAAACCGATCCTGCGCATTGACGCGAATCAGGTTCATGTCAAATTGTTTGCGGAACACGGATTCGACTTCGTCGCCTTCGTTTTTCCGCAGCAGCCCGTGATCCACGAAGATGCAGGTCAGGTTTTTGCCGATGGCTTTGTGCACCATTACCGCGGCAACGGAGGAATCCACGCCGCCGGATAGCGCACACAGCACTTTTTTATCGCCGACCTTGCGGCGGATTTCGGAAATCGCCTCATTAACATACGCCGACATTTTCCAGTCGCCGACACAGCCGCACACGTCATACAGGAATGCGCGCAGCATATTCATCCCTTGTACGGTATGGTTGACTTCGGGGTGAAACTGCACCGCATACAGCTTCTGCGCCGGGTTCTGCATTGACGCGACGGGGCAGTGGTCGGTGTGTGCAGCGATGGAAAAACCTTTCGGCGGCACGGCAATGTAGTCCGTGTGGCTCATCCAGCAGACGGAGGTTGCGTCCACGGCATGGAACAGGTCGCCGCTGCGGTCAAACTGCACATCCGTTTTGCCATACTCCCGTACCGGAGAGGTGCGGACTTCGCCGCCCAGCGTATAGGCCATCAGCTGCGCGCCGTAGCAAATGCCGAGTACCGGGATGCCCAGTTCAAAAATCCCTTTGTCACAGCGCGGTGCGCCCGCCTCGTACACGGAATTGGGGCCGCCCGAAAAGATAATGCCGCTGTATTGCGCCGCGGCGATTTCTGCCAGCGGCGTTTGGTACGACCGGATCTCGCAATAAACCTGACACTCGCGCACACGGCGCGCGATCAGCTGGCTGTATTGTCCGCCGAAATCCAATACCAGAATCGTTTGTCTGTTTTTGCTCACACGATTCAACTTCCTTTCAAATTCATCCGAATTGCATAAAGCTATAATTACAGTATATTATCCTACTTTTCAACGCAATTTGCAACAGAAAAAACGAATAATTTTCAAAATCGGAATGTTTCCCAATACACAACCGATTCTGCCGCAGAAATCCGAGCAATTTGACGCTGAAATCCGTGTGAAAAACGCTTTACCGATTTGCCGGGCTAAATTTTTTTCGCCGAAAATCCGCTTTTTTTGTCAATTCACTTGCCAAGCACGGCATTTCGTGATACAATAGAATCCATTGAGAGAGTTCTCATCCGATTTACTTAGGAAAGGGTGCATTATCAATGTCTTACGTCAGTGAAACGCTGGAAAAGTTAGTTCAAAAAAATGCAAATGAGCCGGAATTTATTCAGGCTGCAACTGAAGTGCTCGAATCGCTGGAACCGGTGATCGAGGCCAATCCGCAGTACCAGAAAGAGGGCCTTCTGGAACGGCTGGTCGAGCCGGAGCGCCAGCTGATGTTCCGCGTGCCGTGGGTGGACGACAACGGCAACGTGCAGGTCAACCGCGGCTTCCGCGTGCAGTTCAACAGCGCGATCGGACCGTACAAGGGCGGTCTGCGGCTGCATCCGTCGGTCAACCTGGGCGTGATTAAATTCCTGGGCTTTGAGCAGGTGTTCAAAAATTCGCTGACAGGCCTGCCGATCGGCGGCGGCAAAGGCGGTTCCGACTTTGACCCGAAGGGTAAGTCCGACCGCGAAGTGATGGCGTTCTGCCAGAGCTTCATGACGGAACTGTATCGCCACATCGGCGCGGATACGGATGTCCCGGCTGGCGACATCGGCGTTGGTGCGCGCGAAATCGGCTATCTGTATGGCCAGTACAAACGCATCACCGGCCTGTACGAAGGCGTGCTGACCGGCAAGGGGCTGACCTATGGCGGTTCCCTCGCGCGGAAAGAAGCGACCGGTTACGGACTGCTGTACTTCACCGAGGAAATGCTGAAAACAAACGGAATCCAGCTGGCCGGCAAGACGGTGGCGGTTTCCGGTGCGGGCAATGTGGCCATTTATGCGGCGGAAAAAGCGACGGAACTGGGCGCCAAAGTTGTGACGATGAGCGATTCCACCGGCTGGATCTACGACGCGGAAGGCATCGACCTGGCGGCGATCAAAGAGATCAAGGAAGTCAATCGCCAGCGACTGACCGAGTACAAAAAGTACCGCCCGGATTCGGAATATCACGAAGGCAAGGGCGTGTGGTCGGTGAAAGTGGACATTGCGCTGCCGTGCGCCACGCAGAACGAACTGCACCTCGACGACGCCAAAGCGCTCGTGGCCAACGGCGTGATTGCGGTGGCGGAAGGCGCCAATATGCCCACCACGCTTGAAGCGACGAAGTATCTCCAGGAGCACGGCGTGCTGTTTGCGCCGGGCAAAGCCTCCAATGCGGGCGGCGTGGCGACCTCTGCGCTCGAAATGAGCCAGAACAGCATGCGCCTGAGCTGGACGTTTGAAGAAGTCGATGCTCGTCTGAAAGACATCATGGTCGGCATCTTCCACAATGCGGCCGATGCCGCAGCCAAATACGGTTTCGCCAACAACTATGTGGTCGGCGCGAACATCGCCGGTTTCACCAAGGTTGCGGATGCGATGCTGGCGCAGGGCGTTTGCTGATTGCGCGGCAAGCATTGTTGCGATTGCAAGCGAGCAGTTTCCGAAAGGAGACTGCCCGCTTTTTTGCTGCGCGGACGCAAAAACGACTCCGCCGACGAAACGGGGGAGTCGTTGCAGATTCTGGCCTTTTAGGCCATTTCTTTGCTTTTTTCCAGCGCGCGCGCCAGCTGGTCGGGACATGAGGTTTTTTTGAACCCGCAGGTGATGCCTTTCAGCCGCGCGATCGCGTCGTCGCGCTTCATTCCGGCCACCAACTGGCCGATGCCTTTCAGGTTGCCGTTGCATCCGCCGTCGAACGAAACCGAGCGGATGATATCTCCGTCCAGTTCGATGTGAATCGCGCGGGAGCAGGTGCCTTGGGTTTGATATTGGAATGTCATAGCAGTGCCTCCTTATGTTTTTGGGATTTACTTCGATTTTTTGAACGCCATCAGTTCACGGAAGCATTTCTCCGGCGTGGTGCAGGAGCCGAGCCGGATGGATCGGCTGGAATACATCCCGTGGAAGTCGCTGCCGCCCGTGACCAACAGCCGGTGATCGTGCGCAAATGCCGACAGTTTCATCGACGCATCCAGATCGTACCGCGAATGGTACGCTTCAATGCCGTCCAGCATCCCTTCTTCCGTCAGCTCCACCATCAGGTCGTAGCTGTCGTACAGATACGGGTGTGCCAGAACCACTACGCCGCCTGCGGCTTTGGCGGCACGGATTGCGTCGCGGACGTCCGGGTACTCGACCGGGAAATAGGCGATCCCGGTTTCGGGATCGAACAGCTTTTGGTACAGATCGCCGTAAATATCCTTGCTGTACCCGCATTCCATCAGCGCGTGCATGATGTGCTGCTTGTAAATATTGGTGCTCCCGGCGGCGCGTTTGGCAACGATGTCCGTCGGAATGGGGTAGAGGCGCATGATTTTTTGCAGCATCATCAACGCGGCTTTTTGGCGGCTTTTGACCGTCGGCTGGCAAAATGCATTGATCTGCTCCGGATGGTCCGGCATATAGCACAGCAAGTGGACCTTCCGCTTGCGGTCGTAGTCGTACGCCGAAATCTCCGCACCGGGGATCACCTGAATCCCAACGCGCGCGCCCAGCAGCTGCGCTTTTTCGGTTCCGTTCATGGTGTCGTGGTTGGTGATGGAAATCGCGGTGACTTCCTGCCGCTTGGCCAGCGAGATCAATTCCTCCGCCGTCAACGATCCATCCGATGCTTTACTGTGACAATGCAAATCCGCCTTCATGAAATTTTGTCCGTTCCTTCCTGGTGTGCGCCGTGCAAGCAGAAAAATCCGCGCGTCCGGCTGTACATGCTTCAAAATTTGTTCTATATCTATTATAAAACTTTTTTTCGGAAAGTACAACCATTTTCGCGGATTTTTCGTTTTTCCTCGCTTTCACCAAAATTCAGAAGGAAAAGCGGGGCTGTTTTTTACGCTTCCGCCGGGGAAGCGATGACCAGTTTTTGCTCGGCTTCGTTGTAATCGACGGTCAGGTCGGCGCCCGGCGTCAGCCCGCCTTCGATAATCCGGCGCGCCAGCAGCGTTTCGACTTTTTGCTGGATAAACCGGCGCAGCGGGCGTGCACCGTACACCGGGTCGAACCCTTCGTCGATGACATACGTTTTGGCACGGTCGGTCAGGTGGAACGACAATTGCTGCTCCGCCAGCCGTTTTTGCAGCCCGGCGACCATCAGATCGACGATCTTGCCGATTTCCGACTTCATCAGCGGCTTGTAGAAAATGATTTCGTCGAGCCGGTTGAGGAATTCCGGACGGAACTGCTGCCGCAGCATCGCCATCACTTCGCTGCGCGCCTGCTCCGAAATCTCACCTTGGTCGTTGATCCCGTCCAGAATCTGCGCCGAACCGAGGTTGGAGGTGAGGATGATGATCGTGTTTTTGAAATCGACCACACGTCCCTGCGAATCGGTCAGACGGCCGTCGTCCAGCACCTGGAGCAGGATGTTGAACACATCGGGGTGCGCCTTTTCCACTTCATCGAACAGTACCACGGAGTACGGTTTGCGCCGCACGGCCTCCGTCAACTGGCCGCCTTCGTCGTAACCGACATATCCCGGAGGCGCCCCGATCAGGCGGGACACGGAGTACTTTTCCATATATTCGGTCATATCGATCCGCACCATGTTCCGTTCGTCGTCAAACAGCGCTTCGGCCAGCGCTTTGGCCAGCTCGGTTTTGCCGACGCCGGTCGGCCCCAGGAAGAAGAACGACCCGATCGGCCGGTTGGGATCCTGAATCCCGGCGCGGGAGCGGAGGATGGCTTCCGTGACGCGCTCCACGGCTTCGTCCTGCCCGATGACGCGCTGATGCAGGATGGCATCGAGGTGCAGCAGCTTTTCGCGGTCGCCTTCCATCAGCTTCGCCACCGGAATCCCCGTCCAGCGGGCGACGATCCGGGCGATTTCCTCTTCGGTCACTTTGTCCCGCAGCAGCGAACCTTCTTTGCCGGCGGTTTCGGCAGCGCGGGCTTCTTCCGCCGCCAGTTCTTTTTCCAGCTGCGGCAGACGGCCATATTTCAGCTCTGCCGCTTTGTTCAGATCGTAGCCGCGCTGCGCCTGCTCAATCTGCGCGTTCAGTTGGTCGCGCTCCTCGCGCAGCGCACGCACTTTTTGAATGGCGGATTTTTCGTTTTCCCACTTTGCCTTCATCGAAGCAAACTGGGCGCGCAGTTCGGCCAGTTCTTTTTGGATGGCCTGCAAATGCGATTCGGACAGCGCGTCTTTTTCTTTTTTCAGCGCCGCTTCCTCAATCTCGTGCTGCATAATCTTTCTGGAAATTTCGTCCAATTCGGTCGGCATGGAGTCGATTTCCGTCCGGATCATCGCGCAGGCTTCATCCACCAGGTCAATGGCTTTATCCGGCAGGAATCGGTCGGTGATATACCGGTTGGACAGCGTCGCCGCAGCGATCAGTGCCTGATCCTGGATTTTGACGCCGTGGAACACTTCGTATTTCTCTTTCAGCCCGCGGAGGATGGAGATGGTGCCCTCCACCGTCGGCTCATCCACCATCACCGGCTGGAACCGGCGTTCCAGCGCCGCATCTTTTTCAATATATTGGCGATACTCGTCGAGCGTGGTCGCACCGATGCAGTGCAGCTCGCCGCGCGCCAGCATCGGTTTCAGCAGGTTGCCCGCGTCCATCGCGCCGTCTGCTTTGCCCGCGCCGACGATCGTGTGCAGCTCGTCGATGAACAGGATGATTTTGCCTTCGCTCTTTTTGATCTCGTTCAGGACGGCTTTGAGCCGCTCTTCAAACTCGCCGCGGAATTTGGCGCCCGCAATCAGCGCGCCCATATCCAGCGAGAACAGCTGGCGGTTTTTCAGGCTGTTCGGCACGTCGCCATTGACAATCCGCAGTGCCAGCCCTTCGGCAATGGCCGTTTTGCCGACGCCCGGCTCGCCGATCAGAACGGGGTTGTTCTTTGTTTTCCGCGACAGAATGCGGATCACGTTCCGAATCTCCGTGTCGCGCCCGATGATCGGGTCGATCTTATGATTCTTCGCCAGCTCAACCAGATCCTGGCCGTATTTTTTCAGGACATCGTACGTATCTTCCGGCGAATCGCTGGTGACGCGGGTATTGCCGCGCACGGATTGCAGCGTGGTCAGGAAGGTATTCCGGTCGATCTGGAACTGCTGGAAGATTTTGCGAACATCGTCGTTGCCGTTTTCAATCAGGCTGAGGAACAAATGCTCGACCGAGACGTACTCGTCTTTCATCGTGTCCGCCGATTTTTCCGCCTGCGACAGCACGCGGTCTACGTCGTTCGCAACGTAGATTTTGCCGCTTTCGCGGCCGCTCCCGGTGACGTGCGGCAAGCGCTCCACCGCGCTCATCGCGGCAGTGGCCACGGCGTCGCTGTCTTTGCCCATTTTGCGGAGCAGCTGCGGGATCAGTCCGTCCTCCTGCTGCACCAGTGCAGCCAGCAGGTGAACCTGCTCAATCTGCATATTTTGATACTCGGACGCCAGATTCTGGGCGTTTTGAACGGCCTCCAAGGATTTTTGGGTGAATTTCTGCGCATTCATACTGCGTTCAACTCCTTATCTCAACATCAAATTCAAATTATCAAATGATCCAATCCATTTGTTTGAGCGCGCTTTGGTAAGCATCTTCGGTGTATTCTGTGACATTGGGATGACCGATATGCGCAAAATACACTTTCAATACCGCGTCAAACATTCGGATATACTGGGCGATGGCTTTGCCAAGGTCGGAACTGGTCATCGTGCGCTCCGGCGCGCGGAACGGCCGCTGATAGCGTCCGTTTTCGATGCGGTACGGCACCGTGCAGTTGGCGAAAAACCGGCCGATATACACCTGCTCCATCCGCGCCCACAGCGTCAGAAACCCGTGAAAGGCTTCGATCAGCTGACGGTTCTGCGTGCGGAACCCCACGCGCAGCTCGCCGGCCAGCCCGTCGGATTCGCGGTACAGCTCGACAGTATAGCGGATCACGGGGTTGTACTTGAAGCACAGCGCACTTTGGATCGCCATCATCGATGCCGACGGCAGCAGCTGCATCCGGAATCCGCTGATTTCGTCCATCCACTTTTCCAATTCGGTAAAGGTGGAGCGCATCCGTTTTTCGGGCGTGGTGCAGGCGCAATGTTCGGCCAGGATTCGGTTGACCATCGCCGACCGGTTGGTTCCGGCGGCGTATGCCAGTTGATCGACCGCGCGGATCACGTCATCATCCAGCACCAGACTGTATACGCTTTTTGCCATCTTTGAACCTCCTTTTCGCTTGTTTGAGTATATTGTACTACGGATCTTATAATTTGTCAATGGGTTTATATAAATTTAATTGCGAAATATTTATGAATAAAAAGAAAATCAGGTCGTCCAAAGACAAACCCGATTTCCCGTTTGAATTTACCCCGCAAAGTGCGCCCAGTCAAACAAGACGCCAATGGGGAAGTTGGGGTCGTGCACCAGCTGTCCGTATACTTCGGGCGCCTGCGCCGGGGAGACGATCCGGTGGATGATCGGCGCGAAGTCCAGACGATGAGCCGCCAGCATATCGATGGTGACGATGCAGTCGTCCTTTTCCGTCCAGCATCCGGGGCGGGATTCCAGCTGCGGCCGCGCGCCGCTGTGTGCGCCGATCAGTTCAATCCCCGGCCAATGGACGTCGCGGTAAAAATTGACCTCCGTTGGAACGCGCGTGCAGCCCAGCAGCACGACCCGCCCGAATTTTGCCGTGTACCGCAGCGCCTGGTTCAGCGCCGCGCCGTTTCCGGTGACTTCGATCACGGCGTTGACGCCTTTCTGCCGCGTGATGCGCATCACCGATTCCGTGTAGTCCGGCGCGGCCGGATCCAGGCAGAAATCCGCGCCCAGCTGCTGTGCCAATGCGCGCCGTTCTGCGCTGAAATCGACGGCGATGATCGGCCAGGCCCCAACGGCTTTCAGATATTGGATGGCGAACAGTCCCAGCAGCCCCAGCCCCACCACGGCGGCGCTTTCGCCCAGCTCAATCCGCGCTTTGCGGACGCCCGCCAGCGAGAATCCTGCCACGATGACCAGCGCGCCGTCTTCCATCCGGACGGTGTCCGGCAGCGGCACCAGAATTTCCGACTGCGGAACCGTGCAGAATTGCTGATGCCCGCCGCCGTGCACCATCAGCCGGTCGCCGACGGCAAATTCGGTGACGCCTGCGCCCACGTGCGTTACCACGCCGCTGCCGCTGTATCCGGACGCCCGCGGGAATCCGTCGGTACCCATCGTTAAACTGGCGCGCTCCGTTCCGGCGCTCAGCGCCGAGTATGCCATTTGAATGCGCAGCTCGCCCGGCTCCGGCATCCGATCCGGAACCTCTGCCAATACCGCCGATTCCGGCCGGTCAAATAAGATTTTCTTCAAGTTTTCAACAGCCCCTTTCCGCTGGATATTTCTATTATAGCGCGGTGCGGCGGGCGTGTAAATGTGGCAGATCGGTGGGAAGATTCAGAAAATCAACGATTTTGCATTCAGATCCATGCCGGCGGAATCTCGCACCCGTCTGCCGCAGACTGCGGACTGATTTCCGTGCCGTTGCACATTCCGGTGCACTGCACAAAACAGTTCCGGCTGTCCCAATCGGATTGCATGGCTTCCGGCACATGGAAACGGACATGATCCAGCGTCAGCTCCGAAACATTGCAGCATTCGATCGGGGTGCGTCCGCGCCGGGTGCGCAGTTCCGGAGTCAGCTCAAACGGCGATTCGATCAGCGAGAACGCACAGTTCCGCAGGGTGATGCCGGACATTTGACCGGGATGCACGGATGCAATCCGGACACAGGCCATACACTCCGCCGAAAAGTTTTCAATCTCGACCCGGCGGACTTCTGCGCCGCTGCCTTCATGTATGCAGATCGGGAATCCTAGGTTGGCCGCCAAAATACCGGAAAACCGAACATCCGAAATCGACACATGGCCCGACCCGGCATAATCGGTCATCAGGTTCAGCGCGACGCCGCCGCGGTCGGCGGTGATGTTGCAGACCTGGACGTGCGCAATGCGGCCGTTGCCGACGCCCAGCCGGAACAGACTGGCAGACGAAGACAGCACACAGTTGGAAATCGTGATGTATTCGCACGCGGTACGACGGTAATTCAGTCTTTTTGCATCGGCGCGGATGGCAATGGCGTCGTCGCCGGTGTCGATGATGCAGTCGGACACCGTGACAAACCGGCAGGTGTCAATGTCGATCCCGTCTGAATTGGCAGCGGACGGGGAATTCAGTACACGGATCCCGCGAATCGATACCGATTCGCATCCGTGCAAAAACAACCCCCAGCACGGCATATTGGTCAGCGTGACGTCGCGCACGGTGACGTCGGTGCATTCGACGAAGCAAATCAGCTGACCGGGGCGTTTTTTTTCGGCATCCGCCGCCGAGCGGAAGCCGTCGCGCCATACATATCCGACCGCTTCGCGCGGGGTTTGCGCGAGGAACGCTTCGCCGCTGCCGTCGATGATTCCGGTGCCGGTCAACGCGGTGTGCGTGCATTCGAGCGCGACGATCAGGTGTTTGCCGACCCATTTTTCATTGGCGTAGCCGTAATTTTGCGGGTAAGCGTCGATCGGATTGTAATCCGCAAGGTCTGCGCTGGCCTTCAGCACCGCGCCGTGCGCAAGGTGCAGTTCCACGTTGCTGCGCAGCCAAATGGTGCCGGAACGGTAAGTACCGCTTGGAATTGTGACCCGTCCGCCGCCGGATGTCGCGCAGGCATCGATTGCGGACTGAATCGCGTGCGTGCAAAGTATTTGTCCGCCGCTTTCTGCGCCGTAGGTTAAAATATTGGTATCCATCGGGAATCCCTCCGTTTTTCTTTTATTGTATCATACCGGCGGGGCGGATGCAATCCCTTGGATTCCGAAACTTTTTCGATTTTCTGCAATGTCGTCTTGTGTTCTTGCAGCGCGTATGGTACAATAAATAAAGAAGAACGATGCGGGAGGGGGAATCCGGATGGTGGTGATGGCCAGCATGGCGGCGCAGGATATCGCGTCGCAGGTATTTCTGGGCGAAAAACAGCTGCGACGCGGGTACCGGTCGCCGGTGCATTGGCACGACTATGTGGAAGCGGAGATTGTGCTGGACGGGGAAGTGACCCATTGGTACAACGGCACGTCGCTTCGGCTGCACCGCGGCGACGCCTATGTGATGACGCCCAGCGATTTCCATGCGCTGCAAGCGGAAACGGATGTGCGGATGCTGGGGCTGATGATCCCGCCGGAGGGGCTGACGCCTGAAATCGCGCAGACACTAAACGGCGGGCCGTTGTGCGGAACGCTGACAGAGCCGGATCTGGCGTGGGCGGTGCAGTGCGCGGCACGGGTGAGGTCAATTGCGCCGGGCGCGTCATTTGCGGGGCTGTGCGCGTACCGCTGCGCCGAAGATGTACTGATGACGGTGCTCCAACGGTGTGCGGTGCAGCCGGACGGCGATTCCGCGCTGCTGCGGTCGGTGCTGCAAATCCTGAACGCATCGTTTCGCCAGCCGCTGACGCTGACCTCCGTGGCGGCGCAGCTGGCGGTCTCGCCCAATTACCTGGGCAGCGTAATCAAGCACCAGAGCGGCAGTTCGTTTCACCAGCACCTCAACCGCATTCGGCTCAAATACGCCTGCCACCTGCTGCGGGCGTCGGACTTGACCGTTCAGGAAGTGGCGTTCGCCAGCGGATACGGGTCGGCAGCGTATTTCCTGGCGGTATTCAAGCAGGCGCTGCACATGACGCCGACGGCATGGCGGGAAAAATCAGAAAATCGATAAAGGAGTGGAACAAAAACGGAAAAGAAACAGAAAATGAGCGGGGTTCGCATTGCAGTCATCCTGTTTGTGGCGGTATCGTCCGCAGCGGTCACGTTTTTGGCGATAAACCGCGCGTTAAACAATGAAGCCCCGGATTCCTTCCGATTGGGTGTCTACCTTGGTTTGTTATTCAGCGTCTGGGTTGCCATGTTTTTGCAGCTGATTTTGCACGAAGTCGGCCACCTGCTGGCCGGGCTGCTGTCCGGCTATCGGTTTTGCTCGTTCCGGATTCTGCAATGGACGTGGGTGCGCACGGATGGGAAAACGCATCTGCGGCGGTATGAACTGACCGGAACGGCCGGCCAATGCCTGATGTCGCCGCCCGACCCGGTCAACGATCGGATTCCGGTTGGACTTTACAACATGGGCGGCGCGCTGATGAATCTGCTGACCGGACTCCCGGCGCTGATTCTGGGCGTGCTGCTGCCGGATTCCATCGGGGCGGCCGTGCTGCTGATGTTTGGCGGCTATGGACTGATATTTGCCATTCAGAACGGCGTCCCGATGCGCCTGGGCTTGGTGGACAACGACGGGCGCAATGCGATGGTGTTGGGGCACAACCGCGAAGCCATGCGTGCGTTTTGGATTCAGCTGAAAATAAACGAACGTCAACAAAACGGCGAGCGCCTGTCCGATATGCCGGACTGGTACTTCGCCGTTCCGAGTGACGAGTCGATGAAAAACAGTATGGTTGCAGTTGTCGGCGTGCTTGCGAGCGTTCGATTGGTGGAAGCCGGTCAGTTTGCCGAAGCCGACCGGCTGATTGCGCATTTGCTTGAAATTGACAGCGGAATCGTCGATCTGCATCGGCGGCTGATGATTTGCGACCGGATGTATATCGAATTGATTACCGCCAACCGCCGTCCGGTGGTCGAGTCCATGCGCACGCCCGCCCAGTTGAAGCTGATGAAGATGATGCAGCAGTCCTATCCGGCCGTGATCCGGACGGCGTATGCATACACGCTGCTGGCGGAAGGCAACGCGGCAAACGCACAGACGCTGATGCAGCGGATGGAACAGATCATGCGCTGCTATCCGTATGCGGCGGAGGCGCAGTCCGAGTGGTCCCTGATGCAGTATGCCGCGCAGGTGTATGCATACCGGAACGGGACGGTTCATTCGTAATCGCGGCGATCCGCGTCGGAGATGCCCGCAATCATTTCCCGCAGCACTTCCGACGATTTCATGGCGGCGGCCTGCAAAAACGTCGGGTAATCCATCTCGGCGTCGCCGTTCGCGCCGTCCGAAATGGCGCGCAGAATCAGGAACGGCACATGATTGACCGTGCAGACCTGCCCGATGGCGCCGCCTTCCATTTCGCACGCGATGGCGCCGAACGATTGGTGCAGCTCCGTTTTCTTTGCGGGGTCCGCCAAGAACCGATCTGCCGACGCGATGGTTCCGGCCAGATAATGCACGCCCAGCGATTGCAGCGCCCGTTCGGCAGCGGCAACCAGCCGCGCATCGGCCGGGAAATACACCTGGTTCAGACCGGAAATCATGCCCACCGGGTCGCCGAACGCTGTGGTGTCCACGTCATACTGCACGACGGAGGCGCCGACGGCCACGTCGGTGATGTGCAGTTCCGGCGACAGCGTGCCCGCCACCCCGGTGTTGATGATGCAGTCCGGCGCGAAGTGCAGGCACAGTGTCTGCGCGCACATTGCGGCGAACACTTTGCCGATTCCGCACTGCGCCACGATCACGTCGTGCCCGGCGATTGTCCCGCACACAATCGGGATTCCGCTGATCCGTTCTTCGTACGGGTCGGCCATCGCGTGTTTCAGCTGTTCCACTTCGACGTCCATTGCGCCGATGATGCCGATTTTCACGTCAGATCCGCTCCTTTCGGGTATGCAAAGTCCAGCGGCTGTGCCGCCGCAACCGGCAGATATGCCGCACATTCAGCTTTTGCGTCCGCCAGCGACAGGCACTTGAAGTTGCCGCATTCCTTGCGCGCCGCGCCGGGCATCGGTCCGTTGTATGCGACAATGGCTTCCAGCGTCTCCACAATCAAATCATGCACTTCCTGCGGCGTCATGCTGCGCACCAGCAGGTAAAACCCCGTTCGGCAGCCCATCGGGCCAAAGTAAATCACCCGGTCACCGAACTGGGAATTGCGCGCGAATGTCGCAAACAGATGCTCCACCGAGTGCATTGTCCGGGCGCTCATGTATGCGCCGTGGTTGGGCGTCCGCGTGCGCAGGTCGTACGTTGCAACGTCCCCGTCCACGCGGGACAGGTACACCCCCGGCACAATCAAGTCGTGATCCACCGAAAAACTGGCGATCCGACGGCAATTTTCCGTCATCTTTCAAATCATCCTTTCGCAATGTTATCCGAAATCCCTATTATTGTACCGCATTCCGCCCGCACTGTCAAGAAAACATCGCGAAAGATGCAGGAATGATTTGAAAATTGCCGCAGGATGTGATATAATAAAATAAAAACCATGATTGATCGAAATACAGAAAGGCAGTATTGTACTTATGAGTTCCAATTTGAGTTCCAACCAATCCCTGCGGCAAGCCGTCCTGAACCGGTATTTTGCCCGGATGAACGACCGTCAGCGCGAAGCCGTGTATTGCGTCAACGGTCCGCTGCTGATTTTGGCCGGCGCGGGCAGCGGCAAAACGACCGTCCTGATTCACCGCATCGCAAACCTGATCCGGTTTGGCTCGGCCAGCGAGTCCGACGCGCCGTTGTCTGCGGCGGATGAAGCACTGCTGCGGCCGTATGCGGACGGCAGCGCGGCAGCCGACGATGCGGTGCTGCGCGCCGCCGCGGTTCACCCTGTCCGCCCGTGGAATATATTGGCGATCACGTTTACGAATAAGGCCGCCGGAGAGCTGAAAGACCGGCTGGCGCAAATGCTCGGCCCGGACGATGCGTCCGGCGTCTGGGCTTCCACGTTCCACGCCGCCTGCGCGAGGATGCTGCGCCGCGACGGCGACCGGCTGGGGTATTCGTCCCACTTCACCGTGTACGATACCGACGACAGCAAGCGTGTGATGCGCGACTGCATCAAGTCGCTGCACATCGATGAAAAAGAACTGCCGGTGCGGTCGGTGCTGAACGAAATCTCCCGCGCCAAAGACCAGCTGATTTCGCCGGATGAATTCCGCGCCAGCGCCGGGCAGGATGTCCGGCTCCAACGGATCGGGGAAGCGTACAAATTGTACCAGCGGCAGTTGAAAGCGGCCGACGCCATGGATTTTGACGATTTGCTGGTCAACGGCGTTCGGTTGCTGCGCGAAAACGAGGACGTATTGTCGTACTACCGCCAGAAGTTCGAGTATATTATGGTGGACGAGTATCAGGATACCAACCATGCCCAGTTTGAATGGATCCGGCTGCTGGCAGAGCCGCGGTGCAATTTGTGCGTGGTGGGCGACGACGACCAAAGCATCTACAAGTTCCGCGGCGCAAACATTGAAAATATCCTGCAATTTGAAAAGCATTTTCCCAACTGCCGCACCGTTCGGTTGGAGCAGAATTACCGTTCCACGCAGTCGATTCTGAACGCAGCCAATGCGGTGATCGCGCACAATATCGGTCGCAAAGGGAAAACGCTGTGGACGGAAAATCCGGCGGGGGCGCTGATCGAGCAGCACACCGCGCTCGACGAGCAGGACGAAGCCAAATACATCGCCGACCAGGTGCAGGATCTCGTCAGCAAAGGCCGCAAGTATGGCGATATGGCGGTGCTGTACCGGATGAACGCCCAATCCACAACGATTGAGCGCGCGTTTGTCCGTTCCGGAATCCCGTACCAGATTATTGGCGGCCATCGATTCTACGAGCGCAAGGAAATCCGCGATATGATTGCCTATTTGAGCGTGATTTCCAATCCGGACGACACCGTGCGGCTGCGCCGCATCATCAACGAGCCCAAGCGCGCCATCGGCGATAAAACGGTAGAAACTGCCATCGAAATCGGCCAGCAGGTGGGCATGAGCTTGTTTGACGTGATTCACCACGCCGACGAGTTCGACGGCCTGCGCAAATCTGCTGCAAAACTGGCGTCGTTTACGACCATGATGGACGACCTGATTGCCGAAGCCAACGATCCAGCCGTTCCGCTGGCGGACTTGTACCAGCATTTGCTGGATCGCATTGACTACATCACATATCTGCGCGGCCAAAACGATGAGGCGGAAAGCCGGATCGAAAACATCAACGAACTGTCGTCCAACCTGATTCGCTATCAGGAAGAAGCCGGAGAAACGGCCTCACTGGCCGGATTCCTGGAGGAAGTTGCGCTGCTGACGGATATTGACAACCGCAACGAATCTGCCGATGCGGTGGTGATGATGACGCTGCACTCCGCCAAAGGGCTGGAATTTCCGGTGGTGTTTATGCCCGGGATTGAAGAAGGCATTTTCCCCGGCTTCCAGGCCATCACCGATCACGCCGAGATGGAGGAAGAGCGCCGTCTGGCCTACGTTGGGATCACGCGTGCACGCGAATTGCTGTATTTGGTGAATGCGTCGCAGCGGCTGATTTACGGCAGTACCCAGCGCAACAAGCTGTCCCGCTTCGTGGAGGAAATCCCGGACGAGCTGCTCAACCGCACGCAGAACCGCAGCTGGAAACGGCCGGATCCGGGGATGAAAGTGCCGGTGGCCGGCACCGCCGTGCGTGCTTCGGCAATTCGTTCCGCGCACAATATCGGGACCGGGTCGCGCCCCGCTGTTCCGCCGCAGCATACCATCGATTTCCGGGCGGGCGATGTCGTCGAGCACAAAACCTTCGGCGAGGGAATGGTGCTCAATTGCACCAAAATGGGTAGCGATGCGCTGCTGGAAATTGCGTTTGACAAGGTTGGCACCAAAAAAATCTTTGCCAATTTTGCAAACCTGAAAAAGAAAATGGGATAAACGCCAAAACAGAAACAATGCCGTAAACGCTGATGGGGGTTTGCGGCATTGTTTTTTGTCCCGCGGAATCTTCTGAACGCCTCTTGACAGGATCACTGATACAGTGTATAATATCAAATATACATTGATTGATGTGCATTGCGCGCTTCATTAAAAATCAAAATGTCGGACGTTTAGATGCAGCGCAATCTGAACGGATTGTGCTGTGTTTTTTCACTTTGCGGGGGAGGAATATTCATGAACCAATTGATCGGCTGCTGCGGGCTGGACTGCGAAGAATGCGACGCCAGAATCGCAACCGTCACGAACGACCATGTCCTGCGCGAAAAAACGGCCGCGCTGTGGTCAAAACTCAACGGCGTGCCGATTACGCCGGAAATGATTCACTGCACCGGTTGCCGCGTGACGGGCGCAAAGACGCCGTTTTGCGACAGTCTCTGTTCGATTCGCAGCTGCGTTCGCGAAAAGGGACTGGGTACCTGCGCAGAATGTCCGCAAATGGATGTGTGTGAGACGCTGGGGCGCATCGCCGCAAACAATCCATCGGCACGGGAAAATTTGAAAGCGCTTTGGCCGTATTGAAAACTGCAAAAGGAGACGCGCGTGCTGTCCGCCGATTGCTAAGGTGGATGGGTGGGACGTCCGTGCCGCTCAGCGAGTATGTTTGCACCTGCGGTATCTGATGCCAAGATCATCAATGGCAATATTTGAATGAATATTTGCATTTCCGGAGGAATTCACAATGAAAAATATCGTGATTTATGTCCATGGGAAAGGCGGTTCGGCTGCGGAAGCCGAACATTACAAACCACTGTTCCCGGACAGCGAAGTGATCGGGTTCGATTACCATGCGCAAACCCCGTGGGAAGCCAAGGCAGAGTTCCTGCCGTATTTTACCGATCAGCGGAAACGCTGCGACCGTATCACGCTGGTGGCAAACAGCATTGGCGCTTTTTTCGCTATGTCCGCGCTGGATGCAACCCTGATTGACCGGGCTTATTTGATCTCTCCGGTCGTAGATATGGCGGATTTAATCGGCAATATGATGCAGTGGGCGAATGTGACCGAGCAGGAGCTTGCGGAGAAACTGGAAATTCCCACCGCGTTCGGGGAAACGCTGTCATGGAATTACCTCCGCTATGTGCGGGCGCATCCGATTTCGTGGCAAATTCCTACGCATATTTTGTACGGCGCGTACGACAATCTGACCTCCTGGGCGACCATCTCGGCCTTTGCAGCGCGGGTGGGCGCAGAATTGACCGTCATGCCGGATGGCGCGCATTGGTTTCATACGGAAGAACAGATGCAGTTTTTGGACAAATGGATTTTGGCAGCGTGGGAGCAGGATAACGGATAAAATCGACTGCACTGCCCGTATTTTTGGAGACGCCATATTTGAAGGAATATTTAATTAGGTCTTGACAATACGGCGTTGTTTATGTTATAGTTTTCATGGCAAGCGGTTTTTCTTTTCAGTGGTGCTGTATTCATCACGTTTTTACGCTTTACATAGAAAAGCAAAACAAATACAACAGGAAATGAAAAGGTGCAGGACAAAACAAGGTCGAACCAAAGGGAACGCAAAAAAACCGAAAACCCTTGAAAACAAAGGCTTTCGGTGTTGTTTGTGGCGTCCCTGCCCGGAATTGAACCGGGGGCGTTCCGCTTAGGAGGCGGACCCTCTATCCTACTGAGGTACAGAGACATATACTTATCTTATCGCTTGCCTTTTCCGCAAAGGCAAGCGATTTCGTATAACCTTAGGAGGCAATTGCGCTGTCCGGCTGAGCTATGAGATCATACCTTTAACAATTATACGGCAAAAAGAGCAATTTGTCAACCGGGAAACCGGAATTTCAAAAGGAGTGTATTTATGAATTCATCCGCAGCAGCGATCAATGCATTGCTAAACTGGTACGAATCCGCCAAACGGACGCTGCCGTGGCGCGCGGACCGCGACCCGTATCATGTGTGGGTGTCGGAAATTATGTTGCAGCAAACGCGCGTCGAAACGGTGATTCCGTACTACCAGCGGTTTCTGGCCGCATTTCCGGACGTCCGTGCGCTGGCGGAAGCGCCGGACGAGCAGCTGCTCAAACTGTGGGAAGGCTTGGGCTATTACAGCCGGGTGCGCAATATGAAAAAGGCCGCCCAGCAAATCGAATCGGAATTCGGCGGCCAATTCCCGCAGGATCGTGCCCGGCTGCAAAAACTGGCGGGGATTGGGCCATATGTTTCCGGCGCAATCGCGTCGATTGCGTTTGAGCAGCCCGCCCCGGCTGTGGACGGCAACGTGCTGCGCGTCGTCGCGCGCTGGACTGCTGACCCGGACGACATTGCCCAACCGGCCATGCGGCGGAAAACGGAAGCCTTTGTTGCAGCACATATGCCCGCCGGCCGGTGCGGAATGTTCACGCAGGCATTGATGGAACTGGGCGCGTGCGTGTGCGTCCCCAACGGTGCCCCGCACTGCACGGAGTGTCCCCTTCAGCCGGATTGTGCGGCGTTTGCGACCGGCCGAACGCGTACGCTGCCGGTCAAATCGCGCGCCAAACCGCGCAAAATCGAGGAACGCACGGTGCTGCTGTTCCAATCCGGCGAAAAATTTGCCCTGCGCTGCCGCCCGGCCAAAGGACTGCTGGCCGGACTGTGGGAATTGCCGTCCTTGGATGGACATTGGACGACAGAACAATTGGCGCAGCGCTATGGCCGCATTCTGACGGAGCCGCCGGAGCCGATGGGACACGCCAGGCACATTTTTACGCACATCGAATGGCGCATGACCGGGTTCCGGCTGACGGTATACGACCCGTCCGCCCTCCCGGACGCGGCATGGTTCACGGCCGACGAAATCCGGACGCAGCTTTCGGTGCCGACGGCATTTGCGCCGTATATGGCGCAGATTCGGCCGAAAACGTAAATTACCGCCGGTCGTCCCGTCTGCCGAACATCGTCAGCACGCGCACTAAAAACCGCAGGAAATACACCAGCGACGTCAGCAGCGATGCCAGGTATGTGAGTGCGGCTGCGGACAGTACCTTTTTGGCCGCCGGCAGTTCCTCCTGCGTCAAAATCCCTTCGGACACCAGCATCCGCGCCGCGCGGCGGCTGGCGTCCAGCTCCACAGGCAGTGTGACCAGCGCAAACAGGAACGAACTGCCATACAGCAGCACGCCGACCATGGCAATCTGGAACCCCAGGTCCGGGTTTGCAGCCGATGCGGCGCTGTCCAGCAGCAGTCCAATCAGTACCAGCGGGAATGCCAAGTTGGACCCAAAGCTCACGACCGGTACCAGCGCGGTGCGGATGTTATAGAACAAATATCCGTTCTGCCGCTGCACAACGTGTCCCATCTCGTGCCCGGCAACCGCCACGGCGGCGACCGAATTGCTGCCGTATGTGCTGTCAGACAAATTCACAATCGCTTTCCCCGGATTGTAGTGGTCAGTCAGCGACCCGCTGACGCGCCCGATGGAAATGCCGCCCACCTGGTTGGCGCGCATCAGCTGCGCGGCGGCCTCAGCACCCGTCATCCCGGACCGGCACCGGACGGCCGAATATTTGGCAAAAGTGGTGCGCACTTTTCCGCTTGCCACCGCGGAAAACCCCATGCACAGGATCATCGCGCCCAAAAACCAGAAATAATCGTTCCAATACATTCAATCCGCTCCATTCATGCAGAATATCATATATTATATCATGAATCGAGGATTCATACAAGTGTCCGGTGTGAACGGACTGTAAAATCAGATGCAGCCCGTTTTCGAGCCGCATCTGATTTTTCCGTCATATCCGGATGCAAACCCCGTCTGCGCCCGGAATCTCCATGTTCGAAAATGTCTGTGCCTCGGACGCCGGGTTCCACACAATCCGATAATCCAGCCCGTCCTGCCCGCGTACCACGACCGACCACAGCGTGGTTCCGGGCACGGTGTGCATGGCTTCCGGAACCGGCTGCGCGCCGCCGACGGTCAGCATCGCCCCAATGGTGAACAGCTCGGTGTCCTTTTCGTAAAATTGCGGTTCCGTTTTCGGCGCAATGACCCATTCGTCGCAATGCAGCATCCCGCGTTCCTGATACGGCGCGAATTTTGCGCTGATGTGCAGACCGATTTGCCGGTACGGCGGCCGATGCAGCGTGAACGGCTGTCCGTCCAGCGATTGCAGCGTCAGCTTGCCGTCGATGGAAACCGCGCACCGATCCGGCGCCCAATCGTAATCGCGGCGGAACTGATTGAATACGTCGTTCGGAATCAGCAGCCGGAGCGGCCACACAGCACGGGTGTGCATATTTTTGCAGGCCGTTCCGCGCTGCATGGTGACGACGGTCGCCCCGTCCGGCAGCGCCGCAAATACCAGCTGCACGCGCATGATGTCCTCGCAATCGGCCTGCTCTGTCAGCAGCAGTTCCTCGTGAATGTGGTACCACCCGGCCGTGATGAACCCGCCGGGGAAGGCATGAATCTTGTAAGTTTCGGCCACCGGATTGCGGAACGCGCCGTCGCCTGCTGCAGTACTGACCAGATTGCCCTGCCATTCTGCCATCGAGCTGTCGTCGGTCGGTACACACAACCCGGTCGGGCCTTCGCCGCCGCACCAGGTGAAAGCAGCGATGCGCCGGGCACTGCGTGTGAAGCAGGCGCCGAATGTCGGATCATGCCATTCCGACCGCGCATTCGGAGGGATTTGGCCGGCCGATTCCATGCCGTAATGCAGCACAAACGCCAGCGATACGGCGCGATCCGATTCCAGCCGAGTGTAATACAGCGGCGAACGTTCCCGAAACAGCTCCGCCCGGTTTTTCAGGAAACTGCCGTCCCCGTTGTACCGGCATTCCGTTTCCAGCAATTTGCACCACCCGGCCATCCAGCTGGACACGTCTTCGCCCAAATAATCCGCCGCCCAGCCCAGCACCGGCAGTAAATAGTCCTGGCAATAGCAGTACCGCACGCGCGTATCGCCGCCGATTCGGCACAGCCGTCCGTCCGGGAAAATCAGGCTTTTTACCAGCTGCCACAATGCAATGCTGTGACGATAGATATATTCCGGCGGGGCAACCCTACGCCGTTTCAGCGAAAAATGCAGCATCGCCAATTGCGACAGCGTGATGACCATGTACCCGATGTTCAGGTATCCGTGGTGATTCAGTCCGTACGATTCCGTAAAGTTTGCGCCCACAAACCGTTCCGATTCCGGTTTTCCGTCCACATCGTCCCCGGACTGCGCATCCGACGGAACGGAGATGGCGTTTGCCAGAAAATCGGCTGCTTTTTCGCGGTATTGCGCCGCGTGCGGCGCATCCGGGTCGCACAGCGCCACGCGCAGCAGCAGCGCACCGTTCCACCAGTTGGACTCCGGCTTGTTGCTCACCCGGTCAAATCCCGCAATCACCGGAACCGTCAGCTGATGGTCGGCCTCATCCCGCAGCAGCTTTTGCAGCCGTGCGCGGTCATCCGCGGTCAAACAGGCGTCAATCGCTTCAATCCCGCACATCATCCGTTCCAGCCCCAAAATGCTGATCCATGTCCGCCCCCATCGCGGTACATCCGGGCTGGTCAGCGGATAATCGCCGGTGTGATGCGTCCGCAGCGAATAGCGCAGCATCCCCAGCGCGCAGCGCAGCGCGTCCGCGTCGCCGGTTTGCGCGCCGTATACCGCAAAAGCGGCGAACGCTTTCTGATTGGTTTGCACGCCCCAGCCGTTGCTGCCGTCGCCGTAGTAGCAAAGTTCCGGCGCATCCGCCTGCCAGTGCAGCTCCGGCGTCATCCGCCTGACCCAATTTCCCAGCAACCCCAGGATTCGTTTTTCGGCGTTTTCGTTGGTCTGCATTCGTTTTCCGTCCTTCCAAATCGGTTTTGGTTTCATTATACACCGCTGTGTCTGCGCAGAATATACGAATCCGCGCAAAAAATAGGCGAAATGTTTCACTGCGGCTGGACAAGGAAACAGAATTCTGCTATAATATAAAAAGCTTTGAGCAAAGGAGGCAAACGGAGTTGGCCTATGTACCGATGACACCCATTTGCGGGCTGCGCAGCGAATCCGGCGCACCGCAGCTGGAATTGGGGCGCGAGCAGCTGACGCTTCCGGCTATGGCGCCGTCCCAGCGCTATGCCGACCGGTATCACGTGCAAAGCTACTACGAATTGATCTTTTTCGTGCGCGGCACGCGCCTGATCCGCGTAGGCAATCAGGCGTATTCGTGCGGGCCGGGGTCAATTATCGCCATGAACCCGGACGAGCCGCACTGCGGATTCACGGACGTCCCGGTGACGTACGACCGTTATGTGCTGCACATTTATCCCGACGCGCTCCTGCCGTTTACCGATTCGACCCGGCTGCTGCGCTGTTTTCTGCACCGCCCATACTGCCAGAACAATCTGCTGGAACTGCCGCCCGATGCGCGGAGCGAAGCATTCCGGCTGATCGCCGAGGCGCACCTGCTCCGGACTGCGGATGTGCCGCAATGCTATTTCATCCTGCTGCGGCTGCTTGCGCTGCTGGGGCGCGCATGCCCCAATCTGCACCCGCAGACGCAGCATCCGGCGCTGCTGCAACAGATTTTGCAGGCCATCGGCCGCGACGACGGCACCATGACAGTAGCGTCGCTTGCCCGGAATTTTGGCATGAGCCGAACGGCGCTGTGGCGGTTGTTCCGGTCGTATTTCAATGTTTCGCCGCAGCAATATCTGCAAATGCAGCGCCTTGCGCACGCCGAGCGGCTGCTGCGCAGCGGCAGCAATGTTACCGAAGCGTGCTTGGCGGCCGGCTGCGGCGAGTGCTCCCGTTTCATCGTCCACTTCCGCAAAGTCTACGGCGCTACGCCGCTTCAATATCAAAAATCAAGAAATCAAACCTCATAACGTCAGAAAAGGAGCGTTTCCATGATCCCGGAAGAAGAACTGCGTTACCTTGCGTACGCCGAAGAAAAAATCGCACAGGAACTGAACAAATACGGCGACGATCAGGCCGACCTGAAACAAGATCTGTACGAAAAGCGCAAATACCTGTGGCAGGAACTGGTCGGCGCAGAGCGCGCGATTCAGGACCGGTACGAGCGCACGGCCCAGGAGTCGGACATTGCGGCCGCCGAAAAAACGCTGACCGAAGCGCAGCTGCAAGCCCATCGGCTGAAAAAACTGCGCGACATCCCGTATTTTGCGCGCGTCGATTT
This sequence comes from uncultured Eubacteriales bacterium, assembly GCA_905198155.1. Classification (GTDB taxonomy): domain Bacteria; phylum Bacillota; class Clostridia; order Oscillospirales; family Acutalibacteraceae; genus RGIG4076. Next base: position 23,628 of record CAJKBQ010000001.1, read on the forward strand.
CCGCGAGGACGGATATTCATCAGAATCATTTTATATTGGCAAGTTTGGTCTGACGGATATGGAAAATTTCGACCAGGTCATCTGCGACTGGCGCAGCGACGTGGCGGCGCTGTACTACAATTTTGAGCCGGGCGCAGCATCGTTCGACTGCCCCAACGGCACTGTCCGCGGCGAGCTGACGCGCAAGCGCCAGTTCCAAATCGAGCGGGGGGAGATGCTCGGCTGTTTCGATACCGAACGCTCGATTCAAGACCAGTTTTTGCAGCGCATCCTTGGCGCGCACGCCGGGGAGCAGATGAAAACCATCGTCGATTCCATCCAGAAAAGCCAGGACGAAATTATCCGCGACACCGCCCATTCCGTCGTCATCATCGAAGGCTGCGCCGGCAGCGGCAAAACCTCGGTCGCACTGCACCGGATTGCCTATCTGCTGTATCACGCGCGCAGCAGCCTGTCGGCGTCCGAATGCATGATCTTTTCGCCGAACACCCTGTTTGAAGACTATATCGCGTCTGTGCTGCCGGATCTGGGCGAAGATCGCGTGTGGCAGACGACGTTTGCCGACTTTGCGGCGGAGGTGCTGGGCGAGCGCTTTGAAGTCCGGACATTTCTGGACGCCGTGTCCGGCGCAGGGGAGCCGCACCAGACCGAAAAAGGCACCCGCGATTTTGCCCTGCGCCTCCGCGCCGCCGCGGATGCGTTTGAATCGTCCATCACCTTTGACGACATCGTCATCGAAGGCGAAACGCTGCTGACCGCCGAGGCGCAGCGCGAACGCTTTATCCAAAACCGGAAAACGCTGTCGTACCGTCAAAGCATCGGCCGGCTGAAAACACAGATCGTAAATGACCTGCGCCAGAACGCCAAGGCCATCCGCAAGCGCATTTCCGCGCGGTTGATCGAAGAAAACGGTCTCAGCGCATACCTGTCGCAAAAAGACCTGATGCTCAACGCCCGGCTGGACGCGATTCACCAGGAGCAAACGCTGCTGCACGCGTTCGACGCGCGCTACCTGCCGGACTGCGTAACGCTGTACGGCGCGCAGCTGGCGGGAATTTTCGGGGATGCCGAAGCCGAGGCCTTCCGCGCCCGCTGTGCATCCGGTCACATGGACTTTTCCGACGCCGGACCGGTGCTGTATTTGATGATCCGGCTGGGAATGCTCACGCGCAGCGACCGAATCCGCCAGATCGTTATTGACGAAGCACAGGACTATTCCGAACTGCAATATATGCTCCTGCTGGAGCTGTACCCGCACGCGCGGTTTACCGTGTTGGGCGACGCAGCGCAGTCGCTGGCCGACTGCGGTCACTTTGCCGAAGCGCTGCTGCGCGCCGAAGGCCGTACCTGCGCGCACTATACGCTGGACGTGAACTACCGCAGCTCGCAGGAAATCGTCGATTACACCAATCAACTGGCCGGAAAAACGCTTTGCCGCGCCGTCGCGCGCTCCGCCGGCCCTGTGCAGACCCGTACGCTGCCGGAATCGGAATTACCGGCCGCTGTCGCCGCATTTTTGGACGAGGGCGCCGAAACAGAGCTGGCGGCCATCGTGTGTGCCGATGCGGCGGACTGCGAGTGGATTTTCCGCGCGCTGCACCGGGACGATACCTGCCTCCTCCTGCATGAATTCGCCGCGCGCAACCGCCGCGTCTGCGTGATGCCTGTCGCGCTGGCCAAAGGGTTGGAGTTCGACCGCGTAGCGGTGGTCACACGCAGCGGATCCTGGACGGCCGGCCGGATGTATGTGGCCTGCACCCGCGCATTGCATCATCTGGCCGTTCTGACGGCGGAGCAGTAAAATCCCATTCACAGCTGGAAAGGAGGCGCACGGCTTTCATGAAATCCATCACGCTGTCGGTTCGCCGCTTGACCGAATTCCTGCTCGCCCGCGGCAGCATCGACGCCCGCGCCGGGCGCGGATTCGACCGTGCGCTGGAAGGCAGCCGGATTCACCGTAAGCTGCAAAAGGAAGGCGGCGAGGCGTACCGCGCCGAAGTCCCGCTCAGCGCCGAGATCGAATGCGGCGAATTCTGCTACACGCTCCAAGGCCGTGCCGACGGCATTCTGACGCAGGAAAACGGGATCACCATCGACGAGATCAAAACCACACAGCGCCCGATTGAACGTCTTGCAGAAGATTCGTACCCGTCGCACTGGGCGCAGGCGTGCTGCTACGGTTATATGCTCTGCACGCAGGACGCCCTCCCCGGCGTGACCGTCCGGCTGACGTACGTTCAAGCCGATTCCGGCGAAATCCGCCGCTTTTTTCGCGATTACACAGCCGCGCAGTTGACGGATTTTGTCTTTGACCTGCTGCGCCGCTATGAATCGTGGGCACGGCTGGAATGCGATGGCCGTGCAGTGCGGACGGCCGCGCTGCAGGCACTGCAATTTCCGTTCCCGGCTTACCGCGACGGTCAGCGCCGCATGGCGGCAGCAGTCTACCGCACCATTGCGGCGGGGGAACGGCTGTTTTGCTGTGCGCCGACCGGCATCGGCAAAACCATGTCGGCCCTTTTCCCGGCGCTCAAAGCGATGGGCATGGGAATGGGGGAGAAGCTGTTCTACCTGACCGCCAAAACCATTGCCGCCCGGTCGGCCGAAAATGCGCTGGCGCAGCTGCAATCGCAGCAAAGCGCGCCGTTCCTGCGCTGCCTGACGCTGACCGCCAAAGACAAAATCTGTATGCTGCCCGAGCGCATCTGTACGCCGGAAGCCTGCCCCTACGCCGACGGCTATTTCGACCGCGCGCGCGACGCCGTGTACGCGCTGCTGACGCGCGGCGGATCGCTGGACAGCACCGCCCTGCGCGCAGCCGCCGACGAATTCCGGGTCTGTCCGTACGAACTGTCGCTCGATCTTAGCCTGTGGTGCGACGTAATTGTATGCGATTACAACTACCTGCTGGATCCCGTGGTACATTTGCAGCGCTTTTTCGAAACACGCGGCGATTATATTATCCTAATGGACGAAGCGCACAACGGCGTAGACCGCTGCCGCGATATGTTTTCGGCCGCCCTCCGCAAAACGGATTTTCTCGCACTGCGGAAAGCGCTCCCCAAGTCGCACCGCGCCCTGCGTACCGCGGCGGGCGGGATGAACCAAACGCTGCGCGCATTGCGCGACGACTGCGCGGAGGCCGGGAATGTCCAAGCGCTGCACGCATTTCCGGACGGCCTGCGCGCACCGTTGCAAAAATTTCTGCACGCCGCAGACGATTGGCTCGACGCGCATCGCGGCGACTGCCCGGCGCTGGAACAGCAGCTGCTGCCACTATATTTTGACGTGCGCTTTTTCGCCCGCATTGCCGAGCAGTTTGACGATACGTACGCCGTCCTGCTCACCCGCATCGGGTCGGATCTGACGGTCAAGCTGTTGTGCCTCGACCCCAGCGCACAGGTGGCGGCCGCATTGCGCAAAGGCCGCGCCGCAATCCTCTTTTCCGCAACGCTGTCGCCGCTCGATTACTACCGGACGGTGCTCGGCGGGCCGGACGGCGCGCACACCCTGGGGCTGTCCAGTCCGTTTGATCCGCAGCACCTGGGGCTTTTTATCGCGTCAACGGTCAGTACACGCTATGCCGACCGCGACAGCAGCATATATCCGATCGTTCGGCTGCTGCATACCATGATTCACGGACGAACCGGTCACTATATCGCCTATTTTCCAAGCTATGTGTATCTGGATGCCGTGTGGACACAGTTTTGCTTGTCTCACCCCGACGATCCGGCCGTGCGCCAGGAGCGGGGGATGGATGATGCTGCGCGCGCGGCGTTTTTGCAGCAATTCTGCGACGCACCGGACGCACCGCTGCTCGGGTTCTGCGTGTTGGGCGGCTCCTACGCGGAGGGCATCGACCTGACCGGCGACCGATTGATCGGCACGGCCATTGTGGGCGTCGGACTGCCGCAAATTGGCCCGGAGCCGGATCTGCTGCGCGATTATTACAACGCACAGAACGGCGCCGGGTTCGACTACGCGTACCGCTTCCCCGGCATGAACAAAGTGCTGCAAGCGGCCGGGCGCGTCATCCGGACGGAGCACGACCGCGGGGTTGTTCTGCTGATCGACGACCGGTTTGCGTCGCCGTCGTATCGCGCGCTGTTTCCGGCGCATTGGGCACACGCCCGGTGCACCACGCCGGAACGCCTGCCGCAGCAGCTGGCGGATTTTTGGCGCACATCTTGACTTTCCGCGGGATTATGGTATAATAGATTTAATCGTTAACGATTCATTCACAACAAATCAAGACTGAAAGGAGCGCCCCACTATGAAATCATCGCTGCGCGAAACGGAACGCGAGTTCCGGGAAGTTCATCATATGCACCGCCGCTTGGTCGAAAAGCGCGTAGAGCAAACGGGCGTGTTCCGCAGCCAGCACATGACGCTGATGTACATCTCGTCGCACGAAGGCTGTTCCCAAAAAGAGATTGCCGATGCATATCAGATCTCCGGCGCTGCCGTGGCGGTCAACCTCAAAAAACTGGAGAAAATGGGGTTGGTGGAGCGCGTGTGCGACACGCACGACAGCCGCTGCAACCGCATTACAATCACCCCGGCCGGTGCAGACGTCGTGCGCCGCAGCCGCTGCATCTTTGAAATGATCGATAACCGGATGTTTTCCACCCTGACGCCGGACGAATTGGCCGTATTCCGCCGTTGTTTGGACAAAATCCGCGACCAGCTGATCGAAATGATCGATGAAGCCGACGCGGGAGAGTCCACGTAAACATCCGAAATCTTTTCCCAAAATCAAAGACGTCCTTGCCCAGTGCAAAGACGTCTTTTTTATGCTTATTCCGCGTGCGACGCGTACAGAATCGCCGCCGATTCACCGGGCATGCACCATTCGGTGCACGTCGGCGCAGTTCCGATCAACGCCTCGGCAGCCTCCCACCCGTCGGGAACGGTCAGTGTCCGCGGTTCCGCAGCAGCATTGCATACGCACAGCAGCCGATCCTGCTCCGAACTGCGCTCAAACGCCAGCAGCGGCCCGTCGGCGCAAATGCACCGGAATGCGCCGGATTTCAGGCAGTCCGCCCGACGCCGGATCTGCCCCAGCCGCCGGAAATATGCCGTCAACGATTCGTCACGGTGCGCCCACGGATACGTCCCGCGGTTGAACGGATCGGCATACCCGGCCATCCCGGCCTCGTCGCCGTAATAAATCGACGGAACCCCCGGCAGGCAGAACTGCACAGCGGCCGCCGCTTTGAGCCGCGCAATGCCGTGCGCGCGCTGCGGTTCGGTCATCCCGTGCGACGCTTGCCATTCGCGTCCGCGTCCGCGCAGCGGTTCGCCGCCCAGCACGGTCAACACACGTTCGGTATCGTGCGTGCCCAGCGGGTTCATCAGCAGCCGAATCACCATCGGCGGGTAGTGTTCCAGCACCGATTCCACCGTTTCCGCCAGCAGGCCGGCGTCCTGCTGCAGGATATAATGCAGCAGCCCCGTGCGGAACGGGTAATTCATCACGCTGTCCAGCTGCGCGCCGGTCAGGTATCGCCGCCGATGTCCATAGCTTTCTTTGTTGGACGCATCTTCCCACACCTCGCCCAGCAGAATCGCCTCCGGGTCGGATTGCTTCACGGACACGCGCAGCGCGTCCAGCAAACTGTCCGGCAGTTCATCCGCCACGTCCAGCCGCCATCCCGCTGTCCCGCACCGAATCCACCGGTCGGAAATCCCGCCCGGCGCAGTGATATAGCGGTGGAACGCTTCCGACTGGTGCCGGATGGCCGGCAGCGTGTCGAATCCCCACCACGACGCGTACGCATTCGGCCACTGCGAAAACGAATACCAGTCGGCATACGGCGACTGCATCGATTGATACGCGCCAAGCTCCGGGTACCGGCCATATCGGTTGAAATACCGGCTGTCGCTGCCCGTGTGGTTAAATACCCCGTCCAGCAGCACGCGCATTCCGCGCCGCCGCGCTTCCGCGCACAGCGTCCGCAAATCTGCTTCCGTCCCCAGCATGGGATCCACGCGCTCGTAGTCGGCGGTATTGTACCGATGATTGGCGTGCGCCTCAAATATCGGGTTCAGGTACAGGCAGGTGACGCCCAGCGCCTGCAGTTCGTCCAGCTGTTCGGTAATTCCGGGCAGATTCCCGCCGAAGTAGTCGTTGTTCCGAATCTCGCCGTCTGCGTCCGGCCGCCAATCCGGGGAATCGTCCCAATTGTCGTGCAGCTTGCGGTCGGCCGGAAAGTCGGCCGTCATGGGCGCGCGGCGGTAACGGTCGGGGAAAATCTGATATATCACGCCGCCGCACAGCCAATCCGGCGTCCGAAACTGCGGATCGTACACCGTCAGCTGGAAACTGTCGGCACTTTCAAATTGACCGTATCCGCCAACCGTCCGGTGAATCGATTGCAGCCCGCATCCGGTGTTCAGCCGGAAGCTGTACCAGTACAGCCCGCTGCGCGCCGGCTGATAGTCGCACTCCCACCACTCGTGGTCCCAGCCGTCCATTCCGCACCAAAACATGGAATAGTTGGATGCTTCCTTGTCGGAATCGTACCGAATCGAAAAAAAAGCCGCGCTGCAACCGAGCGAACGCGGCAATCGGATTTTCAGGTGCAGGTTGCCGCCAACCGGCAGCGCCCCGCAGGGATTCCGGTAAACGGAATCCCGTGAACAAAACATCGTATCCATCGCTTATTTCTGCGCGACCGGTTCTGCGCCCCAGATCGTCGTCGCATAATCCCGGATCGCGCGGTCGGCGGAGAAAATCCCCGCGCCGGCAATGTTGGTCAGCGACATCCGGTTCCACTGCGCCGGATTGCGGTACACCTGCGCAATCTGCGCCTGCTTGGCAGCGTAGTCCGCGTAGTCCGCCAGCACCATATACGGGTCGCGGTTCAGCAGGCAGTCGGCAATGCTGCGCAGATCGACCCCGCCCATCCCGGCGTACAGCTGATCGATGGCGCGGCGAATCTCCGGATTGTGCTCGTAATACGTGCGCGGATTGTACCCGGTGCGTTTCAGCGTCGCCACTTCATTGGTCTGCATCCCGAACAGGAAGATATTGTCGCGCCCCACGGATTCGCAGATTTCCACGTTGGCGCCGTCCAGCGTCCCAAGCGTCAGCGCGCCGTTAATCATCAGCTTCATGTTGCCCGTGCCGGACGCTTCGGTTCCCGCGAGCGAAATCTGCTCGCTGATCTCCGCCGCAGGCATCAGCTTTTCGGCGACCGTCACGCGGTAATCCTCCAGGAAAACCACCTTCATCATATTGTGAATCAGCGGATCATTGTTGACCACGTTGCCCAGCGTGACGATAAACCGGATGATTTCCTTCGCGAAGTAATAGCCCGGCGCGGCTTTGGCGCCGAAAATCCAGGTATGGGGGACAAAGTCCATGTTGGGATCGTCGCGCAGTTTCAGATATGTGGAAAGGATATACAGCGCATTCAGCAGCTGCCGTTTGTACTCGTGCAGCCGCTTGACCTGAACGTCAAACAGCGAATCCGGATCCACCGTCACGCGATTATGCTTCAAGATATACCGCGCGAAATCGGCCTTGTTTTCCCGTTTGATCCGGGCCAGCGCTTCCAGCGCCGCGCCGTCGTCCCGCAGCGGAAGCAGGTTTTTCAGCTCCGCCGCATCGCGGATGAACCCGTCGCCGATCTGCTCGGTGATGAACGCGCTCAGCTGCGGATTCGACTGGCACAGCCAGCGCCGGTGCGCAATGCCGTTGGTCACGTTCTTGAACTTGTACGGCATTACCGTGTAAAAATCGTGGAAAACGGTTTCCTTCAAAATATCGCTGTGCAGCCGCGACACGCCGTTGATGGAATGGCACGCCGCCACGGCCAGATTCGCCATTTTCACCACGCCGTCGCGCACAATCGACATCCGCGCGACGATTTCCTGATTGCCGCCCGTCAGCCGTTCCACGTCCTGGCAGAACCGGCGGTTGATCTCGCACACAATCTGGTAAATACGCGGCAGCCGGGTTTTGAACAGATCCTCGGCCCAGCATTCGAGCGCCTCCTGCATCACGGTGTGGTTGGTGTACGCAAACGTCCGCGTGACCAAATCCCACGCATGATCCCACGTCAGCCCGCATTCGTCCAGCAGAATCCGCATGAACTCCGGAATCGCCAGCACGGGGTGCGTGTCGTTGAGGTGAATCGAGATTTTCTCCGGGATGTTGTCCAGCGTGCCGAATGCGCGCAGGTGTTCGTAAATGATATCCTGAACCGTTGCCGAAACCAGGAAATACTGCTGCGACAGCCGCAGACTTTTTCCTTCGCGGTGATTGTCGCCCGGGTACAGCACCTTGGTGATGGCTTCCGCCATTGCTTTCTGCTCGATGGCGCGCATATACTCGCCGTCGTTGAACAGCGTCATATTGAATTCCTGCGACTCTGCCTTCCACAGCCGCAGCACGCTCACGCCCTCGCCGCCTTCGCCGGACACCATCATGTCGTACGGCACGGCGGTGATTTCTTTCGCATTGTGCAGATACACCGTGTGATACGGGCCGTCCCAGCTGTCCGTCAGCGTTCCGTCAAACATCACTTTCACGCTGTTTTCCGGATGCGGCATCAGCCACACATTGCCGCCCGGCAGCCACGAATCCGGCAGCTCCGTCTGCCACCCGTCCACGATCTTCTGGCGGAAAATCCCATATTCATACAGCAGCGAATACCCGGTGGCGGGGTACCCCTGCGTCGCGAGCGCATCCAAAAAGCATGCGGCCAGCCGCCCCAGTCCGCCGTTGCCCAGCCCGGCGTCCGGTTCGCATTCATACACCTGCCGCAGATTCACCCCGTAATCGGCCAGCGCGCTTTCGGTCGCCGCTTGCAGTCCCAGATTGTACAGGTTGTTTTTCAGCGAACGCCCCATCAGGAATTCCATGCACAGATAGTAAATTTTCTTGCAGCTTTGCGCTTCGGCGCGCTTCATAAATTCGGTGCGCTTCTGCATCAGTAAATCGCGCACAATCAGCGCGAGCGCAAAATAAAATTGATCGTCCGTTGCTTCCATCGGCTCCACCGACAGCGTGTGCGACAGCTTTGCGGCAATCAGTTCTTTCATTTCCCCAGACGAGAGTGGGTTTTTCATGGACGTAACCTCCAGACCGGTCTCCGGCAGCCGGTTGCCGCCGGGATATTTTACGAGTAAATTTCTAATACTACTATTATACGCTATTTTTTGAAAGAAAACAATTGACAAATCAAAAACAATTCATTACGACGGTGCCGCAGAATTCGTTCAAATGCATAAAAAACGCAGAAAAAGTCGATATTGGGAACCAGGCTGTACACATCGCACAAAAAATCCTCGCAGCGATGCAGCGACTCCGGAATCGATTGCACCGCTGCGTATCTGAACGCGCGCCGGAATTCTCGGCGCACGGAAAGCGTGTGTGCCTACTCCATTTTATTCATCCGCCGAAAAGTGTGCGACAAAAATCCAGCAGGGGAAATCGTCGGCAAGAATCTTCCCGCGCCGCGCACCGCCGCGCCCGATCTCCATGAAGTGGCGGAATCGCGCAGAAACTGGGCTTCATAAATCCCCGTTCCCGGCGGTACAATACCATTGTTTCGCCGGAACGCCGGCGGAATGACGCATTCAAAAAACGGAATTTGGAATTTTCAAAAAAGGGAGGCTCGGAATTTTGAAAAATTGCTGCAAAAAATGCCGTACCGGCCGATGGGTACGATCCGGTGCGGTGATATTATCGGCTGTCCTGCTGATATTATTCGGCGCCGGGCTGTGGTGCGGGACAAAAATGCCGGAAACCTTTCGGGTTTCCGATCCCGGCACGTTCCGGCTGAACGGCGGGTGCTGGACGGTAACGCCCGGTACCGCGCAATCCGGCGAACTGAAACTGTTTTCCATACCGATCAAAGAGGTATCGGTGACGTCCGTGGATCGAACCACCGTCACACTCGGCGGCACGCCGTTCGGTCTGAAACTGTATACGGAAGGCGCGCTGATTGTCGGGCTGGTGGACGTAGACACCGCATCCGGTTCCTGCTGTCCGGCGTCGCAGGCCGGGCTGCAAGTGGGGGATGTGATCCGCGCCATCAACGGCACGTCGGTTCAAAGCAATCGCGACGCCGCGCAGCGCATCCAGGAAAGCGGCGGCCGCGCGATGACGGTGGAGTATGAGCGCGACGGCACGCGCCGAACCGCGCAGGTCACACCGCAGCAGTCCGTCGGCAGCGGCGCATACAAAGCCGGCCTGTGGATCAAAGACAGCTGCGCCGGAATCGGCACGCTGACGTATGTGACGGACGACGGCGTTTTTGCCGGGCTGGGGCACGGCATCACGGACCCGGATACGGAAGCGCTGATGCCGGTTCAGTACGGCGAGATCGTTCCCGTTCAGCTGATTGGCGTCACCAAAGGCGCACGCGGCGCGCCGGGCGAATTAAAAGGCTGCTTCACGTCGGACGAAGTCCAGGGCTTGCTGCATCTCAACACCGCCGTGGGCGTCTACGGCCAAATCCGTGCGCCGATATCCGGCCGCCGCGTGGAGCTGGCGCTCAAACAGGAGGTCTGCCGCGGCGAGGCGCAGATCTGGACGACCGTGACGGGCGACCAGCCGCAGGCATACACCGTCCGCATCGAGCGCATCTGCTACGACGACGACGCCCGCACGCAGAATATGATTATCCATGTGACCGACCCGGCCCTCCTGCGGGAAACGGGCGGAATCGTCCAAGGGCTTTCCGGATCGCCGCTGCTCCAAAATGACCGCCTGGTCGGCGCAGTGACACACGTATTTGTCAACGACCCCACGCGCGGATATGCGATTTTTGCCGAAAATATGCAGGTCGAAAGCGCCCGAATCGCCGCGCTGCTGCGGTCTGCCGCGTAAAAACAAAGGCGAATCCGATCGCAGTATGTACCGCCTTCGGATTCGTCAAAACTGAAAAATTTGCAAAAAACCAAAAATTCTCAGAAAATGGTATTGACAAACAAAGAATAAAGTGGTATTATGTGGTAGAAGCAAATCCCAAATAAACCCATATAAACGCGAAATCAACACATAACGGAGGAAATCAAACATGAGTATGCAAATGAAAGTCGTAATCACCGAGTCTGACCCGAGCTTTGACGCCATGCTGGCGGAGGAACTGCAAAAGAGCGGCATCCAGCTGGCGCACGTCGAGCCGGACGGCATCCGCCTGCTGGACTACATGAACCGCGAGCAGCCGCACATCGTGATCCTGAACGCAGAGCTTCAGCACATGGATGCCATCGGCGTCATGCGGACGCAGCAGCGCACCGCGAACGCGCAGTCCACCGCGTTTTTCGTCGTGATGCAGCCGGACGACGCGCTCAATGCGCGCGACCTGTACGACGCCGGGGCCAGCTTCTGCTTCACCACCCCGGTGGAGCTGGAGCTGATGCGGACGAAGATTCAGCAGGTGCGCCGCCGTTTGGAATTCATGTCCGTCAACGGCAGCCCGGAAGCGCAGACGCGCCAGAAAGAGGACGAGTTAAAGATTCGCGTCACGGAGATTTTGCACCAAATCGGCGTTCCGGCGCACATCAAAGGCTATCACTACGTCCGCGCCGCTATCATCCTATCGGTGGAAAACGACGAAATGATTAACGCGATCACCAAGCTGCTGTATCCGACGGTCGCCGAGCAGTACGAAACCACGCCGTCCCGCGTGGAGCGCGCCATCCGCCACGCAATCGAGGTCGCGTGGGATCGCGGCGATATCGACGTGCTGAACTCCTACTTCGGCTACACCATCAACAATGGCCGCGGCAAGCCGACCAACAGCGAATTTGTCGCAATGATATCGGACAAACTGCGGCTCGAACAGAAGCGCGCATCGTGACCCGTCCGCGGAGAAAATGAAAAAGCAGCCCCATTGAAAAAGCACACGAAGGAAAGCAAAAATGGCGTGCCCTGTCCCGCAGGGCCGCCATTTTTGTTATGCTTTCAAACCATTCCTCAGTGATACTTCGGCAAATAATCCCCGTGCGCCTCGATCAGATCATCCACCATTTTGACGATGGTGTCAATGTCCAGTTCCGCAGCGGTGTGCGGTTCCAGCATCGCGGCATTGTAAATCAGGTCGCGCTTGCGGGTGACGGCTGCTTCGATGGTAATCAGCTGCGGGTTGATGTTCGTCATGTTCATCGCAGCCAGCTGCACCGGCAGGCGGCCGACGCGGCACGGATGAATTCCGTCGCCGTCCACCAGGCACGGCACCTCCACGCACGCGTCCGCCGGCAGGTTTTCAATCAGGTTGCCCCGGTTAATCACGTTGCCGCCGATCTTGTACACGCCGGACGTCACAATCGTCTCCATAATCCGCGACGCGTACTCGCGCGAGCGGGTGTGCGTCAGCTCGGCGCTCTGGCTCAGCTCGGTGTACTCCTTTTTCCAGTCGGCAATCTGCTTGATGCAGCGGCGCGGATACTCGTCGAGCGGGATGTTGTACCGGTCGATCAGTTCCGGATACTTGCTCTTGATGAAGAACGGATTGTATTCCGCGTTGTGCTCGCTGGACTCGGTGCAGTAATACCCGAACCGGCGGATGTATTCAAACCGCACCATATCCGCGTGCTTCTCCGCCGCATTCTTCTCGGCAGCGCGGCGGCGGATTTCGGGGTACAGATCGTTGCCGTCCTTGTCGCGGATGTCCAGCAGCCAGCCCATGTGGTTGATCCCCGCGATCAGCTCTTTCAGCCCGTCCACTTTGTCGTCCATGCCCAGCTTTTTCAGCAGCGGTTCCGAGCAGTACTGGACGCTGTGGCACAGCCCGATGGTCTTAATCGGCGTGTACCGCTGCATATACCCGGTCAGCATCGCCATCGGGTTGGTGTAGTTCATGAACAGCGCATCCGGGCACACCTCCGCCATGTCGCACGCGAAGTCCTCCAGCACCGGAATGGTGCGCAGTGCGCGCATAATCCCGCCGATCCCCAGCGTGTCGCCGATCGTCTGGCGCAGGCCGTACTTTTTCGGCACCTCAAAGTCAATGATCGTGCACGGGTCATACAGCCCCACCTGAATCGCGTTCACCACGAAATTCGCGCCGCGCAGCGCGTCCTTGCGGTTTTCCACGCCCAAAAACGTCGTGATTTTGCCGTGACCGCCCAGCGTGTGCTGCATTTTCTCCAAAATCGCCGCGCTTTCGTGCAGCCGTTCGCCGTCAATGTCATACAGCGCGAATTCGCTGTCCCGCAGCGCTTCCGAACACATACAGTCGCCCAGCACATTGCGGACGAATACGGTGCTGCCCGCGCCCATAAACGTAATTTTCATACTTCCATCGATCCTTTCCACTGCGCCCAATGCGGGTCGCTTTTGTTTTCATTATACGACGAATCCCGCAGAAAATCCATTGTGCAATGTGCGGACTTTTTTTGTATTTATGTACGCCCATCCAAAATCACGCCCGAATCCGATGCCTCGCTTCGGATTCGGGCGTGAATGTCACAGAATAATGCAGATCAGCGCGTTGCACCCGTCGTTGATGATTCGTTCCAGCGTCTCTTTCAGCCGCATCCGGGCGTCCTCCGGCATCCGGTACAGCTTGGTGCGCAGTCCCTCGTTCACCAGCTCGTTGAGCGATTTTCCGAAAATATTGGAGCGCCATATCTTTTTCGGATCCTCGTCAAACTCGGTCATCAAATACCGGATCAAATCCTCCGATTGTTTCTCGCTCCCCACAATCGGCGCGACTTCGGTCGTGATGTCGGCGCGCATCATATGAATCGATGGGGCAGAGGCACGCAGCCGAACGCCGTACTTGCCGTTCTGGTGCGTGATTTCCGGTTCTTCCAGGCTCAGCTCGTCGATCGTCGGCATCACAATCCCATACCCGGTCTGCGTCACCTGCTCCATCGCGTCGCGGATGCGGTCATACGCCTGCTCCGCCGCCGACAACTGCACCAGCAGCGCAAACAGCTCGTTTTCGTCGTGCAGCGTGCGTCCGGTTTTCTCGGCCAGCACCTGATAAAACAGCGCATTTTTCAGCCGCAGCTGAATCCGCGCGCTTCCGTCGCCCAGCTGCATTTTCAGGATTCGCGCGTCGTCAGCGAATTCGGAATGCGCCAGCGTGCTTGCCAAATCGCGCACTTCGCGGATGTGTGCGACCTGCGCCGCCCCCTGCCGGATCGCCTGTACAATGGTCTGCCGCAGCGCGTGCGTTTTTTCCAGCGACGTCAGCCACTTGGGCATTTCAAACCGGATTTCCCGCACCGGGAATTCAAACAGCACCTGCGACAGTACCCGCTGAATCATGTCCTCGGTCAGCTCCATGCAGTTGACCGGAATCACCGGTACGCCGTACTTCTGCGCCAATTCCGCCGCCAATGCCGTCGCCGCATCGTCCGTCGGCGCCACGCAGTTCAGCAGCACCACGAACGGCTTCTGAATTTCCTGCAATTCACGCACCACGCGTTCTTCGGCTTCCGCATATTCGGCGCGCGGAATGTCGGTGATGCTGCCGTCCGTCGTCACCACCACCCCGATGGTCGAATGTTCGGTAATCACCTTCTGCGTCCCGATCTCCGCCGCCATATTGAACGGAATCGGTTCGTCGTACCACGGCGTTTTCACCATGCGTGGCATATTGTCCTCAATATACCCAATCGAGCTGGGCACGATGTACCCCACGCAGTCGATCATCCGGACGCGGAAATCGGCGCAGTCGTCCAAATGCACCGGCACCGCCTCTTCCGGGATAAACTTCGGCTCCGTCGTCATAATCGTGCGGCCCGCCGCCGACTGCGGCAGCTCGTCGGTTGCACGCTCGCGTCCGTACGGATCCGCCATATTGGGCAGCACCAGCGTATCCATAAACCGCTTGATGAATGTAGACTTGCCGGACCGCACCGGCCCTACGACCCCGATGTATATGTCGCCGCCCGTTCGGGTCGCGATGTCCTGATAAATACTGGTATTCGCCATGTCCATTCCTCCGCTCCTGCAATTTGTTCGATGGTTCAAATATATGCAGGGCGGGGACAGCGTATCACTAAAATTTCCAATGCGTTTTATTTTACGTTCGCTCGCGCGGAATGGCACAAAAAAACGGCTGATCCGCCCGGATCCGCCGTTTTTATTCTTTATTCCACTGATTTCGTGCAGCCGCCTCAGAATATCTGCTTCCGGTACGGTTCCAGCACTTTTGCCAGCCCCAGTCCCAATACGCCGCACGACAGCACTTCCCCAATCCCGACCGTCAGCATCAGGTACGGGATACTGCCCGGCGTATCGTACGCCCAGCGCAGCACAAACGGGATGATGATCGTGTTGGCCGCAATGGGCGGCAGCGCCGCCAGCACGCGGTGTTTGCGGAGGAGATATGTGCCAACCGCGCCAATCAGCGTCGCCAGTGTCCCGAACAGAATGTCCCACGGCGCGCCGCCGGTGACTAAATTGGCCAGCAGACAGCCGATGGTGACGCCGGGGATGGCCGCAGGTGTGAAAATCGGGAGAATCGTCAGCGCTTCGGAAAACCGCAGCTGAATCGCGCCGGAACTCAATCCCATTGCGTTGGCCAGCAGCGTCAGCGCGACGTACAGCGCCGCGATCATCGCGCCGGTTGTTACCGACCGTGTAGTGGATTCTTTGGACATAGAAAATACAGCTCCTTTAGTTTTGATTTTAGTGAGGAAGGTTTCGAACTCACTTTGTATTTCAAAAACGCCGGATACCCGGCGGATTTGACGCATCAATCATTCCGGCAGCTCATACGCGACCAGCAGATCGACCATGCGTCCGTAGCTTTGAACGCCGTCCGTCTGATCGTTGGCTTTCAGGTAGCCGTCGTTGATTTTGTCGGAAATATCGGCGATCGGCGTGGCAAACTGCTGCCAATATGCGTTGTTGGCGCGGAAATCCTGCAGCACCACGCCGGGCAGCGACTGCATCAGCTTGCTGTATGCCGCGCCGTCCGCCCCGGCCAGCGCGTTGCTCGCGTACAAAAACGCCAGCATCGTGCCGCTGTACCGGAAATCCGGCGCGTCGGACGCTTCGCACGCCAGATACGCGATGAAATTGGCCTCGTCCTCGCGCATGAACCCGCGCAAATGCGACAGCTCATGGCACACCGTCAGCGGAATATTGTACGACGGAATCAGCCGGTTGTAATTGGCTTCGATCGTGAACGGGGAATAAATTCCGGTAATGTTGTTGTACGACATCACAATAGAACACTGTACCGGCTTGGGCTGCGGGTAATACCCCGCCAGCGCCGGATAGGTTTTGCCCAGCGTGTGCATCGCGTCAACGGCGGTTTCGCGCACGTCGCTCGTCAGCGTGCTGCATCCGCCGTCGCCAATGGTCACGCTGGCAGAATATGTAACCAAACGGTCCCGCAGCAGTGCGCACAGCTGGACCAAATCGTCCCGGCTGACGCCGCGCACGGAAATGCCGCTCAGCTCCGAAAATGGCTTACGGTGGTAATTGATCCCACCGTTGACCGTAAACAGCAGCAGCGCTGTCATCGCAATCGCCGTCACGCGGCGCAGTGCATCCACCAGCTTTTTTCGGCGACTGCTGCGTCGGCGAACCAGGTGGATAATCAGCAGCACCAGCCCGATCAGCCCGTAGCCAATCAATGCGGCGATCAAACACTCGAAAATGGAGAATGGTGCGGCGCTGCTGATGCGGCCCAGCGCGGACACCCAAACCGGGTAAACTGTCGTCGCGTGCCACTCGGCAAAGGCCGGGGAGACGCGCGCCGCGACGGTCAGCCCGACACTGAGCAGCAGCGCGGCGAGCGCATAAATCCAAACACCTTTGCGGCGGATGCGCGGCGGCCGGCGGTATTTTTCTTTCGGAACGGCATACAGCGGGACAGGCAAAACGGACGCCTCCTTCTCAGTCTGCTTTTTTGGGCGCTTTGTGTGCGGCCAAAAAAGTGCGGAAAATCGAAAAAATGGAATACGCATTCAGGAGCAGCAGCAGCGCAAACAACATCGCGTTCCACGCCATCCAGTGCGGCACCTGCAAGTTGGTCAGCGCAACCTGCGCGGCAACCAGCAGGATATTCAGCCCCATCCGCGCGCGGTTGATGTGAATCGAGATCATCTGCTTTGTCGTAACCAGTCGCAGGACGAACACCACCACATAGCTGGCCAGCGTGGCCAGCGCCGCGCCGAATGCGCCCATCACCGGATTGACTGCGCCGAACGCGCGGATCAGAATCAGGTTCAGCACCACGTTGGTAATCGCACCGGCCATCACCGTGACCAGCGAAATGACGCTTTTGCGCTCGACCATATAAATGGAATTGAGGAAACTGCAAAAGCAGTTGAACACCATCGCGAGCAGCAGCACGGGGATATACGTCCACGCTTCGTAGTACGTGCCGGCCACCAGCACGCGTGTAAATATCTGGCAAGTCATCGTCAGGAACGACGCCGCGCAGAACAGCAGCGACGTGTACGCGTTGAACACCTTGGAGAAAAACCGGTTGCGCGTAGGCGAATCCTTTTCCGAAATGGCGGACAGCTGCCACGCTTCCGAGAAAATGGTGGACAAAAGATTGATTAAATTTGGGATTTTGGACGACGCCGCGTACAATCCGGCGACTTCGCTGCCGACCATATACGTGACCATATAGCGATCCGACACATTGGTAATCCACCAGAACAGCGTCGTCGGAATCAGCGGGATCGAATACCGCAGCATCGACTTCGCAATCGATTTGCTGTACGCGTCTATTTTCACGAATCGGTGCAGTTTTGCAGCAAAAAACAGGAAAATGGCCGAAACTGCGTCCGCCGCGATCACCGCCAGCGTGTATCCGACGGCGCCCCAGTGAAAGACAAACAGGTTCACCAGCGTGAACACGATGGACAGCGCCGTGTTCTGAATCCCGTCATAGGCGAAAAGTTTGAGGCGGTTCAGCGTGCGGATAAAGCAACCGAACAGCGAATGCAGCACGGATGCCAGCACATACAGGTAAATCAGCCCGGTGTATTGGGCGGGGAGCTTCAACAGCACCATCCCGCGGCTCAACAGCGGCCACAATAGCAGCATTCCGCCGAATCCGAAGCCAATTACGACCAAAGATACAGTAAATACGGTCGTTTTGGTGTAGGCTTTGTCCAGCCCGTAGCGCAGGACGGCGCTGGTGATGCTCAAGCAGACCAGCGGGAACAGCAGATTGGCCGTTTGCGCGATGAGGTCGGCGGTGTTGTATTCGTTGGCGGACAGCTCGCCGGTGACGATCGGCAGCATGAAATACGTCAGCAATTTTGACCCGAATGTGCCGATGGCGAAAATTACCGTGTCAGACATCAGCTTTTTATATCGATTTGAACTTCCCGTGATCCCCACACCTTTCTGACGCAAAACAGATCATTTTGGCTGTAAATGCGTGCAAAACCATGCATTTTCAATCATTTTTTATTTTACACGTTTTTTACGCGTTTGTACAGCGTTTTGACGGAAAAAATCCGTTTTTGCAAAAAAACAAAACCCGATCTGGTTGGGCCAAATCGGGCGGCAGCAGATTCCGGTCAGGATTGCGCACGATATATCCCAATAATTTCTCCGATGTACATATCGTGGTAATCATGGTTCGGGTAATTTTTGGTATCGCATTCCCGGTCGATAAAGCCCGCCGGGTCAATCCGCTGAACGTACAGCTTGCGGCACACGATGGTCAGCTCGGACTGTTCAAACAGGATGGTATTGTGGTCAAAGATGGGGCGCAGGCCGGTTTCGGCGGCTTTGTCTACCTCGCGGCCGGACTTTTTCCCGCAGTATTCCATAATGCGGTGGTCGGCTTCCGGCAGGAAGCTGATGGAAAAAGTGTCGCACATATCCATAAAGAAGTGCGTGTGCCGCTGCGGGCGGACGTACACCGTGGCCACATGCTTGCCCCACAATTCGCCAAATTGCCCCCAACTGACCGTCATGGTGTCCCAATATTTTTGGGTTCCGGCACTGAGCAGCGCCCACCGGTTGCGGAGCAGGTCAAACGGCGAAAAGAAAAAATCGTTCGCGTCACAGGATGCCCAATTCATAATTACATTCCTCCGTTTCAATGATTTGGTGGATTACTTTTATTTTATCACAAATGAGCGAAAAAAAGAATAGATAATTTGAAAATAAAAAAATATAAATTTTTTTGGCAGGGTATTGCAAGATCACCGAAAAACGTGTACAATATAGAAAGAAGAATTTAGGCAGACCGCTGGTCTGATTGACGATAACGACCGATTGACGCAGAAAGGATGGCCAAAAATGACTCAGGATGCACGCCACTATGCAGACGATACCGCAGCGCCTGCGCCGCTGCCCGCAGATTCGGACGGTGCGCGGCCGGAAAAAGCGCCCGGGCTGCTCAGACGGTTTTGGTCTTTTTTTTCGCCGACCATCATCGCGTGCGGGGCGATTTTGCTGATTAACCAGGTGTTTTTGTTTTACGCGGTGGTGCCGACGGGGTCGATGAAAAACCTGATTATGGAAGGATCGTATATTTTAGCCAATCGGCTGGCGTATGCGCAGTCGGAGGTGCAGCACGGCGACGTGATCGTGTTTTCGCACGAAGGAAGCGACATGCGGATGAAATACCTGGTGAAACGGGTGATCGGCATTGCGGGCGACACGATTGAGCTGCGCGACGGCGACGTGTACCGCAACGGCGAAAAGCTGGACGAGTCGGCGTATGTGCTGGGGCGCACATTTCCGCGCAACAGCCAAACGACGTTCACCGTGCCGGACGGGTGCGTGCTGGTGTTCGGCGACAACCGCGAAGGCTCGGCCGACGCGCGCGGGTGGGCGGATCCGTATGTTCCGGTGAAAACGATCAAGGGCAAGGTGTTCTGCACGTTTTCGATCCGGCATTGGTACATCCGCAAAGTCGCGTGACGCGGACAAATCGTTTGCTGCGATTCGGCCCGCCGTACTGCGTGATGATCGCTTTGGCCAGTTTGGGGTTCGGGTTCTTGATGTGAACGGGATATTGCAGTTTTTTCTCGTATACAAACACGCGAATGCCTCCTTTCCGGTCAATTTTCTGCGGCGTTGGCGGGGAAGTCCGGTTCCCACGGCCACGGGCCTTTGGCCCATTCCCACCGGGTTTCCGCGTCGGTTTCCGGATTCAGCGGGCCGAACCGCTCCTCATATTGCTCCATCAATACAATGCGCTGGTCGTTCAGGGCATTGTATTTTTTGATGGCCGCTTCGCAGCAGGGGTGCGTGTCGAGGAAAATGTGCAGCTCCCACATGGCGAATTGGATCGCGTTGATGCGCCGAAACAGCATTTCCTGGTTCACTGCGCGCCCTCCTTTCGGCCGAGAAACGGTTTATTCAGGTCGGGGAACAGTGTTCCGCTGGCCAAAGCCTGCTCGGGGTCGTACGTGCTGCCCAGCGCCTGGAACGGCACATAGGCCATTGCCAGCGCGACGGTCTGCGGCAGCTCGGCGGCAATGCATTGCAGCGCGTCGTCGCGTGCGTTTTGTTTTGCGTTCATGTCCTCACTCCCAGTTCAGAATTCAGGTTCGGTTCCATTGTATGCGCGGGCGGCGGTCGGTGCGCGGCGGCTGCCGGGGGCGGGGGACGCGGCGCCCGGCGAATCGGCTATGCGGCGGGATTTTTGCACATAGAATCCGATATTTTCTGCCATATAAATATTTTCCCGCTGAATCGCGGAAATATGGGACAAATTTGGGCGTGTTTCGGGCGGGAAGTGAAATAATTCATCGAAAAGACTTGCAATGCACCGATAAATTTGGTATAATAAATCCGTTCACGTAAAAAAGAAAGGAATGAACCGCGCAAGCTATGAATTTACTTCAAAGACTGAACCGAAAATTTGGGCGGCTGTCGATCCCGCATTTGATGATCGTCATCAGCGCCGGGATGGCGGCGGTGTTCGTGGCCAACCTGCTTTTCCCGCAATACGGGATTTTGCAGCTGATCGATCTGGATTTCGCCATGGTGCGCCGCGGGCAGATTTGGCGGCTGGTCTCGTTTTTGCTGGTGCCGCCGAGCACGTCGCTGTTTTGGATTTTCTTCAATTTGTATTTCAACTGCCTGATCGGCGAGGCGCTGGAACGGGAATGGGGCAGTTTTTGCTTCACGACGTTTTACCTAATCGGCACCGTCGCGGCGATCGTCGCGGGGTGGATTACCGGGTATGGATACAATACCTACCTGAACCTGTCCTTGTTTTTGGCATTCGCGATGTTTTACCCCAATTTCCAGGTGATGGTGTTTTTCTTCATCCCGATTCAGGTGAAGTACCTGGCGCTGATCGATTTGGTGTACTTCATTATTATGTTGATCGTGGGGTCGGCGTCGATCCGGGTGACGATTCTGCTGTCGCTGGTCAACCTGGCGATTTTCTTCGGCGGCGATTTGATCGGGCAGATCAAAAATCAGGCGGGGTACTGGAAAACCCGGCGCAACTTCCGGCGGAATTACCGGCGGTGAATCGGATTTTTACGCACGACAAAAGGCGGGACTTTTTCAAGCCCCGCCTTTTTTGTTGAGCGATACTCAGCAGCCGCAATCGTTGCCGCAGCCACAGCCGTTGTTCCCGCAACCGCAGCCATTGTTGCCGCAGCCGCACCCGTTGTTTCCGCATCCGCAGCAGCAGAACAGGAGAATCAGGATGATAATCCACCAGCAGTTTCCGCCAAAACCATTGTTACACATGAGCGCTTCCTCCTTAAAATTAAGATCACCCCATACTATGGCTTGCGCGGTGATTTGGTGCGGAAAAAATTTTATCGGAAATTTCGGGGATTGTCCGGAATTTGCTTGACGAAACGGCGGATGGCTTTTATAATATAAGTATCTATTCCAAGAGCCATTCAGTTGGAGGGATTCGTATATGGTCTGTGACGTATGCAAAGGCCGCAATGCGACCGTGCACGTGCAAAAAATCAATGCCGGACAGCTTGCGGACATCTACCTGTGTACGGAGTGCGCGCTGCGGCTGGGATACGCAAAGCGCGTCAATCGGTTTGTGCCCGACGGCGGATCGGCGGAGCCGGCCGGGGACCGCCGGTGCCCGTGCTGCGGATGCAGCTTGCCGGACATTATGACGATGGGCGTGGTGGGGTGCTCCGAGTGCTACACGACGTTTCGCGATAAAATTCGGGAAATCGTCCGGAAAACGCACGGGGAAGCCAAATATATGGGGCATGTGCCGGTAAATTCCGGGCAGAAAAAAAGAGAAGCACAGCTGGACGAGGCGCGGGTACAGCTGCAAGCCGCCATCGAGCGGCAGGACTTTGAACGGGCCGCGGTGCTGCGGGATTTGATCCGGAGCCTCGAAGCCCAGGCGCAGCTGTGAGCGCAGAAAGGGGCATACGATGGAATCACTGATTTTGTGTACGGTGCTGCGGCTGTCGCGTAATTTGCAGAAACTGCCGTTCCCGCAGCATTTGAATGATATGCAGAAAATGCGGTTGACGGAAGAGCTGTGCACCGTGATCTGCCAGGGGACGGATTTTACGCCGCTGTATCTGCACCAGCTGACGCAGGCGCAGCTGTACAGTTTGGCGGAACGGCAGATTATCGATACCGACCACGCCAAAAGTCCCGCCGGGAAAGCGGTGCTGTGCAGTCCGGACGGGCAGTTGTTCGTGAATCTGAACTGCGACGATCACATCGAGCTGGTTTGCTTTGGCGCGGGCGATTCGTTTGAAGCGCCGTATGCGCGCGTGCGGCGGTGGGATGAACAGTTCGAGAAACGGTTTCTGTATGCGTTTGACGACGAATTCGGCTATCTGTCGCCGTCCCCGGCCGGGCTGGGCACGGGGCTGGAAGCGTCGGTGCTGATGCATCTGCCGCTTCTGAAAGAAAATAACGGGATTTTCCGCACGGCTGATTACCTGATGCGGCTGGGGCTGCTGCTGCACGGGCGGTTCGGCAGCGGCAGCGATGCGTCCGGTGCGTTTTATCTGCTGACCAACCGGTTGTCGATGGGGCTGTCCGAATCGGAAAGCATGGAGAACCTGATTGCGATGGCAAAACAGCTGGCGATCCAGGAGATTCATGCGGAGGCCGATTACTGCAAGACGCCGGAAGCGCCGCTGCGCGCGCAGAAGGCCGTTGCGCAGCTTTGCCAGGCGCAGACGCTGTCGGCCGAGGACGGGATCGAGCTGCTGTCCGACTTGCGGTTGGCGGCGCGGATGGGGACGTTCCCGGATATTCCGGCCGACCGATTGTGCGCGCTGCTGGATGCGATTCAGCCGACGACGCTGCTGAACGCCAATTTGCAGTGTATGTCGCTCCAGGAGCTGGATCGGCTGCGCGCCGACTGGCTGCGCGTGCAGCTGCACACGGCACAGCAATAAAATCCAACCGCCGGGTTCGGAAAATTTCCGAATCCGGCGATTTTTGTTTATTTCCGCGGCCATCCGGACACAATACTTCCAGCACATCGTTTTCGGTGCAGGAAGGAATGAACAAGTCATGATTCGATTTGAAAAATTTGACGATGCGGCCAACCGCGCCATCGGCGTGGGGGTGGAGCAGGCGCAGCAAATGGGCTGCACATATGTCGGGACGGAGCATTTGCTGTACGGGCTGCTTGCGGACGGGCACGACGGCGCGTGCGCGCTGCTGCGGCGGCGCTGCGGTGCGCCGTACAAGCTGGCGGAATGGATGACGGCCGACACGCCGCGCGGGATGCGCACGACCTTGGCGTACGATCAGTTTTCGCCGCGTGCGCGCCGCGCGCTGCAATATGCAGTGGTGGTCAGCGCGCGGACGAACAGTCCGATGGTCACGGCGACGCATATTGCCATCGCGCTGTTGGAGGACGGCGACTGCACTGCGGCGGCGTACATTGTATCGTGCGGGCTGAACTGCGGCGAGCTGCTCCGGGCCATTCCGAACGTCGCGCGCCCTGCGTCGGCGGAAGCGCCGGAACGCCGGACACCGCACCATGCATTTTGGAGCAAATACGGCCGGGATTTGACGGAGGCGGCGGCGCGCGGCGATTTGGCGCCGGTGATTGGCCGCGAGAAAGAAATGGAGCGTGTGCTGTGCGTGCTGGGGCGCAAAAGCAAGAACAATCCCTGCCTGATCGGTGCGGCCGGGGTGGGAAAAACGGCGATTGTAGAAGGCATCGCGCAGCGAATCGCCGACCAGACCGCTCCGCCGTTCCTGCAAGGCAAATCGATCATTGCGCTGGACATGGCCGCGATGGTGGCGGGGACGAAATACCGCGGCGATTTTGAGGATCGGATGCGGCAGATGATGGACGAGGCACGCAAAGACGATTCCATCCTGCTGTTCATCGACGAACTGCATATGATCGTCGGAACCGGCGCGGCGGAAGGCTCCATCGATGCGGCCAATCTGCTGAAACCAGCGCTGGCGCGCGGCGATTTCCGGTTGATTGGCGCGACGACGACCGAAGAGTATCACCAGCACATTGAACCGGACGGGGCGCTCGACCGCCGGTTTGAAACGATTCTGGTCGAGGAGCCGGATCGCGGCGCGACCGTTGAGATTCTGCACGGGGTGCGGCCGTCGCTCGAACGGTTTCACCAGGTGAGCATCGGCGACGATGCGATTGCGGCGGCGGTGGATTTTGCCGAGCGGTTCCTGCCGGATCGGATGTTTCCGGACAAGGCGCTCGACCTGATCGACGAGGCGTGCGTGTGGAGCAAGCTGTCGGCGCGCCGGGCGGTGGACCGCGGATGCGTCGCAGAGCTGCTGGATCGAAGCCGCGGGATTTCGATCGAGCGGACGGATCGCACATGGGCGGCGCGGCTGACGGAATTGCCGGCGCGGCTGGCGCAGCGCGTGGTGGGGCAGGACGCGGCCGTTCATGCGGTGAGCGAAACGCTGCTGTGCGCGTCGGCCATCCGCCGCAGCGGGCGGCCCATGGCGTCGTTTCTGTTTGCAGGCCCGTCCGGCACCGGGAAAACCAGTTTGGCGGCCGCGCTGGCCGAAGCACTGTTCGATGACGAATCGCAGCTGCTCCGGTTCGACATGAGCGAATTCATGGAGCCGATGAGCGCGTCGGCGCTGATCGGCTCGCCGCCGGGCTATGTGGGCTACGGCAGGGGCGGCCGGCTGACCGAGGCCGTCCGGCACAAGCCGTACTGCGTGCTGCTGCTGGACGAATTTGAAAAGGCGCACCCGGACGTGCGCAATCTGCTGCTGCAAATCATGGATCGCGGGATTTTGACCGATGCGCTGGGACGCAAGGTGTCGTTTGCGAATGTGATTTTGATTATGACGTCCAACGCGGGCGCGCAGGGCGCGGAGATCGGCTTTGGCGCGTCCGCCGCCGCGACGCCGATGGAGCGCTGCTTTGCGCCGGAGCTGCTGAACCGCATCGACTGCATCGCGCCATTCCGGCGGCTGGGGACGGACGATTATGTGCGCATTGCGCAGCAGCAAATCGCATTGTTCTGCGGCCGGTCGGCCCGGCTGGGGATTACCGTTCAGATCGCGCCGGACGTTCCGGACTGGATTGCCGCCCAGTGTACACGTTCGCGTCAGGGTGCGCGTGCCGTCGCCGGGCTGATCCGTACGCATTTGGAATTGCCGCTGGCGCAGCGCATTGCAGATGGGTCAACGGAACCGATTTGTTTTTCCGTTTCCGGCCCGTCGCTGGTTGCGGCCGGGGCATAAACAAAAACCCGGACGTGGAGACACGTCCGGGTTTTGATGGCATAAAAGTGCGGTTATGCGGCCGGTTTTTGCGGCGCGCAGATTTCCGCGACGGAGGCTGCGCGCTGATGTGCGATGGGCGTCCAGCGCACCTTGCGGAATATGGCGCACAGCGCGATGGGAATATACGTCAGCATAAACAGCGGAAATGTGAACAGATATCCGATTTTGCGCGCCGTCGTGGTATGGATTTGCTGCCATTCGGTAATGGTTGTAATCAGGCCGATCGCAAATGCGCCCAGGTACGTAGTGACCAGCGTTTGCAGCAGCGCGATGCCGCCGGTTTCGATCAGCACGCGGTCTTTTCCGGCGATGCCGACGATCAGGCACGCGATGTTTATCAGGATCCCGCAAATTGACAGTAGCATGGCGGGCATGGTGGTCATGACCATATCGTACGCCGAAAAGCTGCCTTTGGCCGCCCGGCGCAGCAGCGACGAGCCGTATTTGCGGAACACCTGCAAAAATCCTTTCGCCCAGCGCATCCGCTGGTTCCACGACTGGCGGAACGACGTCGGCTGTTCGTCGTACAGCACGGCGCGGCTGCAATAGCCGATTTTTTCGCCGTTGACCACGCGGTTGATGGTAAATTCGATGTCTTCCGTCAGCAGGAAGAAATTCCACCCGCCGGTGCGCTCCATCACGGCGCGGTGAAACAGGAATCCGGTGCCGCCGACGGCGCAGCTGGTGTGCAGCAGCATCCGCGCATTGTTCAGGTATTTCGATTCGCGCAGAAACCACAGGCCGTACCCGGCGGAAATCCAGTTGTCGCCATAGTTTTTGGAATTGCGGTAGCTGGTGACGATCTCGTAGCCGTCGGAAAACGTGCGGTTCATTTCTTCGATGTAGTGCGGGTCCAGCACGTTGTCGGCGTCGAACACAAAGAAGCCGTCGAACAGGTCGTCCGGATAATCGCGGCGAATGTTGTGCAGCAGCTCGTTGAGCGCGTAGCCTTTGCCGACCCGGCGCGTGTTATTGCGCTTGTATACGACCGCGCCGGCCGCTTGGGCGACGCGCGCGGTATCGTCGGTGCAGTTGTCCGCAATGACGAACACGGTAATCCGCTCGGGATCGTAGGTCTGCGCGTGGATGCTGTCGATCAGATAGCCGATGACGGCGGCTTCGTTGCGCGCGGCAATCAGCACCGCGAACCGGTTCTGCTGCGTCGGGCGGTGCGGCGTCGGTTTTTTAACGAATGGAACGGCAATATAAAAAGCCTGGTATGCATAGCAAATGAAAAAAAGCATCGCAAGTGCGATATTTACCGTTGCAATGGGATTCATAATCGTTTCCTTCCATAGATTCTTACAAATTTATACTGTCAAATAAGCAACAAATACGGGATCGTTTGGACATTTAACACCCCCTCAGTGGGAGTATTCGTTTTGTTTCCGGAAAACACTCACATATAAAAAACGGCCGCAGCGCAGCCGTTTTGAAAAATTTTACTGCATCGGCCCGAGGACCGGGATTTCGGCGTTGGGATTGGCGCTGTACCGGCGCGGGGTGGTGCCGGTGATTTTTTTGAACAGGCGGATGAAATAGTTGACATCGTACACGCCGACGGCGGATGCGACGTCGCCGATGGCGCGGTCGGTGCTGCGCAGCAGCTGGCACGCGCGCACGATCCGGCAGCGGTTGACGTACGCCGCAATCCCGCACCCGAACCGCTGCTTCGACAGCTGATACAGCGCGCTGGAGCTTAGCCCGAACGTCCGGCTCAGTCCGGCGACGGAAAGCGGGTCGGCCAGGTGTTCCTGGATGTAGCAGCTCAGATTGTACGACAGGCTGTCCCGGCTGACGTCCAGAATCTGGTTCATCCAAATGTAGCTGGCGCTCATTTCCAGCAGCTGCATTACGGAACGGAGATACGCTTCGTCGTACCGCTGCAATTCCTCGGCGCCGCGATCCAGCCGCGCACGATCCAGCCCGAACTGCGCCGCGGCATCGGCCGCACGCCGGTGCAGCTCGGTGCGGTCGTCGTAGTCCAGAAACTGCCCGATCATCACATACCCGATCCGGTACTGTTTGTCGCGGATGGGCGCGATCATTTCCTGCACGTTCATGTGGCAGTGATAGGTGCACGGCTGCCCCGTGCGGTCGCAGCGGTCGAACCCGGCGGCGTCGCACACCAGGCACCGCTGCGCCAGCACCGGACTTTTGCGAATCTCGGTGCAGAACGTGCACATCGTCGGCGGCTCTGATGCCAGAATCTGGCGCGATGCGTTGTAGATTACGAATTTCAGCCCGGTGATCCGGTGCAGGCTTTGAACCAGCTCGATCAGCTGCGGGTTGGCTTCTCCCCATGCCATAGTTCCATCTCCAAACGATTTGTGCTATTTTTCCGTGGATTTCTTCTACCATTCTACCACGCCGATGTGATAAAATCAAGTCAGAAATCCAAAATATCGGAGGGAAAAATATGAGTTGGTACACCAAAAGCTTTCGACGCCACCTGCTTGATATGCACATTGCAGACTGGGACGACCGGTTTCTGTCGGAATTCGACCCGGAAACCTACGTTGAAAACCTGAAAACCGCACAGGTGCAGACGGCGATGCTATATTTGCAGTCGCACGTCGGATTGTGCTATTTTCCGAGCAAGGTCGCGCCGATGCACCGGGCGTTTCGGAACCGGCCGGACGCGATGCGGCAGCTGATGACGCTTTGCCGCGCGGCCGGGATCACTGTGATGGGGTATTACAGCGTGATTTTCAATACCTGGGCGGAGCAGACGCACCCGGACTGGGGGATGGTGCGGAACGACGGCCGTTCGCCGCTGGCAGACGGCTCGCGCTACGGGCACTGCTGCCCCAATCACCCGGAATACCGCGCCTTTGTCGCTGCGCAGATTCGGGAAATGCTCGATTATTTTGACCCGGACGGGATGTTTTACGATATGCCGTTCTGGCCGGTGATGTGCGCCTGCCCGCACTGCCGCGCGCGCTGGGCGGCGGAAACGGGGCAGCCGTGGCCGGAGCAGGAAGATGCGCCGGAATTGCTGGCGGCGCGCCGCCGGTGGATGGCGGAATTCATCGATTTTGTGACGGCGGAGACGAAGCGCATCCGGCCGATTCCGGTGGAATACAACTGCGCGTCCGCCGCACTGCCCAGCCCGCGCCCGTGCATCAGCGAGGAGGTCTGCCGGTCGGGCGATTACGCCGGGGGCGACCTGTATGCGACGTTCCGCACGCAGTCGCTCGCGTGCAAGCTGTACGACACGCTCACCAAAAATCCGCCGTTTGAGTACATGACCGGCCGCTGTATGCCCAGTCTGGCGGCGCATACGATCACCAAGTCCAAAGACAGGCTGACGCTGGCAGTGATGCTGACCGCGGCGCACAACGGCGCGAATTTGATAATCGATGCGATTGACCCCGTCGGGACGATGGATGCGCGTGTGTACCGGCTGATCGGCGAAATTTACGGGCAGGCGAAGGCGTATGAGCCGTCGATGACCGGGCAGCTTTGCTGCGAAGCGCGCATTTATTTTGACCAGACGTGCAAAGACAGCCCGCGCGGACACCGATACAATCACTACACCGGCGTGCTCGGCGCGTACGAAACGCTGTCCCGCGCGCATATCGCGGCTGGGATTTGCTGCAAGTCCAACCTGACGGGGTTGCGCGATGCACGCGTGCTGATCTTGCCGGAGCCGGGCGCATTAACGGACGAAACGCGCCGGGCGATTCTGGATTATGTATCCGGCGGCGGGACGCTGTATTTCAGTGGCGCGGGGGAGCCGACACTGCTGAAAACGCTGCTCGGCGCGGAATGCACCGGCGAAACGCCGGACGCATACAATTACCTGGCGCCGACGGCGTGCGGCGCAGCCGTGCTGGACGGATTTAACGACAAATATCCGCTCCCGATTCCGGATGCGCTGCCCATTGTGACCGGGGTCGCGCCGGAATATATCGCGGCGACGATCACGCTGCCCTATCAGCCCCAAGCGCCGGGGCAATTTGCGTCGATTCACTCTAACCCGCCGGGCATGCCGACGGCGCATCCGGGGCTGGTGATCCGCCCGTACGGCGATGGTACGGTGATTTGGTGTGCCGGTCCGCTGGAAAGCATGGACACCGAAGCCTACCGCACGGTGCTGCTGCGGTTGCTGGCGGATGCACTGCTGGAATCCGACCGGCTGATTTGCACCGACGCGCCCAAATCCATTGAGCTGGTGCCGTCTGCGGCGGATGATCGGATGCATATCAGCGCGGTAGCGCTGACCGAGGAGGACGAAGCCGTTTTGCAGCCGCCGTTCACGCTGTCTGTGCGTGCGCCGCGCCCGGCCGATGCGGTGGTGCTGCTGCCTGCGGAGACGCCGGTGCCGTTCACGCAGGAAAACGGCCGCATTCGCTTTGTCACGCGTCCGCTGCACATTCACGATCGGTACGAAATCCGCTGGAAATGACGGATTTTATTTCACAAACAAAAGAAAGGTTGTGTGTTCATTGTCCATTGCAAAGAGATTACTGGAAGAAGGCGGCGGCATCTATCGCCTAGCGCCCACCTGGGTGCCGCGGGCATTCTGCCGGCCGGGTAAGCGCATTCGCCTGCACCCGGACGACTATTACGTCAAGGGTCTTGAAAAAGGCGGCATCGACGAACGCTGGTTTTCGTCCACGACCTGGGCCGAAAACGGTCCGGGGACGCCGGAAGATGAGGGGCTGAGCTATGTGGTGTCGCGCGACGGCAGCGAACGCGTTTTGCTGCGCGACGCCGTGGCCGAGCTGGGCGGCGCGCTGATCGGTGCGGCGCTGTGGGAGAAATACCATCGCTGGCCGATGTTTTCCAAGTTTTTCGACAATGCCGGGCCGCTCCCGCATCACATTCATCACCGCGACGAACACGCCCGCCGCGTCGGCTCCGACGGCAAGCCGGAAATGTACTTTTTCCCGGCACAGTACAACAACTACGGCGCAGAATTCCCGTACACATTCTTCGGGTTGAAGCCGGAGACGACGAAAGAAGAGGTGCTGGACTGCCTACGGAATTTTGCCAAAGGCGACAACCACCTGCTGGATCTGTCCCAAGCGTATCAGATTACGCTGGACACCGGCTGGGATGTCCCGCCGGGCGTGCTGCACGCACCGGCCAGCCTGTGCACTTATGAACCGCAGTTCGCCAGCGACGTATATGCGATGTACCAGTCGGTGCTGCCGGGCGGGCACTGCGTGCCGGAGGAGCTGTTGTGGAAAAACTGTCCGCCGGAAGAAAAAGGCAATTATGAATACTTACTGGACGTGATCGATTGGGAAACCAACGTCGATCCGTCGTTCAGCCGCCACCGCTTTATGCGGACGCAGCCGATTTTTTCCAACGCACAGGCGCAGGAGGAATGGATTTGCTACCGCTGCGACCGCGTGTCCGCCAAGCGGCTGACCGTCGCGCCGGGGGAGACGGTCGTTGTCACCGACGAAGCCGCCTACGGCATGATTTTGGTCGAGGGATACGGCACGCTGAACGACTGGCCGCTGGAAACGCCGACGCTGATTCGGTACGGGCAGCTGACGTTCGACGAATATTTCGTGTCGGCCGATGCGGCGGCGCGCGGCGTGACCGTCACAAACCATTCCGCCACGGAACCGCTGGTGATGCTGAAACATTTTGCCGAAAATCCCGAACGGGATCGCTGGACGGCGGCGCATCCGGAGGTGTTCGCATGATTGGAAAAAATGAATGGCTGATTCCGGATGGATTTATGAATCCGACGAAAAACGGCGACTTTGAAAGCCACGAGGCGGTGTGCGTGCTGAACCTGAACGACCGCACCGCGCACATTCAGCTCACCGTATACTTTGAGGATGCTGACCCGCTGACCGGCTTTACCGCCGAATGCGCGCCGAACCGGACGCATCACATCCGGCTCGACCGGCTGCGCATCCCGGACGGCCGGGCAATTCCGCACGGGGTACCGTATGCCGTGCGCGTCCAAAGCGATGTCCCGATCGTCGCGCAGCACAGCCGGATGGATGTGTCGCAGCCCGCGATGACGCTGATGACGACGATTCCGTACGGCGGGTAAGGGTGCGGAATTTCTGATACATATATGCAGCATGGACGGGGATCCGGGAAAACGGATCTCCGTCCACTTTTCTGTATGGAAAATTGTGCTAATATTAGCACCGGGGCTGACGGCCCAATCTTTTTGGCAAAACCCTTGACATCCCGATCCCGATGTGCTATACTCAAAGACAGTTTAAGGTTCTATCGTAAAGTAAACGTTTACTTTACGAGAAAAAGGAGATTTTATGAAAACAACCATCAAAGACATTGCCCAGGCCTTGGGCATCAGCCCCAAAACCGTGTCCAAGGCGCTGAACGATCGCGGTGAGGTAAGCAAATCGCTGCAGGAGAAAATCGTCCGCACCGCGCAGCAGATGAACTATCGCCCCAACTACAATGCCGCAGCACTGTCCCGGCCGGAAATCCGGCTGGTGTCCATCGCGCCGATTGCGCCGCAGAAGTACTATTCTTTCGTAAACGTCGGACTGCGGGAAACCGCGGCCGCACTGGAAGATCTGCACTGCACGGTGGAATTTAAGTGGTATTCGTCGCCCAACGCGCACGACGAGGTGAAGCGCCTGCTGGCTGAAACACTGACAGACGCCGACCGCATCGCCGGGCTGGTCATTGCCTGTTCGTACGAAACCGAATCTTATACGGCCGAGCTGACCGCATTGCAGGAAAAAAATATTCCGGTGCTGTTCAACACACTCGCCGCGCCGGGGATTGAGCCGACTGGAATGGTTGGACTGAAAACCGCTGTTGCCGGGCGGATTGCCGCCGAGTATCTGGCGTCCGTGACGCATATGCCCGGAGAACGGTTTGCCATTTTTACCGGCAACCGCAGTGCGCCCGTTCACAAGGGGTGCATCGACGGATTCCTAGCGGAGCTGGGGACGGTTGGGGAGATTGTGGATACATACGACGACAACCGCATGGCCGAGTCGCTGGTGCAGGAACTGTTTGCACGGCGAAGCGATATTTCCGGCATATATGTGTCGTCTTACAATGCGGTCGGCGTCTGCAGCGGGCTGAAATCGATCGGTCGAGCGGGGCAGGTAACGGTGATCGGGCACGATCTTTACCCGGATCTCATCGACTGCCTGTGCGACGGATCGCTGACGGCAACGCTGTTCCAGAATCAGATGTCCTACGGCCGCGACAGCCTGCGGTATCTGTATGAATATGCTGTTGGGATGCGCAGCCGTGCACAGTGTGTCGGCCTGCGGATGCCGCGCCTGATTCTGAAATGCATGGCGGCGGAGTTCCCGGCGTATATGAATATCGCACCAAACCCGGAAACGGCGGATGCACAGAATTCAGCATAAATCGGCTGCGGATTTCCGGGTGTCCGGTTGTGTCCGACGGAATCAATTATATCAAATTAAAACGAAAGGTGAATCCAAAGATGAGACTATTTTCCGTAGAAGATCCTGAATTTGCGCCGTATGGCGCTGTACTGCGCGGCTACGATTTTTCCGAACTGCTTGCAGCGCTGGCGCGAAAGCCGGTGAGGGATGGCATTGTGTACGAAGCGTCCGACCCGGTACTGGAGCGCTGCGCCGGCTTCGACGACCTGCGCGACCGCGGATTCGGCGGACTGCCGATTCAAATCGGCTGCGTCAGCGCCGACAATCGAACCCTGAACTGCCTGGAATATCACAAAAGCAGCGAATTCAACATTGCGTACGAAGATGTGATTTTGGTGCTGGGCATGGTGTCCCAGATTCGGAACGGGCGTTTTGACACGGCTCATTGCAAGGCGTTCCGGGTTCCGGCTGGGTGCGGCGTTGAGATGTACGGAACCACGCTGCACTATGCGCCGTTTTCGGTGCATCCGGGCGGGTACCGCATCGCCTGCGTCCTTCCGCGCGGAACAAACGGCGCGGCACCGGCTGCAACACCGCATTCAGATGGAGACCGTTGGTTATACGGGTGCAACAAATGGATTGCGGCGTTCCCGGATACCGCCGACGCACGCGGCGGTATTTTTGCCGGGCTGAGCGGCGTGAACATCACGCAAGATCAAATTGAATTTGAACAATAAATAAAGGAGTTATTCTGATGAAAAGCGAAAGACAAATTCAATCGGCATACGAAAATGCCAAAGCGGTATACGCGTCCTACGGTGTGGACACCGATGCAGTGATCCGCAAATTTTCCGAGATTCCGGTGTCGGTACCGTGCTGGCAGGGCGACGATATCATCGGGTTTGAACGCGCCGGCGCCGGCGCGAGCGGCGGCCTGATGGTGACGGGCAATTACCCCGGCCGTCCGCGCAATCCGGAAGCGTACCGCATGGATTTGGAAAAATTCATGTCTTATGTGCCGGGCGCGCTGAAGCTGAACCTGCATTCGAGCTACGGCGAGGGGTACGAACCCGGAATCGACCGCGACGAATACGCGCCGCGTCATTTTGCCGGATGGGTCGAGTGGGCGAAAACGCACCACATCGGGCTGGATATGAACGCGACGACGTTTTCGCATCCGCTGGCATCAAGCGGCCTGACGATTTCGAACCCGGATGAATCGATCCGTGCATTCTGGATCCGCCATATGCAGGCGGTACGCGAAATTTCGGAATACATTGGCAAATCGCTCGGCCAGGTCTGCGTATTCAACACCTGGGTGCAGGACGGGATGAAAGACCTGCCGGCAAACCGGATGAAATATCGCGCGCTGATGAAAGATTCGTTCGACCAGATTTTCTCCAAAAAGAAAATTGACCCGGCCTATGTGTATGACGCACTGGAGCCGAAGCTATTTGCCGTCGGCGTGGAAGAATACACCGTCGGTTCCAACGATTTTTACCTGTCGTATCACGGCTATGCCCGCGCGCACGGGATCGGCAACACCATCATGAACCTGGACTTGGGCCACTTCCACTGCGAAGAGAATGTGTCGGACAAAATCTCTGCGGTTATGCTGTTTTCCGACCGGTTCATGGCGCATCTGACGCGCGGAATCCGCTGGGATTCCGACCATGTGGTGCTCAACGACGAAAAAACACAGCGCATGATGCACGAAATTGTACGGTGCGGCGTGCTGGATCAGGCGTTTATCGGGACGGATTACTTCGATGCATCGATCAACCGCGTGGCGGCGTGGACCATCGGCACGCGGGCGACCAAAAAGGCGCTGCTGGCGGCCATGCTGGAGCCGGTCGCGCTGCTGTGGGCGGCAGAGGACTGCGGCGACTACACCCGGCGGCTCGCGCTGATGGATGAATTTTCGTCGCTTCCGGCGGCTGCCGTGTGGGATTACGTCTGCCTGGTATCGTCTGTGCCGACCGGCGTCGATTGGCTGGACGATCTCAAACGGTACGAATCCGACGTCATGTTCCAGCGCGGGTAAATCGATGTCAAACAGGGATCAAGCTGCGGCGCTCGATCCCTGTTTGCATTGTATGCACTTTACAGCGTAACCCCATCCTTAAAAATCGCCAGATCGTGCTTGTCCAGCGACTCGGCGTGCGTATGCGCCGTCCCGGAGGCAATCGCAATCACGCGATCCATCAGCTGGTCGGCCAGCGTGTCCATCGGGACGCCGTTCAGCAGCTGCCCGGCGTCGAAGTCGATCCAGCCGGGTTTGCGTGCCGCAAGCGCGGAATTGCTGGAAATTTTCATCGTCGGCACCGGGCAGGCAAACGGCGTGCCGCGCCCGGTGGTAAACAGCACCAGCTGCGCACCGGACATCGCCAGCGCCGCGGCGGACACCAGGTCGTTGCCGGGGCTTTGCAGCAGATGCAGCCCGCAGCCCGCGACCGGATCGCCGTACCGCAGCACGGATGATACTGGGGCGCTGCCGCCTTTTTGGATGCAGCCCAGCGATTTTTCTTCCAGCGTGGTGATGCCGCCGGCTTTGTTGCCCGGCGATGGATTTTCGCCAACGGGCTGCCCGTACGACAGGAAATACGATTTGAAGTCGTTAATCAGCGCGACGGTGTCGCGGAATACGGCTTCGCTGCGGCATCGGTTCATCAGGATGGTTTCCGCGCCGAACATTTCCGGCACTTCCGTCAGCAGCGCCGTGCCGCCCGCAGCCGTCAGCCGGTCGGTCAGCCGCCCCAGCAGCGGATTGGCGGTGATCCCGGAAAATCCGTCCGAGCCGCCGCATTTCAGCCCCAGTACCAGGTCGCTGACGGGGCATTCCGTCCGGATGGCCTCCGCTGCCCGCGCGCACAGCGGCCGCAGCAAGGCCAGCGCCGCCGCCACTTCATCTGGTTCGTCCGCACAGTTCAAAAACTGTACGCGTTCCGGATCCACCGGTCCCAGCACTGCGCGCAGCGCGTCAATCCCGTTGTTTTCGCACCCCAGTCCCAGCACCAGCACGGCTCCGGCGTTCGGGTGGCGAATCAGCCCGGACAGCGCTTTCTGTGTCCGCAGCTGATCGTCGCCAAGCTGCGAGCAGCCGTATGGGTGGGTGTAGGCGTAAATCCCGTCGATCGATCCGGTGCGCAGCGACTGCGCGGCGGTTTCAATTTGGCGGGCAATCGCGTTGACGCATCCGACGGTCGGGATAATCCACACCTCGTTCCGAATCCCTACGCGGCCGTCTGTGCGCCGATATCCCCGGAACGTCCGGCCGCACGATGCTTTTTGCGCTGTCCAGTTCGGCCGGTATTCGTACGACAATGTGCCCGCCAGATTTGTTTTCAGGTTGTGACTGTGAACCCATTCGCCCGGCGCGATGGCGCACACCGCGTGACCGATGGGGAATCCGTATTTGATTACGTCCGCGCCCGCCGCAATGGGTACGCGGGCGAACTTATGCCCGGCCGGAATCGCCTGCCGCAGCGTCACGCCGCACACGGTTGCCCCGGCGGGCAGTGCGGTGACGGCGACGGCGACGGAATCCGCCGGATGAATGATGAGGACTTCCTGCATGGCGCAATCCCTCCTTCGTTACTGAACGCATTCCGCCAGCGCCGCAGCTGCGCCGACGGTGCGAATCCGGTCGAGCGCTGCCGCAGCAGCAGATGCGAATCCGGGAATTTCCCGCAAATCCATTCCCCAAAAGTCCGTCCGGCGGGCGATACGATCCACGAATTCCGCTGCCGGCAGTCGGCACGCATCCGCCATTGTGTCCAGCACGGCCGCATCGTCACGGATGGGGTACGGGGTTTCACCGCGCACGCCGCAGTACGATCCGTCCGGTTGGCGCGTTCCGGTGTAAAACGCCAGCAGCGCCGCGAACGAAAACGTCAGGCAGCGGGGGAGCGCACCCGTCGCATTGCGTGCATCCAGCAGCGACGGCAGCACCCGCGCCTTCCACTTGGACACGGAATTCAGCGCGATGGACAGCAGCGCGTGACGGACAAACGGATTTTCAAACCGGGCGAACACCGCGTCGGCAAACGCATCCGCTTCTGCCCGCGGAACAGGCACCGTCGGGACAATTTCCTGCCGCACAGCGGTTTCCATAAATCGCCGGATCGCCGGATCGGCCATGCATGCGCCGACGGTGTCCTGCCCCGCCAGATAGGCCGCCAGCACGGTCGAAGTGTGCGCGCCGTTCAAAATGCGCACCTTGCGCGTGCGGTACGGCTGCAAATCGTCGGTGAAAACGACCGGCAGCCCGGCCTGATCCAGCTGGAACCGCGCCCGCAGCGCGTCCGGCGCTTCAATCACCCACAGCCCGAACGGCTCGGCCGCGTCCAGCAGCCGATCCTCGTAGCCCAGTTCGGCGCAGAGCGCGTCGGCATCGTCCGTCGGGTACCCGGTCACAATCCGGTCTACGAGCGTGCTGCAAAAATGACACGCGTTTTCGACCCACCGGCGGAACGCTTCGCCCAGCTGCCACCGGTCAATCAGCCGCAGCACGCACGTCCGCAGTGCCGCACCGTTTGCCTCGATCAACTCCGTCGGCAGCATCCACCACCCGCGCTCTGCCGCGCCGTCGAACGCCGTGTACCGCTCGTACAGCAGGCGCGTCAGCTTGCCGGGGAAGGACTTCGGCGGGTTGGCGTCGAACGCGTCCGTTTCGTCGTACACAATGCCGGCTTCCGTGGTGTTGGAAATCACGAATTCCACCGTCGGAATGTGCGCCAGCGCCAGAAAATCGCCGAACGCTTCGTACGGATGCACCGCGCGGTCAATGCATGTGATGACCCGGCGGCGGTCCACCACGCGTCCGTTTTCCACGCCGCGCAGGCACACGGTGTACCGGTTGTGCTGTGCCCGGAATACATCCAGCGTTCCGCGCGCCGTCGGCTTCACGATTGCGACGCTGCCGTCGAATTGCTGCGCCTGATTGGCGCTGTCGATGAATTCGTCGGCAAATGCGCGCAGAAAATTCCCCTCGCCGAACTGAATCACGCGCACCGGGTGCGGCACAGCGGCAAAATCTTTGATTTTTTTCATAAAACGGTCTGCTCCTTTTCCTGTAAGCGTTTACAGCTCCATTGTAGCACAAAAATCTCCGGATGTCAATCCGTTTCCGCATTGCGTTTCGGCGAAATTTGTGATACAATAGAATACGCAAGACCGGAGAGGAGCGTTGTCATGAATATTTACGACGTCGCAAAGCAATGCGGGGTATCGATCGCGACGGTGTCCCGCGTATTGAACGAAAACCCCAACGTCAATGCCCAAACCCGCGCCCGCGTGCTGGAAGTGATCCGCGAACTGGGGTATACGCCGAACGTGTTTGCGCGCGGACTGGGGCTGAATTCGATGAAAATGATCGGGATCATGTGTACCGACGTGTCAGATCCCTACTACGCGAAGGCCGTTTCGCTGACGGAGCAGCTGCTGCGGGCGCGCGGATTCGGAACGCTGCTGTGTTGCACCGGGCACGCGCACGGCGGCAAACGCCAGGCGCTGGCGCTGCTGCTGGAAAAGCGCGTGGACGGCATTCTGCTGATCGGTTCGCCGTTCAGCGAGTCCCACTGCGATCACATCCGTGCCGCAGCCGCGCAGGTGCCGGTGGTCATCATCAACGGCTGGCTCGACCTGCCGAACGTATACAGCCTGCTGTGCGACGAACGCGGCGCGATGGCGCGCAATACTGCGCAGCTGGCGGCGCAGGGCGCGCAGCACATCTGCTACCTGTACGATGCGCTGACGTTCAGCGGGACGGAAAAGCTGGCGGGGTACCGCGCGTCGGTTTCGGCGGCTGGACTGCCGGATTGCAGCTGCCGCGTTGCGCCGGGAATGCAGGCGGCGCGTGCGCAAGTTGAAACCATGCTGTGCAGCGGCACGCCGATTGATGCGGTACTGACGGCCGAAGATATCCTCGCGGTCGGCGCGTGCAAAGCATTGACGGCTGCTGGACAGCGCTGCCCGGTCATCGGGTTCAACAATTCCCAGCTGGCAGCGTGCGCGTCTCCGGAACTGACCAGCGTAGACAACCGGCTGGACGACCTTTGTCCGGCGGCGGCCGACCTGCTGGAACGCGTGCTGGCCGGGGAAGATGCGCCGCACCGCACCGTGCTGGAAGCGCAGCTGGTGGAACGGGAGACGTTCCGCACTGCAGAGTAAACCGCATAACGCACAAAAAGGGCATGGACGCCGCGCGGCGCCATGCCCGGATTGCAAAGACGATGCGGATTCCGTTCAGTGCGCGAACTGGCTGTTGTACAGCTGCGCATAGAATCCATTTTGTGCAAGCAGCGCCGGATGCGTGCCCTGCTCGATGATGTGCCCGTCTTTCATCACGAGGATCACATCGGCCTCGCGAATGGTGGACAGCCGGTGCGCGACGATAAAGCTCGTCCGCCCCTGCATCATCCGCTCGAACGCGTGCTGAATCTGCAATTCCGTGCGCGTATCGATCGACGACGTCGCTTCGTCCAGAATCAGCATTGGCGGCATCCGCAGCATCACGCGCGCGATGCACAGCAGCTGTTTCTGCCCCTGCGACAGCGTCCCGCCGTCCTCGCCGATCACGGTGTCGTACCCGTTGGGCAGGCGGCGGATGAAGCTGTGCGCGTGCGCCGCTTTGGCAGCGGCTTCGACCGCTTCGTCGCTCGCGTCCGGGTCTGCCATCCGGATATTTTCGCGGATGGTGCCGGATTGCAGCCACGTTTCCTGCAGCACCATCCCGTACGCCGTGCGGAGGCTGTGCCGCGTCAAATGCCGGATATCGTGACTCTCCACGCAGATTTCGCCGCTGTTGACGTCGTAAAACCGCATCAGCAGGTTAATCAGCGTGGTTTTGCCGCATCCGGTGGGACCGACGATGGCAATCCGCTGCCCGGGCTGCACGTCGAGGTTCAGCCCTTCGATCAGTTTGCGGTCGGGCGTGTACGAAAAGTACACGTCGTCCAGCGTCACATGCCCGCGGACATCGTCCAGCACCTCGGCGTCGGGTGCATCCGGCTGCTGCGCCGGTTCATCAATCAGTTCAAAAATGCGTGCGGCGCACGCGAACGCGTTTTGCAGCTCCGTGATAACGCCGGAAATTTCGTTGAACGGCTTGGTGTACTGGTTGGCATAGCTCAAAAAGCACGACAGTTCGCCGACCGTCAGCGCGCCGCGGATGGCGGCCAGCGCGCCGAACGTCCCGACGCCCGCGTATACCAGCCCATTGACAAACCGCGTAACGGGATTGGTCAGGGAAGAAAAGAAAATCGCGCGCAGCGTGTATTTTTGCAGCTGCCGGTTGATGGTGTCAAATTGTTCCACCGTCGCTTCCTCGCGCTCGTACGCCTGCACCACCCGCTGATTGCCGACCAATTCGTTAATCAATGCGGTCTGCGTGCCGCGCGTTTCCGACTGTTTGCGGAACATCGCGTAGGTGTGCCGCGCAATAAACGATGCGGCGAACAGACTGACTGGCGTAATCAGCACCACCACCAGCGAAATGGTCACATTCTTGGAAAAGAGAATGACCAGCGTCCCCAAAATCGTCAGCACGCCGGTGAACAGCTGCGTGAAGCCCATCAGCAGCCCGTCGGCGAACTGGTCGGCATCGGCGACGATTCGGCTGACCACGTCGCCGTGCGCGGTGCGGTCAATATACGAAAGCGGCAATTCCTGCAAATGGCGAAACGCCACGGCGCGGATGTCCCGCACCACGCCGTATGTGATTTTGTTGTTGCACAGCGACATCACCCACTGCGCCGCCGCCGTGACCACGATCACCGCGGCCGCCCGGAACAGAATTCCGCGCATCCGGGCAAAATCGACGTCTCCGGTGCCGACGATGCAGTCCACCGCATCGCCGGTCAGAATCGGCAGATACAGCGTCAGCGCGACCGTGACCATCGCCAGCAGCAGCGACAGCGCCACATATACCCAGTACCGGCGCACATATTGCAAAATCGTGCGCACGGTGGAGCGATGGGGAAGTGTGAATTTTTTCACGATGCGTCACCGCCTTTCGTACTGTCCGAAGCAAACTGTGAATCGTAGATTTCCCGGTACACGGCGCAGCCGCGCAGCAGCGCGTCGTGCGTGCCGCACCCGACCAAATGGCCGTCCTCCAGCACCAAGATCCGGTCGGCGTGCATGATCGACGCCGCCCGCTGCGACACGATGAAAACCGTCGTGCCGCGCAGTTTGCGGATGGCTTGCCGCAGCCGCGCATCGGTTGCAAAGTCCAGCGCCGACGCGCTGTCGTCCAAAATCAGGATTTCCGGCTTGCGGATGACGGCGCGCGCAATGGTCAGCCGCTGCCGCTGCCCGCCGGACAGATTGCGGCCGCCCTGCTCCACCGGTGCGTCCAGCCCTTCCGGCCGGCTGGCCACAAAGTCGGCCGCCTGCGCGGTTTCCAGCGCCTCCTGTATCTCGCCGTCCGTTGCGTCCGGCTTGCCCCAGCGCAGATTTTCGCGGATGGTGCCCTGGAACAGCACGGCTTTTTGCAGCACCATTCCAATCTTGCTGCGCAGCTGCGACCGGCTGTACGCCTGCACGTCTGCGCCGTTGACGCGGACGGTACCGGCGGTTGCCGTGTAAAACCGGGGAATCAGGTGCACCAGCGACGATTTGCCCGACCCCGTCGGCCCAATGATCCCGATGGTTTCGCCGCGCTGCGCCGTGAACGAAATATCGCTCAGCGATTCCGCCGACGCGCCGTGATAGGTGAGCGACACATGGTCAAACTCCACCGCCGGCGCATCCGGCAGCTCGGCCGGCGCTTCGGTCGGTTCTGATTCCGGCGGCAGATCCAGCACGCCCTGTACGCGCCGCAGGCACGCCATCGATTTCGACACCGACACCGTGGTGTTCGCCAGCTTAATCAGCTCGACCAATACTTGGGACATATAACTCACCAGCGCCACCACCTGGCCCTGCGTCAAAATCCCGATGTTGACGCGCACCGCACCGCATTGGATCAGTACCAGCACCGCTAGGTTGATGAGCAAATACGTCAGCGGATTGAGCAGCGTCGAAATTCGGCTGGCCAGCAGCTGGATTTTGGTCAGCGCGTCGTTCCGCCGGTCGAACGCTTCAACCTCGTACGGCTCGTGCCCAA
Source organism: uncultured Eubacteriales bacterium (assembly GCA_905198155.1). Lineage (GTDB taxonomy): Bacteria > Bacillota > Clostridia > Oscillospirales > Acutalibacteraceae > RGIG4076. Next base: position 65,656 of record CAJKBQ010000001.1, read on the forward strand.
ACGCGCGGATGACTCGCGCCCCGGACAGATTTTCGCGCGTGATGCCCAGCACGCCGTCCAGCCGCGTCTGCACCGTCCGGTACAGCGGCATGGTGGACAGAATAATCGCGAACACCACAGCGAACAAAATGGGGATAATCACCACAAACACCAGCGCCGGTTTCCAGTCAATGGTGAACGCCATAATCATGGAGCCGAACACGATAAACGGCGACCGCAGAAACAGCCGCAAAAAGATGTTCAGCCCGGACTGCACCTGGTTGATGTCCCCGGTGAGCCGCGTAATCAGCGTGGACGGCCCCACGCCGTCCAGCTCGGTGAACGACAGCTTGGTGATGTGTTCAAACACCGCGTGCCGCAGCCCGGTCGAAAACCCGGTGGCCGCGCGCGCCGCAAAATACTGCGCCGTCATCGAAAACGCCAGCCCCGCTGCGCCCAGCAGCACCAGCAGCCCGCACATCCGGCCGATGTAGCCGCGATCCTGCGCCGCAATCCCGGTGTCGATGATCGCCGCCATCACCAGCGGCACCATCAGCTCCAGCAGCGCTTCCGTCAGCTTAAACAGCGGCCCCAGCACACACTCTTTGCGGTACGGCCGCAGTGCGTTCCAGCAACTTTTCAAGGAGAACTCCTGCCTTTCCTGTACAAATTCAATTTTTTGTACTTCCATTTTTACTGAATCTATCGTATCATAAATTCAGTCATATGAAAACTATCTTGTTTATATAAAAACCATATATAAAAGCTATAAGTCAAAATGATAAGGAGCGTCTTTATGGATTTGCGTCAGCTTCGTTATTATGTCACAATCGTGGAAGAAAAAAGCATCTCCGCGGCCGCAAAAAAACTGTATGTCTCGCAGCCGCCGCTCAGTATGCAGTTGCAGCAGCTGGAACAGGAACTGGGGTGCGTGCTGCTGGAACGCGGCCCGCGCCGCGTCCGGATGACGGAAGCCGGGCGGCTCCTGTACGAGCGCGCCACCGCGCTGCTGCGGCTGGCGGAGCAAACGCAGCTGGAACTGCGCGACTGCGCGAACGGCGTGCGCGGCGCACTGCGGTTCGGGGCGGTATCGTCGGTCAGCGGGACGGTGCTGCCGCAGTGGGTGTCGTCGTTCCACGCGCAGTTCCCGGACGTCCGGATGGAGCTGGAAGAAGGCAACACCTATCAATTGTTGGAGCAGCTGCGCCTGCGGCAAATCGAGCTGGCGATTGTCCGGACGCCGTTTCACGCCGATTGGGTGGAGCGGATTCCGCTGCGCAGCGAGCCGATGATGGCGGTGGGGCACGCGCGGTATTTTTCCGCACAGCCCGGCCAGACCATCCGCCTCCCGGACCTGACCGATCAACCGCTGCTGCTGTACCGCCGCTGGGAGCAGATTGTCCGCAAGCTGTTCAGCGACGCCGGACTGCATCCGGACTTTTTCTGCATCAACGACGATGCCCGAACAACGGCGCAGTGGGCCGATATCGGGTTGGGCGTCGGGATTCTTCCGGCCTCGGCGCGCCCGCTGCTGCATCACCCGGAAATCGCCGCATATCCAATCGACGCGCCGGAACTGCAATCGGATATTCTGATCGTCCGTCCCCGCGACACGTTCCAATCCGCCATCGCCGCGCGCTTTGCCGCGCATATTTTGGCGGCGGCAGCGCAGTCGGCGCGCTGATCGGGCGCAATCGTGCCGAAACCCGTGACATTTTTCCGACCCGGCTCATAGAATGGGGCAAATCTACCATTTTGGAGAAGGATACGGTGATGAACGATGGATGATCGGCACTTCCCATGTTTCTTTCTGGGCGCGAATGCCCCCGGCGGATTTTACTCCTGCTTTGCCTCCATGTACACGCCAGACGACGACTGGAAGTGTACCATTCTGAAAGGCGGCCCGGGCAGCGGGAAATCCACCATTCTCAAACAAACGGCCGCCGCCGCTGCGCAGCAAGGGCAGCGGGTGGAGTACATTTACTGCTCGTCCGACCCGCGGTCGCTGGACGCTGTGATCCTGCCGGACGCGCATCGGTGCATGGTGGACGGCACCGCGCCGCACGTTGTGGAGCCGCAGTATCCGGGTGCGTGCGAATCGCTGTTCAATCCGGGCGATTACTGGGACACGGATGCGCTGTATGCGCACCGCACCGAGATTCGCGCGCTGGGACGGCAGATTGCCGCCTGTCACCGCCGTTCGGCCGCCGTCCGCGCCGCGCTCAGCGCTGTTGCCTCGGAAGTCCGGCTGCGCGCGCAGGAGGCCGCCCGAATCAGCGAATTGCACCGGTATGCGCAGCGGCTTGCCGCCCGCACCGTGCGCCGCCCGGCAGACGGTGGGATCACGGAACGCTTCCTGTCCGGGTTTACGCCGGACGGCCTGCTGCGCTTTGACCCGACGCTCCGGATATATGCCGACACGGTCACGCGGATCGACGACCCATACGGCGCAGTTGCCCCGTGCATTTTGGATGCGCTGCGCAGCCGCGCCGCAGAATTGGGCGCACCGGCAATCCTCTGCCGCAGTCCGCTGGACCCGGAAACGCTGGAAGCCGTCATTCTCCCGGCGGAACGCTGCGCGTTTGTGGCCGACGGCGCGTTGACCCGGCTGGCCTTCGCGCCGACGCACACGATTCACGCGCGCCGGTTCCTCGATCCCATCGCGCACGGCAGCATCCGGCCGCTGCTGCGCGCCCGGCTCAAAACGATGCGCGCCCTGGCGGACGACGCCTGCGCGGAACTGCACCGCGCCCTGCGGCTGCACGACCGGCTGGAAGCGTATTACATGGAAGCCATGGACTTCCGGAAGCTGACCCGCGCCGCCGACGGGATGATCGCCCGGTTTTTGCGCTGACCGCCCATTTGCAAGGCAGCCGTTCCCCGTGCAAAATACGGGGAACGGCTGTCTGTGTTTCGATCGATTGCGGTTAAAACTGCGCGTCCGCGATGTACGGATGCTTTCCGTCGGGCGTATCCATATCCGGCGCGATCCCGTATCGCCACGCGGTTTGCGCCCCGTGAATCTGTACCGCTCCGTCGGTGGATACCGTCACCATGGCGCTCAGCGGTTCCGTAAAGAACCAGGTATTGGTTGCCTGCACCAGCGCGGGAAGCGGCGTGGACACCACCGGCAGCGGCTGCCCGTCCGCGTCATACGGCTCAAACGGGAACGTCTGATCGTCGGTATAATGCGAAACCGTCATCGGCTTCCAATATCCGTTCAGTACCGTGTTGCAGTCAAAATATACCACATCGTCCACCCGAACGGCGTGATCGGTGTGATAATGCCCGTTGATCGCGAGCACCACCGTACCCGCGCGCAGCCGGTTGACCTTGCGGAAAAGCGCGCAGACGGCAGCGCCGTCGCTGGACGGATCGTCCGATACAATTCCGGAAAAATCCGCGTGACTCACAACAATGCACGGCATCGCGCGCCGGGCGGCGTCCGTCAGTACGCGTTCCAACCATTCCAGCTGCGCCGGGCCGAGTGCATTGGCGTGTGTCGCATGGGCGGGCGGCCCCCAACTGGCCGGACGGTTATGCACCCATTCGCCGTCCAGCAGTGCATAATTGGTATCGGTACACACAAACCGGAACCCGTTCACGTCGAAATGGTAATACCCAACGCGCCCGTCGCCGATGGTACCGTCGGCCGTGCCCCAAATCACCTGATCGGGCCGATTGGTCAGCAGCGGCGTAACCAGCGCCATCGTGTTTCCTTCAGTTTCCAGTTCATGATTCCCGTATACGCCGTACGCAGGCAGCTGATAGGCGTTTTGCAGATAGCAGCGCACCAATTCCGGCGATCCCTTATAGTCGTTGCACAGATCGCCGCAATGCAGCGCGAACGCCGCATTTTCCCGATGTGCGCGCGCCAGGATGCACGCCAGATCGGAAACGTTGGTGGCGTACATCCCTTTTTTGTAGTGTAAATCCGCGAACACGGAAAATGTAATGGATGCCATCCCGTCTACTCCTTTGCGCGGCTTTACGCCGTCCATTCATAAATCCCACAAATGAGACTGTTGAACTGGAACACCCGGATCGACTCGTCCGCCTCGTACACCAGCTCGTCGCCGTCCACGCGGTAGCATCCGGCGGGGAACTGCTGCGCCAGGTCGTCGATTTCGGTGGACGGGCCTTCCTCGTATCCGCAGCACACCGCGCAGCCCGGCTCAAATTCCACCCACACACGCTGGCCGGTGCGCCCGGTCAGCGTGTTCAGTGCCTTGCCTTTCATTTGCGGATCACCCGAACCCGTACGATGCCGTCAATGGCCGAAAGATCCTCCGCCGCATTCGCCGCGCTGCCGGTCACGTCCACAATCGCATACGCATACGCCTTGCGCGACGCGCTTTGCAGGTTTTCGATGTTGATCCCGTGCGACGAAAAATACCCGGAAATCTGTGCCAGCATATTCGGCACGTTGCGGTGGAACACACAAATGCGCTCGTCGCCGCCGCGCGGCAGCGAAACGTTCGGCAGGTTCACGGAATTGTGGACGTTGCCGTTTTCGAGGTAATCCATCAGTTCGTGCGCCGCCATCCGTGCGCAGTTGTCCTCCGATTCCGGCGTCGAAGCGCCCAAGTGCGGCAGCGCGACCACATTCGGCTCATCCAGCAGCGCATCCACCGCGAAGTCCGTTACGTACGACGCCACCTTGCCGCTGTGCAGCGCGTCAATCATATCGGCCGTGCAAACCAGGTCGGCACGGGCAAAGTTCAGAATGCGCACGCCGTCTTTCATCGCGTCGAGCGACTTTTTGCAGATCAGCTCTTTGGTGTCCGGCGTCAGCGGCACGTGCACGGTGATGTAATCGCACTCCGCGTAGATTTCGTCCAGCGTAATGGCGTGGTGAATCCCGCGCGACAGCTTCCACGCCGCGTCCACCGACATAAACGGGTCGTACCCGTACACCGTCATCCCCAGCGCCTGCGCCGCATTGGCAACCAGCACGCCGATGGCGCCCAGCCCGATCACCCCCAGTTTTTTGCCGGCGATTTCCGGTCCCACAAATGCGGATTTTCCTTTTTCGACCAGCTTGCTCAGCGCGTCGCCCTGACCTTTGAGCGTTTTTTCCCACGCAATGCCATCGACAATTTTGCGGGATGCCAGCATCAGCCCGGCAATCACCAGTTCTTTGACCGCGTTCGCATTGGCGCCCGGCGTGTTGAACACCACAATGCCCTGCTCGCTGCACCGGTCAATCGGAATATTGTTGACCCCGGCGCCCGCGCGCGCCACGGCCAGCAGCGACTCCGGCAGCACCATGTCGTGCATGGCGGCCGACCGCACCAGAATGGCGTCCGGCGCGGCCTGTTCGTCGGCGCAGTGATAGTCCGCAGTGAACTCCGCCAGGCCAACCTTGGAAATTTTATTCAGTGTCTGAATCTCGTACATATTGCTCCCGAATTCCTTTCAAATACAATGCGCTTATCCGTTCTGCGCTTCAAACTCTTTCATGAATGCGACCAACTTTTCCACGCCCTCCACCGGCATCGCGTTGTACATCGATGCGCGCATTCCGCCGACGGTGCGGTGGCCTTTCAGGTTCACAAAGCCCGCTGCCGTGGATTCCTTGACGAATTTCGCGTCCAGTTCTTCGCTGCCGGTGACAAACGGCGCGTTCATCAGCGACCGGTCTTTCGGCACCACCGTCCCGTGGAACAGGTGCGACTGATCCAAAAAGTCGTACAGCAGCCCGGCCTTGTGCTCGTTGATTTTCTGCATCGCTTCCAGCCCGCCGATCGTGCCGCGCAGCCAGCGCAGTACCAGCATCGCAATATAAATGGTGTAGCACGGCGGCGTGTTGAACATCGAGCCGTTGTCGGCGTGCGTCTGATAATTGAACATGGTGGGGCAGATGTCCTGCGCATGGCCGATCAGGTCGTCGCGCACAATCACCACCGTCAGCCCGGCCGGCGCCATATTCTTCTGCGCCCCGGCGTACAGCAGCCCGAACTTCGTCACGTCAATCGGGCGCGACAGAATGCACGACGAAATGTCCGCCACCAGTGGCACGTCGCCCGTCTGCGGCAGTTCGTGGTACACGGTGCCGTAAATCGTGTTGTTCATGCAGATGTGGAAATAGTCCGCGTCCTTCGTGAACGTGTCCGGATCCAGTTCCGGGATATACGAAAACGTCTTGTCTTTGCTGGACGCCACCACATTGGCCTGGCCGTAGCGCGCCGCTTCTTTGTACGCTTTGGTCGCCCACTGCCCGGTCAATACATAGTCGGCCTTGCCGCTCCCGGTCATCAGGTTCAGCGGAACCATCGCGAATTGGGAGGAAGCGCCGCCTTGAAGGAACAGAACTTTGTAGTTTGCCGGAATCTTCATCAGCTCGCGCAGAAGAGCTTCCGCTTCGTCAATAATCGCCTGATACACTTTTGAGCGGTGCGACATCTCCATCACCGACTGACCGGATCCCTGATAGTCCAGCATTTCTTCGGCTGCCTGCCGCAAAACCGGCTCCGGGAGCATGGACGGACCTGCGGAAAAATTATAAACTCTGCTCATCTTGTTTACCTCCATGTAAATTTTACGTTTTCGGTGCGGACTTTGCCCGGCGCGAAAACGGTTTCCTTCTATTTTAAGAGAAAATTCGGCGTTTGTCAATGCACAAAGCGAATTTTGCATGAAAAAATTGTATTCCTGCAAATTTATACGCGCACTGTCTCATCTGAGCCAGAATTCCACGGTCTTTTCCGTGCATCTTTGAAAGTTTCGCCCGCGTGTCCGCAGCCGGGGTTTCGGCGCGCAAAACTGCACAAAAATTTGCTGTGAAATTTTTGACGAAAATTCAAGGAAACGCTTGATTTGCGGACGATTTTGTGGTTTAATAGAATGGATGCATTGTGCGAACGGTTTCTTTCGGTCGCCGGGCCGCAATCCCAACCGCGCGATGCGATTTCAATCAAGGAGGAATTGAAGCATGCAAAAGAAAATCGGCAAGCTTCCTTTCAAAGGCACTGCGGAGCAGGCCAGTCAACTGCAACAGGTCATCGATGCCAATAAGCACGACAAAAGCCGGCTGATGGCCGTCATGCAGGAAGCGCAGGGAATCTACGGATATCTTCCGATCGAAGTGCAGCAAGCCATCGCGGACGGGATGGGCGTTCCGCTGGAAAAGGTGTTCGGCGTTTCGACGTTTTATGCGCAGTTCTCGTTGTCCCCGAAGGGCGAAAACAATATTTCCGTATGTCTGGGTACCGCCTGCTACGTCAAAGGCTCGGGCGATATCTTCAATGAACTCAGCGCCAAGCTGGGGATCGAAGCGGAAGAGTGTACGGCCGACGGCCGTTTCTCGCTGACGGCGTGCCGCTGCATCGGCGCGTGCGGTCTGGCTCCGGTTCTGACGGTCAACGATGAAGTATACGGCCGCCTGACCGTGAAAGATGTGGACGGAATCCTCGCCAAATACGGCGCCTGATCCCGCCTCACCCAACCAACGCAGGTTCCGCCGCGCAGGCGCATCTGTCCGGAACGCCGCAGTCCCGGATCCGGCAATCGGCACGCGGATATATGGACGAATCAGCCCCGCCGCATCGGAACCGCAGATCAACGACAACACACAGGAGGAAGCATTTACATGAAAACGGTTGCTGAACTGAATGCAATCCGTGCGCAGGCATTGGCGCAGATCGCGCTTCGCCACGCCAATCCCGACGCAGATGCCGTAAAGCCCAGCTGCAAACGAAACGTGCTGGTGTGCGGCGGTACCGGATGTACCTCGTCGCACAGCGAGCAGATCATCGAAAAGCTGCACGAAGAAATTGAAAAGAACGGCTTGCAGAACGACGTCAAGGTCATCCGCACAGGCTGCTTTGGCTTGTGCGCGCTCGGTCCGATCATGATCGTCTACCCGGAAGGCTCGTTCTATTCGATGGTGAACGTGGACGAAATCCCGGAGATCGTGTCCGAACACCTGGTCAAAGGCAACGTCGTAACCCGTCTGCTGTACCAGGAGACGGTCGCGCCCGACGGCTCGGTCAAATCTCTGAATCAAACCGACTTCTATAAAAAACAAGTGCGCGTCGCGCTGCGCAACTGCGGCGTGATCGACCCCGAAGACATCCGCGAATATATCGCCAACGACGGCTACCAAGCGCTGGCCAAATGTCTCACCGAGTACACGCCGGAGCAGGTCATCCGGATCGTGACGGATTCCGGGCTGCGCGGCCGCGGCGGCGGCGGATTCCCGACCGGACGCAAATGGGCGCTGTGCGCACCGAACAAAGCGCCGCAGAAATACGTCGTCTGCAACGCCGACGAAGGCGACCCCGGCGCATTTATGGATCGTTCCGTGCTGGAAGGCGACCCGAACTGCGTGATCGAAGCCATGGCCATCGCCGGCTACGCCATCGGCGCCACCAAAGGCTTTGTCTACGTCCGCGCCGAATACCCGATCGCCGTGAACCGGCTGCAAATTGCCATCAACGAAGCTCGTGAACTGGGTCTGCTGGGCAAAAATATCTTCGGCACCGGCTTTGACTTCGATATGGAAATCCGCCTGGGCGCCGGCGCATTCGTGTGCGGCGAAGAAACCGCGCTGATGACCTCGATCGAAGGCAACCGCGGCGAGCCGCGTCCGCGTCCGCCGTATCCGGCCGTGAAAGGTCTGTACCAGTCCCCGACGGTTGAAAACAACGTCGAAACCTTCGCCAATATCCCGCAGATCATCCTGCGCGGGGCCGAATGGTTCGCGTCGATGGGCACCGAAAAATCCAAAGGCACCAAAGTGTTCGCCCTCGGCGGCAAAATCAAGCACACCGGCCTCGTTGAAATCCCGATGGGTACCACCCTCCGCGAAATCATCGAAGAAATCGGCGGCGGCATCCCGAACGGCAAAAAATTCAAAGCCGCGCAGACCGGCGGCCCGTCCGGCGGCTGCATCCCGGCCCGCCTGATCGACACGGCCGTGGACTACGACAACCTGATCGCCATGGGCTGCATGATGGGTTCCGGCGGTCTGATCGTCATGGACGAAGACACCTGCATGGTCGATATGGCCAAGTTCTTCCTCGAATTCACCGTGGACGAGTCGTGCGGCAAATGTACGCCGTGCCGCGTGGGTACCAAACGCCTGCTCGAAATGCTCGACAAAATCACCCGCGGCAACGGCACGCTCGAAGACCTGGATCGGATGGAAGAACTCTGCCAGTACATCAAATCCAACTCCCTCTGCGGCCTCGGCCAGACCGCACCGAACCCGGTGCTCGCCACGCTCAAATTCTTCCGTGAAGAATATGTGGCGCACGTCACCGAAAAACGCTGCCCGGCGGGCGTCTGCAAACACCTGCTCTCCTTCTCGATCGACGCCGACAAGTGCAAAGGCTGCACCAAGTGCGCGCGCAACTGCCCGGTGGGCGCAATCAGCGGCGCCGTGCGTCAGCCGCATGTGATCGATCAGGCCAAGTGCATTAAGTGCGGCGCCTGCATCAGCAACTGCAACTTCCATGCCATCGAGAAGAAATAAGAGAGGAGTGTGCGAACATGGATATGATTAATTGCAAAGTCAATGGGATCGCCGTCAGCGTACCCAAGGGTTCCACCATTCTGGAAGCCGCCCGTGCAGCCGGAGTGGAAATTCCCACGCTCTGCTTCATGAAAGAGAAAAACGAGATCGGTGCCTGCCGCATCTGCGTGGTCGAAGCGACCGGCGCGCGCGGCCTAGTGACGGCGTGCGTCTACCCGGCAGCGGAGGGAATGGAAATCCGCACCAATACGCAGAAAGTGCAGCAGGCGCGCAAAACCACGCTGGAACTGATGCTTTCGACGCACGACAAAAAATGTCTGTCCTGCGTGCGTTCCACCAACTGCGAGCTGCAAAAGCTCTGCCGCGAATACGGTGTGGACGAAACCGCGTTCGAAGGCTACAAACCGCACTATGAGCTGGACGAAAGCACCCCGCACCTCGTCCGCAATAACAACAAGTGCATCCTGTGCCGCCGCTGCGTAGCGGCCTGCGCGGAGCAGTACGTCTCCGTCATCGGCGCGAACAACCGCGGCATCGACACCTCCATCGGCTGCGCGTTCAACCTGCAGCTGAGCCAGGTGCCGTGCATCTCCTGCGGCCAGTGCACGGCCGTCTGCCCGACCGGCGCGCTCGTCGAAAAAGACGACACCGCCAAAGTCTGGGAAGCGCTGGCTGACCCGACCAAGCACGTCGTGGTGCAGACCGCGCCGTCCATCCGCGCCACGCTGGGCGAATGCTTCGGCATGGAAATCGGCACCAATGTGGAAGGCAAGATGGTCGCCGCGCTGCGTCGTCTGGGCTTTGACAAAGTATTCGACACCGACTTCGCAGCCGACCTGACCATCGTCGAAGAAGCCAACGAACTGGTGCAGCGGATGCAGAACGGCGGCACGCTGCCGATGATTACGTCCTGCTCGCCCGGCTGGGTCAAATTCTGCGAATACTATTACCCGGATATGCTGGCGCACCTGTCCACCTGCAAATCGCCGCAGCAAATGGGCGGCGCGGTCATCAAAACCTACTACGCCGAAAAAATGGGCATCGACCCGAAAGACATTGTCTCCGTGTCGATCATGCCCTGCACGGCCAAAAAGTTTGAAATCGGCCGCGACGACGAATCCGCTGCCGGCGTGCCGGACGTGGACATCGCCCTCACCACCCGCGAACTGGGCCGCATGATCGAGCGCGCCGGACTGAAATTCGCGTCCCTGCCGGACGAAGAATTTGATTCGCCGCTCGGCATCGACACCGGCGCAGCCGTGATCTTCGGCGCAACGGGCGGCGTGATGGAAGCGGCGCTCCGCACGGCCAACGACTGGCTCACCGGCCGCAGCAATACCGAAGTGGACTTCACTGCGGTGCGCGGCACCGCCGGTCTGAAACAGGCGGCCGTGAACATCAACGGCACCGAGATCAAAGTCGCGGTTGCCAGCGGCGCTGCGGCAGCCAAAACGGTGATGGATCGCTTGAAGGACGGTAATCCGGACGGCTGGGCGTTCATCGAAATCATGGGCTGCCCGGGCGGCTGCGTCAACGGCGGCGGCCAGCCGATTCAGCCGCAGTCGGTGCGCGACACGGTGGATCTGAAAGCGGTACGCGCCAAAGCCCTGTACGACCAGGATCAGTCGATGGCGCTGCGCAAATCGCATGAATCCCCGGTAGTCAAAGCGCTGTACGACGAATTCTTCGACGGCTTCGGCGGACCCAAAGCGCATCACATTCTGCACACCAGCTATGTGGCGCGCAAACAGTACGAATAATGAACCGAATCTGACCTGCCCCGTGCCCGGAAGGAGCGGCGGCGGGTCAGAGCAACCAGTTGGACGGCGGCAGTGTCGATCCGCTTCCCGTACAGACGAGAAAGGAATGAGTATTCTATGCAAAAAGAATTGAAAAAAGAGAAACGCGTGCGGCGTGCGCTGCTGATTGCAATGTTGGTCACGGTTCTTGTCACGGCAGCCAGCATCTTCACGATCTATACCGTTCGCCGGATCCAGAAGGAAGACTGGAAAACCGCGCCCGGATCGATCACGCGCCGTTTCTACTACTCCTACAACTTCAAAATGCAGGTGGATTACAGCTACTATGTCAGCGGAACGAAGTACAACGGGAAAGAAATCCTGGTGCACAAAACCACCGATGCGCAGCAGGGCGATGCCGTCGAAATCTGGTACGATCCGGACAATCCCGAAAAATCGTCCTTTTCCAAGCCGGATCCGCACTTCAACGCCGCGCCAATCCTGTTCCCGGCCGCGGTGATTATGGTGGTGCTGATCATCCAGTTCCGAATTGCCGAAGAATAAGGCGATTTGCAACATAAATCCATAGATTCCGGACAAATTTCGCTTGCAGTCTGGCGCGTGATGCGCTATAATGTTAGTGGATTGCCGTACGACTGCGGCAAAAAAAGAAAAAACAAAGCATTGCAAGAGAGGATGCATCAATGATGTTGAAAACCATTCCGGAACTGATGAAAGAAATTCACGACGTACCCTTTGCACACAAATTGGCGGAAATTTACAATGCAGACGCCGAAGGCGTCAAAGCGCAGCAGGAACGCTACCTGAAAGCGATTGATCGCTTCTGCGAGATTTTCGATGCACGGGAGCAGGCAGCCATTTTCAGCGCGCCGGGCCGCACGGAAATCGGCGGCAATCACACCGACCATCAGCACGGCCGCGTGCTGGCTGCCGGCGTCAATTTGGACGTAATTTCCATCACCGCCAAGCGCGATGACGGAAAAATCACCGTCCGGTCCGAAGGCTTTGACCCCGATCACGTTGATACCGCAGACCTGACCGTTCACGCGGAAGAGGTCGGTCGTTCCCAGGCACTGATCCGCGGCGTGTGTGCCGGATTTGTCAATCGCGGCTACCGCATCGGCGGCTTCGACGCGTATACGATTTCGTCGGTGCTGAAAGGCTCCGGCCTGTCGTCGTCGGCGGCGTTCGAAGTGCTGATCGGCACCATTCTGAACTATTTGTATAACGGAGATACCATTGACCCCGTGACCATTGCGCAGATTGCACAATACGCCGAGCGCGAATATTTCGGGAAACCCTGCGGCCTGATGGATCAAACAGCCTCTGCGGTCGGCAACTTTGTGGCCATCGACTTTGCGGATCCGGCCAAACCGGTGGTGGAGAAGATTCCGTTCAACTTTGCGGACTGCGGCCACAACCTGGTTATTGTGGATACCAAAGGCAACCACGCGGATCTGACCGACGACTACGCGTCCATCGGCGAAGAAATGTGCAGCGTGGCGCGGGCGTTCGGCAAGGAAGTACTGCGCGAAGTGGACCCGAACGAATTTTTCGCGAAGGTGGGGACGCTGAGAGGCAAACTGAGCGACCGCGCGCTGCTGCGGGCAATTCACTTCTTCGGCGACAACGACCGCGCGCAGCATGAAGCCAAGCTGCTGCGCACCGGCTGTTTTGAAGCGTTCAAGCAGGAGATTCTGGCCTCCGGCCGGTCGTCGTTCATGTATCTGCAAAACGCGTACAGCATCCAGGCGCCGGATCAGCAGGGCATCCCGCTTGCGCTGGCGCTGACGGAGCATATGCTGGCCGGCAAAGGCGCATGGCGCGTCCACGGCGGAGGGTTCGCCGGGACGATCCAGGTCTTTGTGCCGACGGAGCTGACCGACGCGTACCGCACCATGATCGAAGGCGCGCTGGGAGAAGGCACCTGCCATGTGCTGAGCATCCGTCCGGCGGGCGCGGTGCGTATGCTGTAAATTTGAATATTTTGCACCAATCGGGGATCGAATTTATCATTTCGATCCCCATTTTGCGAAAAAGGAGCGAAAAACATGGAAATTGATGAAAATCAGCTGCACATCTATTCCGTCGCGGAGATGGAATCGGCCGGAACCGTGCGCCTGTACGGCCGCACTGTCCCGCAGCACCAGCCGTATTACCTGTTCTGGACGAGCAGCGGCCTGGAATGGGAAACTTGCGCCCGCGAAATGTGGCTGGACCTGGACGTCGCGTACGAATCCGCAGAGCCGTGGGTGACGGTCGAAATCGACGGCGCGCTCTTTTCGCGCCAGCCGCTGATGCCCGGCAGGCAATCGCTTTGCCTGTACCGCAATATGACCGACGGCAATCCGCACCGCGTCCGCTTTGCGCTGGACACCCAGGCGGCGGAAGGGACATTTGTTGCGGTTTCACAGCTGCGCACAGACGGCGCCCCGCTGCCGATGACGCCGCCGCCGATGCGGATCGAGTGCATCGGCGACAGCATCACCTCCGGCGAAGGGCTGGCTCTCCCGGCCTCCTACACCGGCTGGGCGACGGGGATGCACAGCGCGTCGCGCGCCTATCACCGCATCCTGATGCAGCAGCGGGACGCCGACGTGCGCGTGCTTTCGCGCGGCGGATACGGCGTGTACTGCGGCTGGAACAACGACATCCGCTCCGCGATGCCGCGGTATTACGACGCCGTTTGCGGGTTCCAGGACAATGCGGCCGGCCGGGCGCTCGGCGCGTGCGCGGAAAACGATTTTGCCGCTTGGCAGCCGGACGTGATTTTTGTACTGCTCGGCGCAAACGACCGCGGCGCGGCCGGACGCGACCCATGGATTGACGCAAACGGAACTGCACACCAGCTGAAATGGGAATCAGACGGTATATTGACGCCGGAATCTGAAAAATTAGTGCAAAATGCCGTGACTTCGTTTTTGCAGAACCTGCGCGCGAAAAACCCGGCAGCCCACATTGTGTGGGCGTGCGGTGTGCTGGACGCGGTGATCGCGCCGACGATTCGCGCGGCGCTGGATCGATACGCGGCCTCCGCCGGAGACGGGCGCGTGGAATTCCGGATGCTGTCCCCGGTGAGCGACCGGTCGGCGCACAATCACCCCGGGGTGGAGACCCATCGCCGGATGGCCGCGGAGTTGGGCGCGATTCTCGACGAAACGGCGCAAAACGCGGATTTTTGATGCAAAAGGCTTGTTTTTCCGCGCATAATATGATATAATACGGTCAAACCAAAAAAGGAGCAAAAAACATGAATTTGAACGCTTTTTACCCGGATTTGAACGAAAAACCGCTCGATCGCCTGCCGGAGGACGGCGGCTTCTGCGGCATCTTCCGCACCATCGGGTGCATCGGCGACAGCCTCTCTTCCGGCGAGTTTGAGTCAATGGATGACAATGGTCTCAAAGGCTACCATGATATGTACGAGTATTCGTGGGGGCAATATATGGCGCGTATGGTAGGTGCCAAAGTATACAATTTTTCGTGCGGCGGGATGAGCGCCCGCGGCTTTTGGAACGAATTCGGCAATAAATGCGGCTGTTTTGACGTGCAGAACGCGTGCCAAGCATACATTCTGGCGCTCGGAGTCAACGATGCCCATTCGATTGAACTGGGCAGTCTGTCTGACCTGAACGAGCAGAATTTTTATGCGCCCAACCAACCGGAAACATTTGCGAATTATTACGGCAAAATTCTGCTCAAATTGCGCCAAATGCAGCCGAAATCGCGTATTTTCCTGATGTCGATGCCGCGGACGGACGACCCGGTGCACAACGAGCAGGCCGAACGCCACGCTGCGCTGCTGCACGATTTTGCGGCACATTTCCCGTTTATGTACGTCATTGACTTTACTAAATACGCGCCGGTGTACGACGAAGCGTTCCGCAAGCAATTCAACTTGGGCGGACACCTGAACCCGATGGGGTATATGCTCACGGCGAAAATGACAGCAGCGTACATCGATTACATTATCCGGCATAACGCGGAAGATTTTGCGCAGGTCGGATTTATCGGAAAGCCGTATTACAATTGCGCTGCAAAATGGTAAATTGATCCGATTCGACGAAAACGTTAAAAAGTCAAAAAAATTTGCGAAAACCCATTGACAAATCCGAAATCTGTGGTATAATATAACACGTTGCGGCGTTACCGACGCAACGTGCAAATGGCCTGGTAGTTCAGCTGGTTAGAACGCTAGCCTGTCACGCTAGAGGTCGACGGTTCGATCCCGTTCCAGGTCGCCATTATTTGCTGCTATGGCTCAGTTGGTAGAGCACGTCCTTGGTAAGGACGAGGTCACGCGTTCGAATCGCGTTAGCAGCTCCAGAATTTGCCCGGATGGTCAAAAGCCTTCCGGGTTTTCTGTTATTTATGATTTATCTGTTTCGCAGCCAAACTGGGGGAGGAGATTTTATGGCAAAGCATATGTCCCGCGAAAAGAAAAAAGCATACCGCGTACTGACGGTGCTGATCGGCGCTGCGCTGCTGGTGGGGCTGCTGCTGATCGGGAAGTGGATCAGTGATTCGGTGACGCCGCACCCGGCGGAATCGTCGGCCGCGCCGGCCAGTTCGGCGGCGGATGCGTCATCGGGCTTGGACTCGTCCGTTCCGGATGCGTCCGCGCCGGATTCGTCTGCGCCGAGTTCGTCTGAGCCGGAATCGTCGCAGCCAACGTCATCGGCTGCGGCTTCATCGAATCCGGCTTCGTCCAAACCGCCGGTATCGTCGGCGGCTCCGGCATCGTCCAAGTCGCCTGCAGCCTCGCAAACCGGCTCCAAGACCAACACCGGGCTTTATGCCAATGTCACATGGCGCTCGCCGTACGCGGAATACGCGGATATCATGAAGCATGGCCGCGACCTGATGCTGCTGAACAATTACTACGAATTGCCGCTCGATTTCAAGTGGGATTTGGTGTATTGGAGCAACGGCCAGCCGGTGGATGCGATGAGCCTGAATTCCAAGGAATACGACAAAATTCAGGCGGTGGACCGCGCGGCGTATCAGCCGCTGAAAGAGATGTTTGCCGCCGCCAAAGCGGCCGGTGTGCCGCTGCAAATGGTGTCGGCGTACCGCTCGATCAGCTTGCAGGATCGGCTGTTCGGGAATCTGGTCAACAGCAACCTGAAAAAGGGAATGTCCCAGGCAGATGCAATCAAAAAAGCCAATACGGCGCGCACTTTTACCGGCACCAGCGAACACAACACCGGATACGGGTTCGATATTTTGGAATCCGGCAACTGGAATTTGACGCAGTCGTTTGAAAATACGGCGCAGTTTAAGTGGCTGCAACAGCACGCCGCCGAATATGGGTTCATTCTGCGGTACGACAAAACGAAAATCGACAAAACTGGCATTATGTACGAGCCGTGGCACTACCGGTATGTGGGTGTGGAGCACGCGCAGAAGATCAAGGCCAGCGGGATGTGCCTGGAAGAGTATATTGAGATGCTGGACCGTTCATGAAGCAATGCAACTGCCGGTTGCGTAATTTGCACCCTGCGGGTGATTGATCGGACGTGTAACCCTGTGGTATGATAGAAGCAAACAGAGAAAACGAGGTGTTTTTGATGGCTTTGTCAAACCGAATCAATCAAATCCGGACGGATGTCCATTTGTCACAGGAACAGTTTGCGGACATTTTGGGTGTATCACGCCAATCAGTGCAAAAATGGGAGTCCGGTACCGCTACGCCGGAACTGGAAAAGCTGATTAAAATATCGAAGCTGTTCGATATTACGCTTGATGCACTGGTGCTGGACAGCAACGGTCGGACGGTGGAGGAACTGAACCGCAGCAAAGTGCTGAAACCGCGGTACGAATGTCTGCCGTCGTATGAATCGTACGCCTGCAATCTGGCGACGGAGTATCAGCAATCGGCGGAAGAAGGGCTGGACATTGCAGCGTACGGCGACGTATTTGCTGCGGTGGGGCGGCTGCCGCAGGGCGAGATCAAAGAGCGGCTCAGCGATGTGCTGTTCGACGTGGTACTGAACGCCAAAACAGTGGAAAACTATCCGTATGTAGAGCCGTCCACGCTGGCGGAAATCCAAAGTCTGCGTAAAGGGGAGATCGGGAGCCGCCCGGTGGATCGCAATGCGCTGCCGGATAAAATCCATGGCGCGTGGATGGGGCGTATTTGCGGGTGTCTGCTGGGAAAAACCGTGGAGGGCATCCGCACCGACGAGCTGATTCCGTTTCTCCGGGAGACCGGAAATTACCCGATGCACCGGTATATTCTGCACAGCGACCTCAACGAAGAAATTCTGAACCGGTACAAATTCCGGTTTGCCTGCCGCTGCTATGCCGACCAGGTGGACGGGATGCCGGCGGATGACGATACCAACTATACGGTTATGGCACAGCATATTATAGCGCAGTATGGGCGCGGATTTGCGCCCGGCGACGTGGCGCACAGCTGGGTGCAGCTCCAAAGGAAGGACGTATACTGCACGGCGGAACGGGTGGCATACTGCAACTTTATCAAAGGATTTGTGCCGCCGGATTCGGCGCAGTACAAAAATCCGTACCGGGAATGGATCGGTGCACAGATTCGCGGGGACTACTTCGGCTATATCAATCCCGGCGACCCCGAACAGGCGGCAGACATGGCGTTTCGCGATGCGTCGATTTCTCATGTAAAAAACGGCATATACGGCGAAATGTTCGTGGCGGCAATGCTGGCGGCCGCAGCGGCAGCCGACCGGATCCCGGAGATTATCCGGAGCGGGCTGGCACAAATCCCACATACGTCCCGACTGCACGAAGCAGTGACCGAGATCCTGAATCAATTTGAAACCGGCGTGCCGCAGTCGGAATGCTTTGCGCACATCCACCGCAGGTACAACGAATACACCAGTCACGGGTGGTGCCACACGATTTCAAACGCCATGATTGTGGCGGCAGCGCTGCTGTACGGCGGCGGAGATTATGGCAAGTCGGTCTGCATGGCGGTCGAAACCGGGTTCGACACGGACTGCAACGGCGCAACCGTTGGATCGATCTTGGGGATGGCGAACGGGCTGCGCAGCATCGGCACAGTCTGGACGAATCCGATCCGGGATACGCTGCACACGACGATATTCGGCAAAGAGACCGTAA
This sequence comes from uncultured Eubacteriales bacterium, assembly GCA_905198155.1. Classification (GTDB taxonomy): domain Bacteria; phylum Bacillota; class Clostridia; order Oscillospirales; family Acutalibacteraceae; genus RGIG4076. The sequence goes on from CAJKBQ010000001.1 coordinate 83,974, forward strand.
AAATTTCCGACTGTGTTCGGCAGACGCTCCGGCACATCGACGAAAAATAAACAGGATCCCCGCCCATTCGCGTGAAAAATCGCGGGTGGGCGGGGATATTTTTCGATCTCAGATTTGCGATTATTCCAAGAAAAAGACACGTTCCAGTTGGGGCTGCGCGCCCGTTTCCGGATCCATTTCCATGACCATGACGTCCTTCATGTATTCGTTCCAGCGGGCGACAATGGGGCTTTCCGCCTGGACTTTGGCGGCGTAGGCGCGGCCGTGTCCGCACTCGTAGTACCCGAACAGCTCGTTGCCGACGTTCCAGATGGTGTAGTTGTGAATCCCGGCGCTGTGCAGCGTTTCGACCATTTCGGGCCAGATTTCGTTGTGGCGGCGGACGTACTCGTCTTTTTTGCCGGGGAGGATGATGGCTTTCCATGCATATCTTTCCATTTTGTTCCAACCTTTCTGCGAATCAATTCGCTTGGGATACCGTTATTATACCGCATTTCAAAATAAAGGTCAAGTCTTTGGCACAAAATCCATTCTTTTGGACGCAAAACCCGTCGATGAATTGTGCGTTGCTACAAAGTTTAGAAACTTGCGCCGAATCCATTGACAAAGTGCGACCGGATGTGATAAAATTTATAACGTATTATTCATAGTACGTTCACAGGCATCCGAGCCCGGCAAAATGGTCGGGGTCGGCGTTTTTCGTTTTTTTCAAACGGGGGTCTTTTTTATGAACACGCGTCGATGCGTGCGTCGGCCGTGAAATTTTAAATAAAAAAGAATATTTTGTTGGAGGGAACAACAGCATGGAAAAATTGTTCAAAATCAAGCAGCGCGGATCCACTGTTCGCGCCGAGGTGCTGGGCGGCTTGACGACTTTCTTCGCCATGGCGTACATCATCTTCGTAAACCCGTCGATGCTTTGCGTTGACCTGGGCGACGGGTTCTACCCGGCGATGCCGAAAGAAAACATCATCGGTGTTGCAGTCGCGACCTGCTTGTCTGCGGTGATTGGTACGCTGCTGACGGGCTTTTTGGCGAACGTGCCGTATGCGCAGGCGCCGGGCATGGGTCTGAACGCGTTCTTCACGTACACGGTGTGCCTGACGATGGGCTTCACGTGGCAGCAGGCGCTGACGATTGTCTTTTTCTCCGGTCTGATTTTCTTGATCGTTGCGATCTCCCCGATCCGCAAGAAGATCATCGAGTCGATTCCGGCGTCGCTGAAAGCGGCGATCAGCGCGGGTATCGGCCTGTTTATCGCTTTTATCGGCCTGCTGAACAGCAAGCTGGTCAACTTCAGCTCCGGGGTTCCGGCGCTGGGCGACATCACCCACGGCGCGCAGCTGCTGTGCGTGATCGGGATCCTGATTATTGTGGTGCTGATGGTGCTGCAAGTGAAGGGCGCGATCTTCATCGGCATTCTGGCGACGGCGGTGATCGGCTTGGTACCGAGCCTGCTGGGCTGGAATTGGTTCGGCGAGTTTGTGACCGAGGGGTCGGCGTATGATTTGGCGTCGATCGGCGACATCTCCAAAGTAGCGTTCCAGTTTGACTTTGCAGGCGTGTTCAGCAACGGTGTGCTGCCGTTCATCACTGCGGTGATTTCGTTCGCGCTGGTGGACTGCTTCGATACCGTCGGTACGCTGATCGGCACTGCGAGTGCGGCCGGTCTGCTCGAAGAGGACGGCTCGATGGATGGCGGCGACAAAGCGATGATCGCGGATGCGGTCGCGACGGTGTCCGGCTCTGCGCTGGGTACTTCGACGGTGACGACGTTCGTGGAGTCCGCGTCTGGCATTTCGGAAGGCGCCCGCACGGGGTTGTCTTCGATCGTGGTTGCGTTTATGTTCGCGCTGAGCCTGTTCATCACGCCGGTGTTCGGTGTGCTGGGCAACAACAGCTGGTTCCTGTATGCGATTACCGCTCCGGCGCTGATCGTGGTGGGCACGCTGATGATGAAGTCCGTGGCGCGCATTGCGTGGGACAAGATGGAAGAGGCGGTGCCGTGCTTCCTGACCATCGCGATGATGCCGTTTGCGTACAGCATTTCGGACGGCATCGCGTTCGGCTTTATCTCCTATGTGGTGATTAAGCTGTTCCGCGGCAAGGCCAAAGAGGTTCCGGTGCTGATGTACATCATTTCCGTGCTGTTCTTGGCGAAATATGTGCTGATGAACTTGAAGATCGGCGCGTAAGGTTCTTTCTGAAAACAAAACAATCCGGCGAATCGGGTCTGTGCTCGATTCGCCGGATTTCTTGCTGTGTGGGGGATCAGCGGAGGAAGCCTTCGCGGCGGAAGCTCAGCGCCAACAGATTGTCGCTGTTGCCGGTACACGCGGCGGCAATGTGTGCGGCGGCGGAGGTTGGGTCGCCCATGAAATCTGCGCTCAGGGCCGTGAGGTAATCGCTCTGCGCTTTGCGGAGGACAGACGGGTCGTCTACGAATGAGAGGAAGAACGGCGTGGTGGCAAAATAGCCGTTGTCTGTGCCGTCGGCGATTTGCGCCCATTCGCGGGCGTATTTTGTCATCCGTTTTTGGGCTTCCAATGGCTCGCCGAGGTGGCACAGGGCATAGGCCTGGAAGTACGGCAGTTCTTTCAGGTTCATGTTGCTGAAATATTCGATTTCGATGTCGGCGATGTCGCGGAAAATCTGCTGCGCTTCGGCGGTGCGGCCCAGCTGTTCCAATGCGGTGGCCTCGCAGAATCGGGCCGGAACAAGTTTGCAGCGGTTCCACAATCCGGCGCCGAGCGACTGCGGCAGGACTTGTGCGGCGCGGAAGGAATCAAGCGCGTCCGCCGGGCGGCCGTCGGCCAATGCACGGCGGCCGAGCGTCAGGTGCGCGAACATATATTGGTCGGCGATGGCGTGTTCGCCGCCCTCGCACGCGACGAGGGTGTGGCCGAGCAGCGTGCGGAGTGCGTCGTCGGGCTGATCGGCCTGGTTGTATGCTTTGGCCAGTTCGATCAGGGAGTCATCGCGGGTCAGGGAATGCGCCGTCAGGAATGCGATTTTTTCGGCCGGGGCGACGCCGCATTTGTCCATCAGGACGGCGGTTTCGTACACCAGCTGTTCCGAATCCGGGCGAAGGGCGACGGCGCGTGCCATCAGGGCGCGGGCTTCGTCCGGCTGATGCAAATGACTAAATTTTGCGACGGCGAGGTTCCGCACAGAAATCCAGTCGTCGTTTTGCGCCCAGAGGCCGGCGGCTGCGGCGTAGCGGTGCGTGTGGTAGTACAGGCAGCCCAGCAGCAGCCGCGCGCCGGGATCGTCGGTTTGGGCGGTGACGGATTCCAGAATGCGCTGCTCGATGGGGCGGATGGGGAAGGCGGGGCCGATATCTGCGGCGCGTGCGGCCGCCCAATCGCGGTCGGGGCAGCCGCCGGTCTGGGCGCGGTAATAGCCGCGCGCGTAATGAATCATTTGAACGGCGCACGACGGTTTCGCGGTAACCAGACCGTCCAGCAGGCGAACGATGGCGTCGGGCTGACCCATGGTATCCAGGTCGGCGGCCAGGTCGAGGCAGGTTTGGGCGGCGTTGCTGTCCATCCGATCGTAGAAGTCCGGCGCATCCGACAGGAACCGCGCGAAATGATCGAGCGGATCGCGGCGGAGAAGTGATTGCAGCAGATCATCGGCGGAATCGCCGCGCAGTTGAATGGCCAGTGCCTGCACGGCGGCGGCCAGGTTGTTGGTGCGGCCATAATCCAGCGCGGTTTCGGCGTGGCGGACGGCGTCGTCGCAGTGACCGGCGCGGACGTCCAGCATGGCGATGCGCGTCATGGCTTTGCCGACGCTGTCTGCGGCCCAGGCGGCTTTGTGATACCAGTCGGCGGCCTGTTCGTATGCGCCGACGGATTCCAGAATTTGGCCGTACACATAGTATATGGTGCCGCTTTGGACGCGCGTGTTGAATTGACAGTTTTCGGCGACGGCGCGGCGGATGAAGCGCAGCGCCGATGCATCGTCGCGCAGACGGTGCGCATATTCCGCCATTGCGATGAGCGACGGAATGTGCCGCGGATTGCGGCGCAGCGCTTCCCGCCAATAGGCGTCCGGATCGACGGCCGGGTCGCGGTACTGATCGACGTGAACGCCAGCCAGGTAGAGGTCGTCGGCGGAACCCATCGCGGCGGCGGCCGGCATATCCGTGATCGGATCCGGCATTTGGAACGCGTCGAATACGCGCTCGGTGTAGGACAGCACCGTTCGCCCGCCGGACTCGATTTCGCAGGTGACAAATTGCGGGAGCGCACCGACGTCGAATTTCTGAGGCGCGGCGGGATTCAGGCTGCACACGGCTTCAAACAGGCAATGCGCGCCGTTGCGCAGACGAATCCGTGCATCCGGCAGCGGGCGGGTGGCCTGCACATACAGCGCTGCGCCGGTTTCGGTGCGATCCAGCCGGAATGCTGCGTCCAGATTGGCAAATTCCGGCGTGCCGATTTGGGCGATGGGGTACCAATACTGCGAGAATTGCTTCGTTTCGTACGGCGCGAGCCACGCAAAATTCGGCTGGTTGTCCGAATACGACCCGGCCATCAGCTCGGCATATTGGCCGTCGGTGTCCGTCAGAGCAGATTCCCATGTTTTGGACAGCTGACCGTACGCCCATGTGAACATCTTTTTGCCGGGCGAGACGTGGTGGTCGCCGATGTGGACGACGCCGCAGGCTTTGCCGTAGTCGTAGCCGCCGAAAAAGTCGAATTGCGACGCGCTGGCAAAGTAGGACGTGGCTTCCCGCGTGTTTTTGTGCCAGGAAATGTCACGCGGCTCCGCCATCGGGATGCCGTCGAACACGCAGTTGCCGGCGATGGGGTAAGTGGTGCGGGATTTCAGATAGTGAAAATTGACATAGGTAACGTCTTGCGGGAAAAAGATCCGATACTGCTCGTTGACCGGGACGGCGGCATTTTCCCACCACAGGAACGAATGCGGCGTGTCGGTGCGGTTGTACAGCCGCATCCGCGTTTCAAACCGTGCTTCGCCGGGGCGCAGCACGATGCCGACCATGCCTTTCATCCGGTCGATCGGGTCGTGTTCCGACAGCCAGCAGATGACGGCGCCGTCCGGCTGCGTTTCCAGCGTGTAGTCGCACGGCATGAAGCCCGACGCGCGGTGGTGGAACGGCCAGTTGAACTCCACGCCGCCCGAAATCCACGAGCCGAGAACGCCGATCAGTGCCGGTTTGATGACGTGCTGTTTGTAGAAAAAGTCGTAGCCGGTGGTTTTGTCGAGCGCGGAATAGATGCGGCCGCCGATTTCCGGAAGGATTTCGATCCGCAGATACTCGTTTTCCAAGCGGACGACGGTGTATTCGCGGCCAAATTTGGCACTCCGGTCCACAGACAGCACCACTTTGTTCGGGTATGGACGGCCGCTGGTGCGCTGATGCACGCGGTTTTCGGCGAACATCGGCAGCGGTTCCTGCGGGGGTTCCGGATAGGTCGGAATTTTCAATTTTTCGATGGATACCATTGGATTCATTTCAAAAGCCCTTTACTTTCTACAGATTTTGTTGTATGATTATTGTACGATAAGCAAGCGGATTTGAAAACCGGAAAACCGATGAAGTTTTTCAAGAATTCGATGGAGGCGAACCGATGTGGCAGAATGGGTGCTGCCGTCCACGCGGCGGTGCGGGTACTACGATTGCAGCGAATTCAGCGGATTGAAGCGCTCGCCGGAGCGGCGGGCGACGCTGTACGAAATTGAATATTTTCTGGAGGACGCTGGGGAGACGTATTTGGACGGCGTGCCGTACCGGATGCGGCACGACCATGTGCTGGTCGCCCACCCGGGGCAGGTGCGGTACAGTCAGCTGCCGTTCCGGACGCTGTTTCTCAAGTTTTCGGCGGCGGATGCGCTGGCGGCGCTGCTGGACGGGCTGCCACCGTATTTTCCGGTGATTCATGCGGCGGCGGCACAGGAACTGCTGCGCACCGTGATTGCGCAGAACGAAAGCCGCACGCCGGACGAGGCGCTGATGAATGGGAGCATCCTGCTGCTGCTGAGCACGCTGCGCAAAGACGCGCGGTTTTCCGGCGGCGACGGGCGCAGCGCGTGGATGGTGCAGGCGCGGCGGTATATCGACGAACACTACATGGAGCGGGTGACGGCTGCGGAAATCGCGAAGTCCGTGAGCCTCAGCGAATCGCATTTCCGGGCGGTGTACCGGCAGACGTTTGGGACGACGTTTCACCGGTACCTGACGGATGTGCGCGTCGCGGCGGCCAAGGCGATGCTGTGGGATTCGACAATTGCCATCGGGACGGTGGCGGAACGGAGCGGATTCGGGAGCGCGCAAAACCTGAACGCAATATTCAAACGAGAAACCGGCCAGACGCCCAGCCAGTACCGGCAGGCGTGCAGGCGCAACTACTGGCGTTGAATCCAGCAAAAAGTTTCATTATTTGACGAATATGATTGCATTTTGCGATTGGGTGTGCTATAATAAGAAAGTGCCGCCGAAATGCGGCGAATTTTGAGTGCGACGATGGATTAGATAGCGACAAACGCCGGGCAGCGCCTGCATAAGGCAGGCCTGGCGGGTACACAATAGACCCAAAACGGGGGAGGAATGCTGCGTGGATCATTTTAAGCTGGTGTCGGAATATCGGCCGACGGGCGACCAACCGCAGGCCATTGCGGAGCTGACGGCCGGGGTGGAAGCCGGATACAGGGAACAGGCGCTGATGGGCGTGACTGGGTCGGGCAAGACATTTACCATGGCGAATATCATTGCCAATGTGAACCGCCCGACGCTGGTGCTGGCGCACAACAAAACGCTGGCGGCGCAGCTGTGCAGCGAATTCCGCGAATTTTTCCCTGAAAATGCGGTGGAATATTTCGTGTCGTACTACGATTATTATCAGCCGGAGGCGTACATTCCGACGACGGATACGTATATCGAGAAAGACTCTGCCATCAACGACGAAATCGACAAGCTGCGGCATTCGGCGACGCTGGCGCTGTCGGAACGGCGGGACGTGATTATTGTGGCGAGCGTGTCGTGCATTTACAGCCTGGGCGACCCGATTGACTACCGCAGCATGGTGATTTCGCTGCGGCCGGGGATGCAGAAAAGCCGTGACGAACTGCTGCAAAAGCTGGTGGAGCTGCAATACAACCGCAATGACGTAAACCCAACGCGCAACCACTTCCGCGTTCGCGGCGATACGGTCGAGATTTTTCCGGCGGCGGCCAGTGATTACTTGATTCGGGTGGAGTTTTTCGGAGATGAGATTGATCGCATCAGTGAGATTAATCCATTGACCGGCGAATGCCGCGCGCTGCTGCGGCACGCGGCGATTTACCCGGCGTCGCATTATATCGTCCCGGCCGAGAAAATGCGCGCGGCCATCGCGGATTTGGAGGACGAGATGCAGGAACGCATCCGGTATTTCCGCGACCACGATCAGCTGCTGGAAGCGCAGCGGATTGAGCAGCGGACGAAGTACGACATTGAGATGTTGCAGGAGATCGGGTTTTGCAAGGGGATTGAAAACTATTCGCGCGTGCTGTCCCGCCGTGCGCCGGGGAGTGCGCCGTTCACGCTGCTCGATTATTTCCCGAAGGATTTTCTGCTGATGATCGACGAATCGCATGTGACGGTGCCGCAGGTGCGCGCGATGTATGCGGGCGACCGGGCGCGCAAAGAGGCGCTGGTCAACTACGGATTCCGGCTGCCGTCGGCGTACGACAACCGGCCGCTGAATTTTGACGAATTTTACGGGCGTGTTCATCAGGTGATATTTGTCAGCGCGACGCCGGGGCCGTTTGAACGTGAAAAAAGCGTGCAGGTGGTGGAGCAGGTGATTCGGCCGACGGGGCTGCTCGATCCGGAGGTATCCGTGCGGCCGACGGCGGGGCAGATCGACGACCTGATTTCCGAAATTCAGGCGCGCACCAAGCGGAAAGAACGCGTACTGGTGACGACACTGACCAAGAAGATGGCCGAGGATTTGACCGCGTATTTGGAAAACGCAGGGATTCGCGTACGATATATGCACCACGGCGTCGATACGGTGGAGCGGATGCAGATTGTGCGCGATTTGCGGCTGGGCGAATTCGACGTGCTGGTGGGGATTAACCTGCTGCGCGAGGGGCTGGACATTCCGGAGGTGTCGCTGGTGGCGATTTTGGATGCGGACAAAGAAGGGTTCCTGCGATCCGAAACGTCGCTGATTCAGACCATCGGCCGCGCGGCGCGCAACGCGGAGGGGCAAGTGATTATGTATGCGGATGTGATTACGGAATCGATGCGGAACGCCATTGACGAGACGGATCGACGCCGCGCGATTCAGCAGCGGTACAATGAAGAGCACCACATTGTCCCCAAAACAATCATCAAGAAAGTGGCGGATTTGCTGGAAATTTCTTCAAAAGTACCCGCCGAAAAGGGCAAGACCGGGCAGAAGAAACTGTCGCACGCCGAGCGTTTGCAGCTGATCGACCAGTTGACGCGCGAGATGAAGGCGGCGGCGAAGTTGTTGGAATTCGAACACGCTGCGTATTTGCGCGACCGCATCCGCAAACTGCAAGAGGCGGACGAAAGCAGCCGCAGGGTGACGGACGGTGCGCGCAGCAGCGGACGGGCATAAGGAGAGCATGGTATGGGATCGAAAAATATTGTGATACACGGGGCGCGGGAGCACAACCTGAAAAATATTGATGTGGAAATTCCGCGCGACAAGCTGGTGGTGTTAACGGGGCTGTCCGGCTCCGGGAAGTCATCGCTGGCGTTTGACACAATTTATGCCGAGGGGCAGCGGCGGTATGTGGAGTCGCTGTCGTCGTATGCGCGGATGTTTTTGGGGCAGATGAGCAAGCCGGATGTTGACGCCATTGACGGGCTGTCGCCGGCAATTTCCATCGACCAGAAAACGACGTCGAAAAACCCGCGCTCGACCGTCGGCACGGTGACGGAGATTTACGACTATCTGCGGCTGCTGTATGCGCGCATCGGGGTGCCGCATTGCCCGGTTTGCGGCCGCGAGATCCGGCAACAGACGGTGGATCAGATTGTGGATCAGGTGATGGCGCTGGATGAGGGGACGAAAATCCAGATTTTGGCGCCGGTGGTGCGCGCACGCAAAGGCGAGCACGCCAAGGAACTGGAATCGGCCAAGCGGTCGGGGTATGTCCGCGTGCGGGTGGACGGGAATTTGTACGATCTGTCCGAGCCGATTGCGCTGGAAAAAAACAAGAAGCATTCGATCGAAGTGGTGATCGACCGGCTGGTGGTGCGGCCGGATATGCGCGCACGGCTGACCGACTCCATTGAGACGGCGTCGAAGCTGGCGGGCGGGCTGACGATTGTGAACGTGGTGAATGGCGAGGATTTGCTGTTTTCGCAGAATTTTGCCTGCCCGGATCACGGGGTGAGCATGGAATCGCTGACGCCGCGGATGTTTTCGTTCAACAATCCGTTCGGTGCGTGTCCCAAATGCACCGGGCTGGGCGTGTTTATGCGCGTGGACCCCGATTTGATTGTGCCGGATCGCACGAAATCCATCCGCGATGGCGCGATTAAGGCCAGCGGATGGTACTATGCGGACGGGGTATCGATTGCGGCGATGTATTACGACGGGCTGTCCAAGCATTACCATTTTTCGCTCGACACGCCGTTCTGCGAGCTGCCGGAGGCGGTGCAGCACGTCCTGCTGTACGGGTCGGACGGCGAAAAAATCCGACTGACGCGGCGCAACGACGCCGGTGAGGGCACGTATTTGAGCGTGTTCGAGGGCATTGTCCCGAACTTGGAGCGGCGGTTCCGCGAAACGCAGTCCAGCTGGGTGAAAGAGGAAATTGGCGCGTACATGAGCGCCATTCCGTGCGACCAGTGTGGCGGGCGGCGGCTGAAAAAAGAAAGTCTGGCCGTAACGGTCGAGGGGCAGAATATCCAGGACTTCTGCGGAAAATCCATTGCGGATGCGCTGGAATTTGTTGCGGCGCTGCCCGAAAAGCTGTCGCCGCGCGACCGGTTGATTGCGGAGTCGATTCTGAAAGAAATCCGCAACCGCATCGGGTTCCTGCACAATGTGGGGCTGGATTACCTGACGCTGTCGCGGTCGGCGGGGACGCTGTCCGGCGGCGAAAGCCAGCGGATTCGGCTGGCGACGCAGATTGGATCGTCGCTGATGGGCGTGCTGTATATTCTGGACGAACCGTCGATCGGGCTGCATCAGCGCGACAATGACAAGCTGCTCGCGACGCTGAAAAACCTGCGCGACCTCGGCAACACGGTGCTGGTGGTGGAGCACGACGAGGACACGATGTATGCGGCGGATTACATTGTTGACATCGGGCCGGGCGCCGGGGTGCACGGCGGAAAGGTTGTCTGCACCGGGACGGCCGAGGAGATCAAGCACTGCCCGGATTCGATCACTGGGCAGTACCTCAGCGGCCGCCGGAAAATCCCGGTACCGGAAACGCGGCGGGCCGGAAACGGAAAATACCTAAAAATTTTGGGCGCGCAGCAGAACAACCTGAAAAATATCGATGTGACGATTCCGCTGGGGATGTTTGTGTGCGTGACGGGGGTGTCCGGATCCGGCAAATCGTCGCTGATTAATGAAATCCTGAACAAGCGGCTGTCCGCTGAACTGAACGGCAGCAAGGCCAAGCCCGGTAAGCACCGCGATATCGTGGGGATTGACCAGCTGGACAAGGTGATTGACATCACGCAGTCGCCGATCGGCCGCACGCCGCGATCGAACCCGGCGACGTATACCGGGCTGTTCAACGACATCCGCGAGCTGTTCGCGTCGATGCCGGAGGCCAAGATGCGCGGGTACACGGCGGCGCGCTTTTCGTTCAATGTGCGCGGCGGCCGGTGCGAAGCGTGCGAAGGCGACGGGATTAAGAAAATTGAAATGCATTTTCTTCCGGACATTTTTGTGCCGTGCGAAGTGTGCGAAGGGCACCGGTACAACCGCGAAACGCTCGAAATTCGGTACAAAGGAAAAAATATTTACGATGTGCTGGAAATGACGGCTGAGGAGGGCGTTTCGTTCTTTTCTGCGATGCCGAAAATCCAGCACCGGCTGCAAACGCTCGTCGATGTGGGGCTGGGGTATGTGAAAATCGGACAGTCGTCCACGACGCTGTCCGGCGGCGAGGCGCAGCGCGTGAAACTGGCGACGGAACTGTCCCGCCGTGCGACCGGCCGGACGCTGTATATTCTGGACGAGCCGACCACCGGACTGCACATTGCCGATGTGCACCGGCTGATTGATGTGCTGCAAAGCCTGACCAATGCCGGAAATACGGTGGTGGTGATCGAGCACAATCTGGACGTGATTAAGACAGCGGATTACCTGATCGATTTAGGTCCGGAGGGCGGCGACCGCGGCGGCACCATCGTGGCGTGCGGAACGCCGGAAGAAGTGGCGACGGTCGATGCATCGTATACCGGTCAATATTTGAAAAAAATTTTGAAACCTCGGGCAAATGAATAAAAATTTACAACTTGTTCAACTCTCTGTTGGGTTCATACTGTAAAATAGAACCGAAACGGAAGGAGAGACGATCCGATTGTTTGGCTATGTGCGTCCGTTCAAACCGGAGATTCGATATGGCGATATGGAAGCCTACAAAAGCGTGTACTGCGCGCTGTGCAAAGCGCTGGGGCGCGAATACGGATGGGCGGCACGCATGACGCTGAGCTACGACGGAACGTTGATTGCGCTGATCGGCGCAGCCTTCCGGCCGGAGCCGGCCGTGATTTGCCGCGGACGCTGCACGTGCAATCCGCTGAAAAAATGCGTGTTTTACCGCGGCGGGGACGAAGTGTCGTACGCGGCGGCGGTCAATGTGCTGCTGGCGGCGGCCAAGTGCCGCGACGGAATTGCGGACGGGACGCTGGGCACGCGGATTCGCGCCCGCGCGATGCGGATGCTGCTGCGCCGCGCAGAACGGCGGGCGGCACAACGCGAACCGGGCGCGGCGGAATGCATTCGGATTCAAATGGCCGCGCAGCAAACGCTGGAACAGGCGCAATGCGCAGTACCGGATGCGGCTGCGGAACCGACTGCCACGATGACTGCGGCGTTTTTGGCGCACTTTGCGCCGGACGATGCGCAGCGCCAGGTGCTGCACACGCTGGGGTATCAGCTGGGGCGGTGGGTTTATCTGACGGATGCGTTTGATGATCTGGACGATGACCTCGCGGACGGTACATACAATCCGCTGGCGGAAAAATTCCGGCTGAAAACGCCGGTTGACGGCGAAGTGCGCGGTAAGGTGCGGGATTACGTGCAGTCGGTGCTGTGCGCCGACGAGGCGGTCATTGGCGGTGCGTTGGAATTGCTGGAAGTGCATCGGCTGCGCCCGGTGTTGGAAAATCTGATTTACTATGGCCTGCCGGCGGTGCGGAAACGCTTGCCCCGCCGGGCATTCAAACAGGAGGACCTGCATGAACGATCCATATAAAGTACTGGGGGTTTCGCCAAATGCGACCGACGAAGAGATTAAGTCGGCGTATCGGAATTTGGCCAAGAAATACCATCCGGACAATTATGCGGACAGCCCTTTGAGCAGTTTGGCTTCCGAAAAGATGAAGGAAATCAATGAAGCGTACGACGAAATTACCAAAGCGCGCCGCAGTGGGCAAAAAGCCGGCTCGCAGTACGGCGGATCGTACGCCGGGACGGCGGCCGATTATTCGACCGGCGGCAGTACGGCGACGGCGTACCCCGATGTGCGGAATATGATGCAGAACGGCCGGTTTGCCGATGCGGAACAGATTTTGAACGGGGTGCCGACGACGTCGCGCGATTCGGAATGGTATTACCTGAAAGGGATGGTGCTGTACCGGCGCGGGTGGCTGGACGAGGCGTTCAACAACCTGCAAATTGCCGTGAGCCGGGAGCCGCACAACATTGAGTATCGGATGGCGATGAACCGGCTGCAAATGCAGCGCGGCGGCACGGTTGGCGGGTACAACATGAACCGCGGAAACGGGCTGTCCGGCTGCGATATATGCAGCGGGCTGCTGGCGGCGGATTGCTGCTGCGAATGTATGGGCGGCGATTTGATTCCGTGCTGCTGACGGACGCATCTGAATGAAAAGGGGAGAAAATATGAATACCCAAACCGGGAAAATCGCATTCGGCGGGGTATTGGTCGCGCTGGGCGTTGGCTGTATGCTGCTGACCAACGTGGTTCCGATTGCAACATATGCGCTGCCGGTGCTGGCGGGGCTGAGCATCATGCTGGCGGTGATCGAGCTGGACAAGCGGTGGGCGATGATGATTTACGCCGCAACCGCAATGGTGGCGATGCTGCTGGTAACGGATGTGGAAGCAAAGCTGATTTATTTGATGTTTTTTGGGTATTACCCGGTGCTGAAATCGATATTTGAAAGTTTGCACCGCCCGCATTTCTGCGCGGCACTCAAATTTGCCGTGTTTAACCTGACGGTGATTGCGGCCTATTACGTCGCGATCGGGCTGTTCGATGTGCCGCTGTCGGAATTTACGCTGTTCGGCGTACAGCTGCCGCTGCTGTTCTTGTTGCTGGGAAACATTGTGTTTTGGCTGATGGATATTGCGATGACGCGGCTTGCGACGGCGTATGTGATGATGTATCACGAGCGGGTGCGGAAGCTGTTTCACTTGCCGGAACAGCCGCCCAAAACGAAAACGAAATAAATACAGCACGCCGGGCATTGAAGAATGCCCGGTGTTTTTTGTAATTTGCACACTTAGCCGAATCCTCCATATCCGCAGCCGGATTCTGTATGGCGTTTGCGCCGCGCGTGTGGTATAATCGTATGGAATTTGATTGCGGAGGCTTTATGATGAAATTTACAATTTTGGAAAAAGAGTATTGGTTCGGCGGCAGCATCAATCAGGGGCATCAAATGCCGTACGGCCGGACGTCAGACGATGTGATGGATTTGTTCGGCGGGCGGGAAAACGATCAGTTTGCACCGATTATGGTTTCCACGGCCGGGCGGTATTACTGGAACGACAAGCCGTATCGGGCACGGATTTCCGGCGGAGAAATTGAAATCGAGGCGGACGGCGGCGAATTGTGCGGCGGATTTGGCGATCTGCGCGGTGCGTACCGGGCGGCGATGACGGCGCATTTTCCGTTTACCGGTACGCTGCCGGATCGGGCGTTTTTTACGACGCCGCAGTACAACACCTGGATGGAACTGGGCGTGGATCAGACCACAGAACGGATTTTGGCATACGCGGAAGGGATCGTGGCGCATGGACTGCGGCCGGGCGTGCTGATGATCGACGGCGGGTGGCAGGAGGACTACGGTGTGTATGAATACTTTAATCAGCGCAAAATTCCCGACCCGAAAGCGCTGATCGACCGGCTGCACGCGCTGGGGTTCCGGGTAATGCTGTGGGTATCGCCGATTGTATCCTCGGCCGGATGGCGGTTCAAGGAGCTGCGCACGCAGAAATTCCTGTGTGCCGACCGTGCGGGTAATCCGGTGCTGCGGAAGTGGTGGAGCGGAACCAGCTGCGTGATGGATTTGACGAATCCGGCGTGCGCGGCGTGGTTCCACGAAAAACTGAAATACGCAATGGACACATACGGTGCGGACGGATTCAAATTCGATGCCGGAGATGCATATTTTTACGCGGACGACGATGCAATTTACCAACCGATGTCGGCGCGGGAACAAACCGCGGCATTCAACGCATTCGGTGCGGCGTACTCATTCAACGAATTCCGCGCGGCGTGGAAATTCGGCGGTCAGCCGATTGTGGCGCGGCTGCACGACAAATATCACAGTTGGGATCATTTTGGGCTGAATACGCTGATTCCGCACACCGTTGCGCAGGGATTGGCCGGGTATGCGTACTGCTGCCCGGATATGGTCGGCGGCGGGATGATTTCGGATGCGGATAAAGCGTTCGACCCGGAGCTGTTCGTCCGGTGGACGGAGGCCAATGCACTGATGGCGATGATGCAGCTGTCGGCGGCGCCGTGGCGTGTATTGCCGGCGGAATATTATGGGATTGTGCGGAAGTATATCCGGCTGCATGAATCGTTTGGGGCGCAGATTTATGCGCTGGCGCAGCACGCCGCGCAAACCGGCGAGCCGATTGTGCGGCATATGAGCTACGAATTTCCCGGCGAGGGATTTGAAACGTGCGGCGACCAGTTTATGCTGGGGTCGGATGTGCTGTCGGCGCCGGTATTGGTGCGCGGCGCGCGCAGCCGGTCGGTTCGGCTGCCGATGGGGCAGTGGAGATCCGACCGCGGCGAGGTGCTCGACGGCGGACGGACGATTGCGGTGGATGCGCCGCTGGATCGGCTGCCGTATTTTGTGCGGGTTCGGTAAAACTTACAATGCAAAACGCCCGCGGCCTGTGGAGACAGGGCGCGGGCGTGTGAATTGTTAGCGAATGGATTACGGCGTGCCGGAGGCAATCAGCGCCTCAATTTCCGGCGCAAACACATCCGGATCTCCGCAATACGCGCAATGCGTATACCCATCCATGCGGCGCAGCGTGATTCGATTCGGGTCGTAGCGAAAATGCAGCAGCGTGCGGTACAGCAGCCGCGTCTGCTCCGGACGGTTGACCATGTCCGATTCCGCGTACAGGATGCGAAGTTTCGGCAGACGGCCGGAATAGTCGTGATCGATCCAATACAGCGGCGCGGCTTCGTCGATGCGGATTAGGCGGCCGTCCTGCCCGCGCGCATTCAGTACGTTGAAATGCGTGGTCGGCTGGCCGGCATCGAACAAGTATCCGTCGATTTCCATGTGATCGATTCCGTATTTGCCCAAGTATGCCGGATTCGCAAACAGCATGAGGGACAGATATGCGCCTGCCGACGATCCGCCAACGTAGTACGCCGAAACCGGGTGCTCATCGACCGGATGACTGCGCAGCCAGGCAACGGCGCGCGCGGCATCCGTCACGAAATCCGGAAACTGCGGCGAATCGCTGCACAGCTGTCCGTTGTGAAAGCGCATCAGCCGGTATTCGACGGAGGCCACCGCAATCCCGTGTGCGGCAAGCCGCTGCAAAGTGGATTGAACCCCGGCGGCACGGTCGCCGCCGGTCAAGCCGCCGCCGTGAAAGTAGATGAACATGGGGCAGGGTGCGGTCGTTTCCGGCCAATAAAGGTCGATCCATCCATACGCGCCGTGTTCCGGCGCATAGGAAACCGTTTGGATTTTGCGCATTTTACATTCCTCCTGAATTTACGGATCCTCCGCTGCCCGGCACGCCTGCAAATACTTGCCCGGCGAAGTCCCGCGGTATTTACGGAAAATCCGGATAAAATAGCTCAAATCGTTGAATCCGCAGCGGAACGCCGCGTCGGTGACGGTACAGCCGCCCGATTGGAGCAGCATACACGCCTGCTCCACCCGGTAGTCGTTGAGGTAGTCGATCGGCGTGCGGCGCGTCAGCTGCTGGAAAAAATGGCATAAATACTTCGACGACATCCCGGCTTCGTCCGCCAAATCGGTCAGCGTGAGATTTTCGGTGTAGTCCCGCTCGATGCGCGCCAAAACACGCTTGATTTGCTCAATTTTGCGGTTGACGTGCGTCCGATCCGCCGCGGAGATCACGCATCCGCTGTCCAGCAGCAGTCCGAAGCATTCCAGCAGCAGCCCGCGCACCCGCAGCGGCGCACCGGCAGTTTTGCGCGGCGCGGCGGCAAACAGATCCGTCATCCGCGCCCAAATTTCCGGCTGCGCCGCCTGCACAATCGGCGGTACGCGCCCGGCGCCGTTCAGCAGCTGCTGCAATTCCGTTTGCCCGGCGAAATTGGCCTTGGTCAGCAGCGCCGGGTCGAATACCAGGCATTCGTATTCGCAGTCCGGCGACGGGATGCCGCCGTGCAGTGCGCCGCAGTAAATCATTGCGATGCTGCCTGCGGGCAGCGCCACCGGCTGCTCGTCCCACACCAGCGCAAACTGTCCGCGCAGCACGCGGATGATCTCGAATTCCAGGTGCCAGTGGTATGCCATATGAAACCGTGGGTCGCGGGCGTCCACCGCGTACAATTCCACGGGAAACTGGGCGGTGCCGCGCGGAAGCGACTCGTTGTAACTCATCCGATGCTGCACAGAAAAACGCTCCTTCGGAAAAAATCAAAAATCGGAATATTGTCCTACTTTATTTCTATTATAGCACAAGCTTTTCTGGTTTTTCAATAGTATAATAGAAATAACAAAGCTTTTTCGTATGAAAAAGGCAATAAAACATTCCACAGGAGGTTTTGAGATGGCAAAGAACAGAATGATCGGCGATTACCCGGTGATTGGGATTCGCCCGACAATCGACGGACGGCGCGGCGTACTGCAGGTGCGTGAATCGCTGGAAGATCAGACGATGGGCATGGCGAAAGCGGCGGCAAAGCTGTTTACGGAAAATTTGAAATATTCCAACGGCGAGCCGGTGAAAGTCGTGATCGCGGACACCACGATCGGCCGGGTGGCCGAAGCGGCGGCCTGCGCGGCGAAGTTCAAAAAGGAAGGCGTGGATATCACGCTGACCGTGACGCCGTGCTGGTGCTATGGCGCGGAAACGATGGATATGGATCCGATGACGATCAAAGGCGTGTGGGGCTTTAACGGCACCGAACGCCCGGGCGCGGTGTATTTGGCGTCCGTGCTGGCAACGCACGCGCAGAAGGGCCTGCCGGCGTTTGGCATTTACGGTCACGACGTGCAGAACATCGACGAAGTGTCCGAAATTCCGGCGGATGTCCGCGAAAAGCTGCTGCGGTTCGGTCGGGCGGCGGTGGCGGCGGCCACGATGCGCGGCAAGTCGTACCTGCAAATCGGCGCGATCACGATGGGCATCGGCGGCTCGATCATCAGCCCTGAATTCATCGAAGAATATTTGGGAATGCGCGTGGAGTCTGTGGACGAGGTGGAAATCATCCGCCGCATGACCGAAGGCATTTACGACGAAAAAGAGTACGAAAAAGCGCTGGCGTGGACGAAAGCGCACTGCAAAGAAGGCTTCGACAAGAACCCCACCGAGCTGCAAAAAACACCGGAGCAGAAAGAAAAAGACTGGGAATTTGTCGTCAAGATGATGGTCATCATCAAAGACCTGATGAACGGCAACCCGAATCTGCCGAAGGGCTGCGAAGAGGAAATGGTCGGCCACAACGCGATTGCTGCCGGGTTCCAGGGGCAGCGCCAGTGGACGGACTTTTACCCGAACTGCGACTTCCCGGAAGCGATGCTGAACACGTCGTTTGACTGGGAAGGCGCGCGCGAACCGTACATCCTCGCGACGGAAAACGACACGCTCAACGGGCTGGGGATGCTGCTGATGAAGCTGCTGACCAATCGCGCGCAGATGTTTGCCGATGTGCGTACATACTGGAGTCCGGAAGCGGTCAAACGCGCGACCGGGTATGAGCTGGAAGGCGTTGCGAAAGAAAACGGCGGATTTATCCATCTGATTAACTCCGGCGCTTGCTGCCTGGATGCGAATGCCGAAGCGGTGGACGAAAACGGCAATCATGTGATGAAACCGTGGTACGACGTGACCAAGGCCGATCAGGAAGCGATTATGGCGCACACCACGTGGAACTACGCCGACCTGGGATACTTCCGCGGCGGCGGATTCTCTTCGCGGTTCGAAACGCGGGCACAGATGCCGGCGACGATGATCCGGCTGAACCTGGTCAAAGGGCTGGGACCGGTGCTGCAAATCGCCGAAGGCTGGACCGTTGCGCTGCCGGAGCATGTGTCCGATGCGCTGTGGAAGCGGACGGACTACACCTGGCCGTGCACCTGGTTTGCACCGCGCTGCGACGGCAAAGACGGCAGCCCGTTCAAAACGGCGTATGACGTGATGAACAACTGGGGCGCGAACCACGGCGCGATTTCGTACGGCCACATCGGCGCGGATCTGATTACGCTTTGCTCCATCCTGCGGATTCCGGTGTGTATGCACAACGTGCCGGACAGCCAGATCTTCCGTCCGGCGGCGTGGAACGCGTTCGGCATGGACAAAGAAGGCCAGGATTACCGCGCGTGCGCGGCGTATGGCCCGATGTACAAAAACATCCGCTGATCGGAGGGATTCGGTATGCTGAAAGGGATTCCGAAGATCCTGTCGCCGGAACTGCTGAAAGTGCTGTGCGAGATGGGTCACGGCGACCGGATTGTGCTGGGAGACGGCAATTTTCCGGCCGAGTCGATGGGGAAAAACGCGATTGTCATCCGCTGCGACGGTCACAATGTGCCGGAACTGCTGGATGCGATCTTGCAGGTATTCCCGTTGGACGTGTATGTGGAGCATCCGGTCAGCCTGATGGAAGTGGTGCCGGGTGATCCGGTGGAAACGCCGATTTGGGACGTGTACAAGCAAATCATTGCCAAACACGACCCGCGCGGCGGCGATACGGTGCAGAACATTGAACGATTCGCGTTTTACGATGCGGCGCGCACCGCGTATGCGATTGTCGCGACGGGCGAATCGGCGCTGTATGCCAACGTAATGCTGCAAAAAGGCGTTGTAGTCGATTAATATCATTGCAAACCGGCCTGATTTTTCGGGCCGGTTTGTTTTTTTGCTTGCAATCCGGCGGAATATCCGGTATAATAAAAATCAAACGGGGAGAGCGGGTGAAAATTATGGAAAAACCGGTGCGGCTGGAACGCATTTACTGTGCCCTCGGTGCGATACTGCTGACGACGATTGCCGTGATCGTTCTGCTGGCGCAGCGAGCGGGCGGCGTGTGGAGCGGATGTATCGTGGGCACTGCGGGATTGGGCTTACTGGCAGCAGCGCTGACGCGCTGGACGCCGGAACCGCGGGCGGTGCGATGGGGCAGTGCAGCGGCACTGTCGGTGCTGCTGGCGGTACAGATCGGGGTCGGTCTGTCGATGCGGTACGTCCCGGCGTGGGATCTGGACGCAATTTACGGCGGCGCGATTGAATGGGTGGAAACCGGCACGTTTTCGAGCTACACGGAATATTTTCAATATTTTCCGAACAACTTGGGTGGACTGCTTTTTTATGCCGCGCTGTTCAAACCCGTGCAGCTGCTGGGCGGGACGGATTATTTCGCGGCAGCGGTGGTTGCCAACAGTGTGCTGATTACCGGATCGGCTGCGCTGACGGTATGGATTGCATCCAAATGGTACGGCGCTTCCGGTGCGCTGTGGGCATTGGCGGCAATCGGGCTGTATGCCCCGGTTTATTTTATGGGTGCGGTATTTTACACAGATACACTGTCGATGATTTGCCCGGTCGCGGTAATCGCGCTGAACATCCGCCTGCGCGCATCGCACGGAGTACGGCGGTACGCATGGGCATTGGCAATGGGGATTGTGCTGGCAGCCGGGATGCGGATCAAGTTTACGGTTCTGATCGTGTTTGTCGCGGCTGCAATCGACGCGGCGGTGCATTTTCGCCGTCGGACTTTGCTGCCGCTGGCGACGGCATTGGGGATTGCATGGGGCGCCTATGCGGCAATCGGTCGGGTTTTTTACCCGGCATACCTCGATCCGGGAACTGCGGCGCAGCTGAACACGCCCATCATTCACTGGGTTATGATGGGGCTGCGCGGCAGCGGTGGGTACAATCCGGAAGATTACGCCTTTACACGCAGTTTTGCCGATCCGGCGGTGCGCGATGCAGCAATTTGGGCGGAGATCCGGCATCGGGTGCGGACACTGGGCGGGTGCGGAATGGCTAAACTGTGGGGATCCAAGTGGGCGGTATGCTTTGGGGACGGGACGTTTGTGCTGGACTCGTTTTTGGACGACACGCCGCTTACACGCAGCTGGGCGCATGAATTTGTGATGCGCGACGGACGCTTTTTTCCGCTGTACAACCGCATCGCCCAAGCCGTATGGGACGCGCTGCTGGTACTGAGCGGCGGTGCAGCGCTGCGCGGCGCTGTGCGCAAGCGTGGAGCGTTCCCGGCAGCACCGGCAATACTGGCAATTGTGGGCATCGCATTGTTTGCGTTGATGTGGGAAAGCAGCAGCCGGTTGGTGCTGAACTTCTGGCCGGTGACGGTGCTGGCGGCGAGCGGGGCATTGAATCGGGTTCAATGCAACGAATAAAAAACCGGCGTTCGGATGATTCCGAGCGTCGGTTTTTTCGATTTCGGTTCAGTCCGGGTACCAATCCCGGATCATTTGATCCAGCCGGGCGATCGATGCCGCACGGTGCGGCGCGATTTCCAGATAGTGCCGGAACATATGCGTTTTCCATGCGAGGATTGTCTGACCGTCCCGGGCGTTCATTTCCGCCAGCAGCTGCTGAATACGTTCAATTTTCTGCGCGGAAGTCATCGTCATGCAGTCCGGAAGGAAATTTTTCTCCGCAGCATAGACGTCGCGGATTTTTGCGGTCAGCGCCGCCCATTCGGTCAATCCGGCTGCGGCCTGCACGTCGGCCAGCGGCGCGTAGGGGTCAATTTTCAGCCCCTGCGTCCGCAGGAAGTATTCCGCCATGCGGTAGTGACCCATTTCGTTCGGGTGAACGGGCTCGTCGCCGTACAGCGGCTCGTTCAGGTACAGTTCCGACATCCGTGCATGATAATCCACCAGCGGCAGACCGCGTGTGTGCGCCATTTCCCGGACGTGCTCGGCGTAGCGGAAAATCAGCGCATTGCCGCCGGGGAGCAGGTCCTGCATGTTGGGCTGGAATTCGGCGTACGGCACCGGGGTACAGAGCGTTACCTGACAGCCGAGTGCCGCCAGCCGGTCGCACAGACGATCCATTTCGGTACAGTAATGTTCAAATGCGGTATCCAGCCGCGTGCTGCGTTCCGGCTCCGGCGCGGTCAGCGCGTTGCGGTCGGAATCGTTGACGCCGAGCATAATCACGGCGTGCGTGGGCGCAATGGGGCGGACGTCTTCGTCGAAAAACAGATTGGCGGATCGCGCGCTTCCGCCGGAAATGCCGTTGTTCCAAATACGCACTTTTGCTTCCGGCAGATGCAGCTTATAATGCGCGGCGATTCGGGAAACAAATCCATTGTTGTGCGTGATACTGTCCCCAATGAAGGAGACACGCGCATGGGCGGGAAATGAACACATTGTTTTGGTCATCCTTTCGTATTCGTGCTGACATTCATTATAGCAGAATCGGGCGTGCTTTGCTATGGACTTTTTCGACAATTATATGGATTTTTCCGACGCTTTGCGCAGCTGAGACGGCGACTGGCGGTACCGCTTTTGGAATGCGCGCGAAAATGTCGCGAACGAGTGAAATCCGCTTTGAAAGCAGACGTCCGTGATCGAGGCCGTCCCGGTGGTCAGCAGCTGGTGGGCGCACCGCACCCGCAGGTCGTTGACATAGTCCGAAAACCGGACGCCGGTGGCCTGCCGGAACAGGCTGCAAAAGTAGTTGGGGCTGAGGTGCACGTGCGCGGCCACATCGTGCAGCGTGACCGGGTCGCGAAAGTGGCGCTGCAAGTAAAACTGCGCTTTGCGCACGCTTTGGATGTCCGGCTCCGGCTGCGTATCTGCCGCGCTGGAGCGCAGCAGTGTAATCAGCAGGCATTGGAGCAGGCTGCGCATATAGGACACGGCATACGCATCCCGCGGGCGGCCGGATTCGTCTACCAGCTGGTCGAACAACGACCGCACCTGCGGCTGCTGTGTTTCCGTCAGCTCCACCTGCGCCGCGCGGCAGGACAGCAGCATATCGTACGCAAATTCGTCGGAGAAAAACTCCTCGGAAAACATCACATTATAGTGCCGGAACTCCGGCTCCGGGTACAGCTCGTGGACATCCATCGGCGTCAGCAGGTACATTGATCCCGGCCGCAGCGCATGGCGCACACCGTTCAGCAGCTGGTACCCGCCGCCGCTGTATATGTATTCGATTTCAAAAAATTCGTGCGCGTGCAGTTCAAACGGGGTACGCTGCCGCCGGGTCGTGGCTTTGATTCGCACCTGGCGGCCGATGTACGCTTCGCTGGACAGCACCGGCGCTTCGCCGGGAATGGGCATTCAGGGGCGCTCCTTCCGTTTTTCTTTCATTCTATCACGGAACTGCGCAAAAATCAAGAAGAATCGGAGAATTTGCAATCTTTTTCGGAATCGCTGACAAGACAAACGGAACGCCATCTGTTATAATACAAGTACAAACCTGCAATACCTGAAAACAGAGAGGATGCGAAAGCAAAATGGAGAAAATATTTACACTGGACGGCGCGTGGGAACTGTATTACCACGACACGACCGCGGGCTGCGTGACGGATTACCGGACGCTGCCGCACGTGACGGCAGAAGTGCCGGGCAACGTGGAGCTGGACTTGAAACGCGCGGGGCTGCTCCCGGCGGACGAGTTCCGCGGAATGGCGACGTGCGAAACGGCGAAGTACGAATCGTACGAATGGTGGTACCGCCGGACGTTTGACGCGCCGGCACACAAGGCCAACGAGCGCGTGGTGCTGCGGTTCGAAGGCGTGGACTGCATCGCCGATTATTTCCTCAACGGGCAAGCGATATTCCATACCGAAAATGCGTTCATCGCGCACGAAGTGGACGTGACCGATACGCTGCGCGACGGCGAAAATGAGCTGGTGGTGCATCTGGATTCGGCGACTGCCAATCAGATGGATCGCGAATATGATGCGTTTTTGTCATACACCTGGCACATCGGCGGCGGAATTTTCCTGCGGAAACCGGCGCATTGCTACGGGTGGGACATCTTCCCGCGCGTCGTGTCGGCCGGATTGTGGAAAAGCGTATCGATCGCCGTACGCGATGAATATCAGTTTGAAGATATGGGGTACATTGTCCGGATGAACGACCGGATGGAACCGTCGCTCAGCTTTTACTATACCGTCCAGGCGCCCAAGCAGGATCTGTTCGACGGGACGCTGACCGTCCGAATTCACGGCGTGTGCGGCGACTCGGAATTCCACGGTGAGAGCAAAATGTGGCACTGCAAGCACAACCGGACGGCGTGCGAGATCCGCAATCCCAAACTGTGGTGGCCGCACAAATACGGCGACGCCAATATTTACGATGCGGTGATCGAACTGTGCCGGGGCGACGAAGTAGTGGCGCGGCGCACGATGAATGTCGGCCTGCGGAAGCTGGAACTGAAACGCACGGATACGCTGAACGAACCGGACGCGACGTTCAAATTCGTGGTCAACGGGCAGGATATCATGGCGTGCGGCAGCAACTGGGTGCCGCTGGACGCGTATCACAGCCGCGACAAGCAGCGCTACGCCAAAGCAATGGAGATGGTGTCCGACATTGGGTGCAATATCCTGCGCGTGTGGGGCGGCGGCGTGTATGAGCAGGACGAATTTTACGATTACTGCGACCGCCACGGCATCCTGGTGTGGCAGGACTTCATGATGGCGTGCCAAGCGGTGCCGATGGACGACGCGACGATGGCCAATCTGGAACAGGAATTCCGCTGGGTGATCCGCACCCTGCGGCATCATCCGTCGATCGCACTGTGGGCAGGGGACAACGAAATTGACACAGCGATGGCGTTCAATTCCGTTAACCCAGAGATGAACGACATCACGCGCAAGCTGCTGCCAAAGCTGGTGCAGCGGCTTGACCCGGATCGCCCGTACCTGCCCAGCTCGCCGTACCTGCCCAGCAAAATTTCGGGCGAATACGTCAAAGGGCACGACGTGTTTGTGGAGAGCCATTTGTGGGGACCGCGCGATTACTTCAAATCGCCGTTTTACGCACAGTCCAAAGCGTGCTTCGTCAGCGAAACCGGCTACCACGGCTGCCCGGCGATTGAATCCGTCCGCGAAATTGTGGATCCGGGGTACGAATGGCCGATTTACAACGAACAGTGGACGCTGCATTCGTCCGACCAGAAAGGCCGCGACCACCGCGTCCACCTGATGGACGACCAGATTCGGCAGCTGTTCGGCCGCCCGGCGGAATCGCTGGAGGAGTTCGTGCTGGCATCGCAGATTTCGCAGGCGGAGGCGAAAAAATTCTTCATCGAGCGCATCCGGATGGGCCGCCCGCAGAAAACCGGCGTGATCTGGTGGAACCTGCTGGACGGCTGGCCGCAGATGTCGGACGCGGTGGTGGACTATTTCTACCGCAAAAAACTGGCATACAGCTATATCAAACGGTCGCAGGCACCCGTTGCGCTGATGGTGCACGAAATGGCGGCGTGGAACTACACGCTGGTCGCGGCGAACGACACGCTGCACCCAGTGGACGGAACATACCGCGTGACGGACATTGCAACAGGCGAATGCTTTGGGGAAGGCGCGTTCCATGTGGACGCCAACACATGCACCGATCTCCAAAAAATCCGCATGATGTACTCCGATCAGCGGATGCTGCTGATCGAATGGACGATCGACGGGCAAAAATCGTACAATCACTATCTGTGCGGATTCCCGGCGTTTTCGCTGGAAACATACACCGAATGGCTGCATAAACTGCAGGAGATTTGCGGCGAATAATCCGGAAGCGGCACGTGCTGCGGATGTCCGATGGGACGCTGCAGCGCGGCCGCATTCGTGCGTGAAAAGGAGCGCTGATATATATAATGAAGTATTTGGGGTTTGACATTGGCGGAACCAAAAGCGCCGTGGTGCTGGGGGACGAAACCGGTGCGGTGCTGCACCGGACGGCGATTGCGACTGCCGGGCCGGCGGAAACGCTGGCACAGCTGTTTGACGCAGCGGAACCGTTTGCGGCGGAGGCAGCATCGGCCGGAATATCCTGCGGCGGGCCGCTGGACGAGGCGGCCGGCGTGATTTTGTCTCCGCCGAACCTGCCCGGCTGGGATCGGGTGGAAGTGGTGCGGATGATCCGCGAACGATTCGGGCGGCCTGCCCGGTTGTGCAACGACGCAAACGCCTGTGCGCTGGCTGAATGGCGGTTCGGCGCGGGGCAGGGCAGCCGCAGCATGGCGTTCCTCACGTTCGGCACCGGGCTGGGCGCGGGGCTGATTTTGGACGGGCGGCTGTATACCGGCGTCAACGGAAACGCCGGGGAAATTGGGCATATTCGGATGGCGCGCTTCGGCCCGGTGGGCTACGGCAAAGAAGGCTCGCTCGAAGGCTTCGTCAGCGGGAGCGGGCTGGCGCAAACCGGACGCACCGCTGCGCTGGAACTGCTGCAGCGCGGGCAAGCACCGGCGTACTGCAAATCGATGGCAGATCTGGATACCGTCACTGCAAAAACCATTGCCGATGCCGCCGACGCCGGGGATCCGACGGCGATTGAAGTGTACCGGCGGTGCGGTGAACGGCTGGGCGAGGGGCTGGCGATTCTGGTGGATATCCTGAACCTGGATCGGATCGTGATCGGAAGCATCTTCCAGCGGTCAGAAAATTTGCTGCGCCCGGCGATGGAAGCAGCAATGCGGCGCGAATGCCTGCCGGAAGCACTGCGTGCCGTGCAGGTGGTTCCGGCGGCGCTGGGCAACCGCATCGGGGATCTGGCGGCATTGTCGCTGGCGATGGAAATCGACGCCGCACCCGGAGAAGGGAAGGAATTGCAATGACAAACGAATGGTTTGAACGTTATCCGGCGCTGGAAAGCTGCCGTCCGGCCATGGAATCGGCGGCGGAGATTTTGTGTGAATCGTTCCGCAACGGCGGCCAGCTGCTGATTTGCGGCAACGGCGGCAGCTGCGCCGACAGCGGTCACATTGCCGGGGAACTGCTGAAAGGATTCCGGCTGAATCGACCGATCCCGCAGCAGGATCGGGACGAATTGGTGCGCCGGTTTGGCGCAGACGGTGCGCAGCTGGCCGATGCGCTGCAGGGCGCGCTCCCGGCGATTTCGCTGCCGGATCAGACGGCGGTACTGACGGCATTTGCGAACGACGTGCTGCCCGAAGCCGGATTTGCGCAGCTGACATACGGTTACGGTCGGCCGGGCGACGTGCTGCTGGGGATCAGCACGTCCGGCAATTCCGCCAATGTGGTGGACGCGGCGCGCGTAGCCGCGCTGCGCGGGATGAAAGTGATCGCACTGGTCGGCGCGCGGCCGTGCAAGCTGGATGATCTGGCCGACGTGGCAATTCATGTTCCGGAAACGGACACGGCGCATGTGCAGGAGCTGCATTTGCCGGTATATCACGCGCTGTGCGCCTGGTGCGAACAGGTGTTTTTCGGGGAAGCGAAATAATTTTGCGCTCCGTTTCGGAATTCCGGGACGGAGCGCTGTTTTTTTTGCGCAAAAATCAAATTTTTTGTGAGTGAATTGTGCGGGCTGAACGAATAAAAAGTAAAACAACTTTAACACAGGAGACGTGATCATATGAAAAAGCGATATGTATTCGGCGCACTGCTGCTGAGCCTGACCCTGCTGCTGACCGGCTGCGCAGGCGGCGCGGCCAAGCTGTCAACCGGCACGCAGGATTTGATGAAGGGGGTTCCGGTGAAATCCCCGGCCAAAATGGAGCCGGACGAAGCGTTTATCGACGCGATGCGGCAATTTTCCGTGCGTCTGCTGCAACAAACGGCCGGATCGGGGAATACGATGGTATCCCCGGCGTCCGTGATGGCGGCAATGGCGATGGTATCGACCGGCGCGCGCGGCGAAACGGCGGCGCAGATGGCGCAGGCGTTCGGGATGGAACTGGATGCGCTGCACCCCGCACTCAGTGCGTGGCTCGACGGTTTGACCGGCGGCAAGAAAACCAAGCTGAACGTCGCCAATTCAATTTGGTTCCGGAAGGACGGCGCGGAAATTGCGCCGGATTTCCTGCAAAAGAACGCGGAAACGTACCATGCATCGCTGTATGCGGCGGAATTTGACGATGCGACGGTGGCGGACGTCAACCGCTGGGTCAAGCACGAAACGATGGGGCTGATTCCGCAAATGGTGGATCGGCTGCCGGACGAGACGACAATGCTGCTGATCAACGCACTTGCGTTCGACGGAAAATGGACGGAGCCTTTTGAAAAAAACAGCACGCTGGAAGTACCGTTTACACAGGCCGACGGAACGTCTAAAAATATCCTGATGATGCACGGCAGGACGGAAGGATATTTCAAAACCGCCGATGCCGTCGGATTCCGAAAAGCGTATACCGACGGGTATTCGCTGATTGCGATTTTGCCGAACCAGTCGGTGACGCTGGCAGACTATTTGGCGTCGTGGACGCCTGAACGGTTGACGGAATTTTTGAACAGCGAGGCAGCGTACACGGTGGATATCGGGCTGCCGAAGTTCAAATCCGCATACAGCTCGACGCTCAACGACGCGCTGCGGGCGATGGGCATTCGGGATGCATTTACCGAATCGGCCGATTTTTCCGGTATTAGCCGCACGCCGCTGGCCATTGACCAGGTGCTGCACAAAACCAAAATTGAAGTGGACGAATCGGGCACCAAAGCGGCGGCGGCCACAATGGTCGGCGTAAAGTGTACGTCGATACCGATGGACAGCGAAACGGTGATTTTGAACCGTCCGTTTCTGTATATGATCGTGCAGGATGAAACCAATCTGCCGGTTTTCCTGGGCACGATGAACGCTGTACCGGAAGAATAAGACCGGAGCAACAAAATGAGCAGGACGCGGAATGCATCCTGCTCATTTTTGATTGTATTTATCGTTCGGTGCCGGTGGAAACGGATGCGCCGGTTTGCGGGCGTTCACGATGCGTTTCCGACTGCACACGACGTGCGTTGGCCAGCATCAGTTTCAGCCGGTTTTCCTGATTGACTTTTGCCGCGCCGGAATCGTAGTCGATTGCGACGATGTTGACGTCCGGGTTGCGTGCTTTGATCGGCTTCATCATACCCTTGCCGCAGATGTGGTTTGGCAGACAGCCGAACGGCTGCGTACAGACGATGTTTTTCACGCCGTTTTCCGCCAGTTCCAGCATTTCTGCCGTCAACAGCCAGCCTTCGCCCATTTTGGTGCCAATCCCAATGTAATTGCGGCACAGCTGCACCGTGCGCTCAAACGGCGTCGGCGGGATGAACCGGCCGTCCGACGCAATCGCGCGGCACATATCGTTTTTCTTTTTGCACAGAAAGCGGTAGGCTGCCCAATTGGCGCAGTGACTCCATCGGCCGCGGCCGTACAGCTTGTAGTCCACAATCCCGTTGTACACACAGTACAAACAGAAATCCACCAGCCCCGGCACGTGGACTTCCGCGCCTTCGCGCACCAGAAAATCTTCCAGGTTGTTGTTGCCGAGCGGGGAGTATTTGACGAAAATTTCACCGACGACGCCGACCTGAACGGTGTTGCGGTACTGCGTCGGAATTTGGGCGAAATCCGCGACGATTTTGCGGTAATTTTCGCGGACGTGCCGGTACGAGATCCGGCTGCTATGCCCCAATTCGCCGCCCAGCCGCGCCGTCCATTCGTCTGCCAGTCGTTGGGCGCTTCCGGTCGTCACTTCATACGGCCGCGTCTGCTGCACCAGCGTCATCAACAAGTCGCCGTACAGTACGCTGTACAGCATTCCGTGCAGCTTGGGCAGCGTCAGCTGGAACCCGGAATGCGTTTCCAGCCCGGCCAGACTGAACGAAATCACGGGCACATACCCATATCCCGCCTTTTGGAGCGCTTTGCGCAGCAGGGAAATATAGTTGGATGCGCGGCATCCACCGCCGGTTTGGAACTGAATGAGCGCGACCTTGTGCGGGTCGTACCGGCCGGACTGGATGGCTTCCATAAATTGCCCAATCACCAGAATGGCCGGGTAGCAGGTGTCGTTGTGGACATACTTCAGCCCGGTCTCAATCACCTGCGGGCCGGAGGTTTCCAGCAGCTCCATGTGATATCCGTATGTTTTCAGCACTGCCAAAATCATTTTGAAATGCATCGGGAGCATATTCGGCACCAAGATGGTGTACTCCGGGATCATTTCTTTCGTGAATTCAACGTACGGCAGTGCCTGCGTTTTGGGTTTCATGCGATGCACTCCTTTCTTCCAGCGCGCCGATCAGGCTGCGCAGCCGGATTTTGACCGCGCCGAGATTAGTGATTTCGTCAATTTTGATTTGCGTGTAAAACTTTCCGCTGTCCTCCAGAATCGACCGAACCTCGTCGGTGGTAATGGCGTCCACGCCGCAGCCGAACGACACCAGCTGCACCAGCTCCACGTCGTCGTGCTGCGCAGCGTATCGTGCAGCGCGGTACAGCCGTGCGTGATACGTCCACTGATTCAGCACATGAACGGTTTCCGGCGGCACCAGGTCACACACACTGTCCTCGCTGACGACGACAAATCCCAGCGAAGTCGCCAGACGGTCAATGCCGTGGCAGATTTCGGAATCGATGTGATACGGCCGACCGGCCAGAATCATGATGCGCTTGCCGTGCGCGCGCGCCCATTCCAGCGCGCGATACCCCTCGGCGCGGACGGCTTCGCGGTAGGCGTCGTACGCCGTGAAGCCGATATCCACCGCTCGCTGGACATCGGATTTTCGGATATCCGGGAAATCCGCCCGCAGCTGTGCCGTCAGTTCCTGCACCAACGCGCGCGGACGGTTGATATTCAGGTACGGATAGCGGAACCGCACCGTTTTCAGTTCTTCCACATTGCCGTTGAGCAGTTCCGAATAGTACGCCACTACCGGGCAATTGTAGTGATTCGCACCGGCTTTTTCGTCCACATTGTACGTCAGGCACGGATAAAAAATGGTTTCCGCACCCTGCGCGATCAGATGCATGATGTGGCCGTGCATCAGCTTCGCAGGGTAGCAGACCGTGTCGGACGGGATGGAAAACTGGCCGGATTCGTACAGCCGCCGGGTGGACATGGGGGAGACGATTACTTCGAACCCGAGCGATGAGAAAATTGTGTGCCACAGCGGCAGCAGCTCATACATACCAAGCGCCAGCGGCAGTCCCAGCTTGCCGCGCGTGCCGGATGTACAGGTTTTCTGCGCCACCTCGGTCAGGTAATCGCGCTTGAATGCATACAGGTTCGGCAAGGGTTCTCCGCTGGTGCGCAGTCCGGCACCTTTTTCGCATTGATTGCCGGAAATATACGGTTTGCCGTCGCCAAACCGGTTGACGGTCAGGCGGCAGTGATTCGTGCAGCCTTTGCACACGGCCGGCTGCGCTGTGTGGACGAACGACGCCAGCTTTTCCGGGGAAATCAGCTGGGACTGCATGCATTTTTTGCTGTACAGCGCAGCGCCATATGCGCCCATCAGTCCCGCAATCGCCGGGCGGATAACCGGTTTACCCAGTTCCCGCTCGAACGCGCGCAGCACGGCGTCGTTGTAAAACGTGCCGCCCTGCACTACAATATGTTCGCCCAATTCATCGGCACTTCCGGCGCGAATGACTTTGTAAATGGCATTTTTAACCACGCTGATCGACAGCCCGGCCGAAATGTCTTCCACCGACGCGCCGTCTTTCTGCGACTGCTTGACGGAAGAGTTCATGAACACCGTGCAGCGGCTGCCCAAATTGACCGGGGCGCGGCTGTGCAGTCCTTTCCGGGCAAAATCTGCAATGGAATAGCCCATTGCCTTCGCAAACGTCTCCAAAAACGACCCGCACCCCGACGAGCAGGCTTCGTTCAGCATAATGCTGTCGATCGCGCCATTTTTGATCCGGAAGCACTTAATATCCTGCCCGCCGATGTCCAGGATAAAGTCCACGTCCGGCTGGAAATACCGCGCGGCGGTGTAGTGCGCAATCGTCTCGACCAGACCATAATCGACGGAAAATGCGTGCCGAATCAGCTCTTCGCCGTATCCGGTGACGGCGCTCCCGGCAATGCGCACGCGGCTGCCGCACCAACGGTACAGCTCGGTCAGCTGCGCCCGGACGATCTCGACCGGATTGCCCTGGTTGGATGCGTAGTACGAATACAGCAGCGCGTTGTCCGCCGAAATCAGCACCAGCTTGGTGGTCGTGCTGCCGCAGTCGATGCCCAAATACGCGTCGCCCGTATAGGTATCCAGCTCCGCGGTCGGGACAGATGCATCCCGGTGCCGGGCGGCAAACGCTTTGTAGTCGGCTTCGGTTTCAAACAACGGCGCCAACCGCTCTGCCGCGCCGGCAATGTGCGGCGCAGCCGTGATTCGCTCGATCAGATCGGCAACTGTGTCCTCTTCGGCTTGTTTTTTGGCATACAGCGATGCGCCGTACGCAACCGCAAACCGGCCATACTCCGGGAAGATTGCATCGTCGTCGGTCAAATGGAGCGTTTCCTGGAACCGGCGGCGCAGCCCTTTGCAGTAATACAGCGGCCCGCCCAAAAACAGCACCTTGCCGCGAATCTGCCGCCCTTGCGCCAGCCCGGCGATGGTCTGATTGACAACAGCCTGATAGATGCTGGCGGCCACGTCTGACTTCCGCGCGCCCTGGTTCAGCAGCGGCTGAATGTCCGTTTTGGCAAACACGCCGCATCGGCTGGCGATGGGGTAGAGCCGTTCGCTTTGCAGGCTCAGCGCGTCCAGTTCGTCCGGCGTCACATTCAGCAGCGTTGCCATCTGGTCAATAAACGCACCGGTCCCGCCGGCGCAGGAGCCGTTCATACGCTCGTCCATTCCGCCGTCGAAAAAGATGATTTTGGCGTCCTCGCCGCCCAGCTCGATGACACACGATGTATCCGGCTCCAGTTGGTGGACGACTTCACCGGTCGCAAAAACCTCCTGCACAAACGGGGCATCGATGGCTTCCGCCAGTCCCAGCCCGGCCGAGCCGGAGATGGCCGCCGTCACCGTGCGGCCGTCGGCCAGCGGCGCCATTTCCCGCAGCAATTCGACGATTTTCTCGCGGACCTGCGAAAAATGCCGCTCATATTTTTCAAACAAAATACGGTTCCCGTCCCGCAAAACGACTTTTGCGGTGGTGGAACCGATGTCAATCCCCAGCGCCAGCGGCGTGGGGCGAATTTGCCCGGCAGTATACATACGACTCCTCCAAATTTCAAACGATTCGCCGGATTCTGTGCGTTGAATCCGGTATTATTTGGAATCTCTCTTTTTCGGTTGAAACTTTGGTTCCTGGTGATGCGCCAGCCGCACCAGGTTGCCGCGGTGCATAAACACCACCAACACGCAGGTGAAGCACGCCAGCAGCATCTCCGGCAGCGAAGCGTGCACCAGCAGCGCCGCCAGCGGCAGTGCAACCGCCGCTGCGACCGATCCGATCGACACAATCCGCGTGAATACAACGCAGATTGCGAACACGCCGACGATTATCAGCAGCACGCGCCAGTCGATCATCAGGCCGATCATTGCACCGACCGAAACGCCTTTTCCGCCGCGAAAGTGGTAATACAGCGGGAAACAATGCCCCAGAATGCACGCCGCTCCGGCGACCGCCATGCCGTTGACGCCGCATACCGCGTACCCGACACCCATGGCAGCTGCCGTTTTGGCCATATCGCCCAGCAGGGTAAACACCCCGGCTTTCATCCCGAACACTCGCGCCACGTTGGTTGCGCCGGCATTGCCGCTCCCCTGTGTGCGCACGTCGGCATGGTATTTCATCGTGGTCAGCATGATGGAAAAGCTGATTCCGCCAAGCAGATAGCCGACGATCGCTGTGATCAGTCCCGCACCGATTCCCCATGGTATCATAATTACATCCATTCCCTTTCGCAACTGCTTATTTAGGTATTCAGTATACCAAGGATTTGTAGACAGAAAATGAAATTTCCGCGAAGAAAAAATCAAATTCCAAAAATCGAACGCAATTTTTGTGAGTTTTTGCGCTTAAAAATCGCAAAGATCAATAAACGCAGCATTTTTTGGGCTTTATTTATGAAACCCCGCAGTTTTCATCAAGAATTTGCAAAAATTATTTTGTAACTAATTTATGAAGCCTATTGACTTGCGCGCAAAATAACCGTATAATTAGTTTATGAGAAACCGCAAGCGATTTTGCGTTTCGCTGGGTCAGCTGCCCACCGATTGGACTGTCGGTTCCGGTGGCAAAATTCGGATCTTGGCAGGAAAGGAAGTGTGGGATCGCCCGTTCCGGGGAGCGGGTTTCATGTTTTCAAACTCAGGCAGGCAGGAAAAAGGGAAGGCAACCTTGGCCGCCGGATTTTCCGGCTATTTTACACACACACAAAGGAGACAATTACTTATGAGCAGCAAATCCTATTCCAATACGATTCGTCTTGTCAGTTACCTGATCGCCGCGGTTGCGCTGGCGCAGGTGGTGCTGATGTTTGTTCCGTATTACAACAACGGCGAAGTCACGACTTCGATCCAGGGGTATGTCTGGACGCAGTATGCCGCGTTCAAAGACTACTTCAAGACCGAATTCGCCAACAGAGGTCTGGAATACGCGATCAATTCTCAGGTCGGCGCGCCGATCCTGATGCTGGTGCTGGGCGTGCTGACGCTGGTCTTTAACGTGATCTATCCGGAAAAGATCCGCGCGATCGTTGTGGCGCTGGCGTATGGCATTGCCGCGATTTGGGGTCTGGCCTCCACGCTGACGCTTCAGTTGGGCAGCCTGTATGTGGTTCATCTGATCCTCGCGATTGCTGTGACGGTGTTGGCGGTACTGAACATTGTTCAGTATGTGCTCGAAAGCCGCAGCCGTATCCGCGTTTGATCGAACGGTTTCGCTTGGTTTCCGAAAAATTGAGCTTTTCATCGCCTGCTGGTTTTCCGCACAACTAAAAAGCCGCGCCCGGTGGTTGTTTTTCGACAGCCATCGGGCGTTTCTTTCGGGGTTCGCCTGTGCGCCGCAAACCAGCGCGGATTGTGAAGAATCCGCCGGGCGTGCGCTTGACTTTTAGCCCGAAAACGCGTATAATGAAAATAAAATGACGTATAAAACTGGAAAAGGAGCAGGCTGAATTTATGAAACGAATATCGCTGATCGTTCCGTGCTTAAACGAAGAACAGGCGCTGCCGATTTTTTACCAAACTACATGCCGGATCCTGACAGAAGAGTTGGCTGCATACGACGCGGAATTCATTCTGGTGGACGACGGTTCCACCGATGGCACGCTGCGTGTGATGGAGTCGCTTGCGGCGGAGGATCTGCGCGTGAAGTACCTGTCTTTTTCGCGTAATTTTGGCAAGGAGGCAGCCATGTTCGCGGGGCTGCAAGCTGCGACCGGCGACTATACCGCGATTATGGACGCCGATATGCAGGACCCGCCGTCGCTGCTGCCGCAGATGATGGCAGAACTGGAAACCGGCGCATACGACTGCGTTGCCACACGCCGCGTGAGCCGTGCCGGGGAGCCGCCGATCCGGTCTTTTTTTGCACGGATGTTCTACCGGCTGATTCATCGCATCAGCCGGACGGATATTGTGGACGGCGCGCGCGATTTCCGGCTGATGACGCGCGCCGTAACCGATGCGATTTTGCAGGTCACGGAGTACAACCGATTTTCCAAAGGTATATTTGGCTGGGTGGGGTTCCGCACCAAATGGCTCGAATATGAAAATGTATCGCGCGTTGCAGGGGAAACCAAGTGGTCGTTTTGGAAGCTGTTTCTGTATTCGCTGGAAGGAATCGTGGCATTTTCCACAGTACCGCTGGCAATCTCCTCGATACTCGGACTGCTGTTCTGCGGAATTTCGCTGCTGATGATCGTTGTCACCATCGTGCGGCAGCTGGTCTGGGGCGGGTCGGCATACGGATGGTCGTCGTTGGTATGCATTATTTTCCTGCTGAGCGGGATTCAGCTGTTCTGTATTGGAATTTTGGGCCAATATCTGGCCAAAACATATCTGGAAACCAAAAAACGCCCGATTTACATCGTGCGCCGCAGCAATCTGGCCGCGCATGACGCGGAGGAACGCGCATGAACGCCCGGCGGGTACGCAGCCCGCTCCGATGGATTCCGTGGGCCGCCGCCGGAATTCCGGTGGCACTGCTGCTGATCGTCGCAGCGGCGCAGGGATTTGCGCCGTTCGGGGACAAGTCTGTGTTGATTATGGATATGTCCGACCAGTACGTCGAATTTTTCCGCAGCCTGTATCACTACGGGCGCAACGCAAACCCGCTTTTTTCCTGGTCAAAAGGACTGGGGCAGAATAACATCGGGCTGTTCGCATACTACATCGCCAGTCCGCTTTCGGCGCTGATTTTATTGTTCCCGGAATCGGCGCTGACCACTGCGCTCGGCGTGCTGACACTGGTCAAAATCGGATGCTGCGGCGCGGCGTTTGCCGGATTCCTGCGCGTATACAGCGGCCGGTGGCACATTGCCCAGCTGCCGTTTGCGTGTGCATACGCGATGATGTCATATAATATGGTATACGCCATGTCGCTGATGTGGCTGGACGGCGTGATCGCGCTGCCGCTGATGCTGATCGGCGTGCTGCGTGTCCTGCGCGCCAATCGACCGGCGGTATTGCTGGGATCGTTCGCATATATCGCGATATCCAACTATTATATTGCTTACGCAGTATTCGGGATTTCGTTTCTGTTTTTTCTGTACGGCTATTTCGGCGAACAAATCGGCGCCCGGCAATTTGGCCGAAAGCTGGGTATATGCGCCGCAGCCATTGCGGCGGCGTGCGGATTGGGCGCGGTGCTGCTGGTGCCGACACTGGTGTCGCTGCTGCAAGGAAAGATGGACGGCGGCGGCGCGACGGCATCCTATGTACCGTTCGCGCTTCACCGCCTGCTGGGCAAACTTCTGCCCGGCCAGTACGACAGCATCACCAACGCCGGGCTGCCATCCATTTACTGCGGCAGTGCGGTGCTGCTGGGCACGGCGCTGTTTTTTGCCGGGCGGGCCGGGCGACGCGCCAAAATTGCGGCGGGGCTGTTGCTGGGCGGACTGCTGCTGTCGTTCTGCGTGCCGCTGCTCGACCGGGTCTGGCATGTATTTCAGGTGCCGAATTGGTTCCCGTACCGGTACGCATTCGGGTACTGCGGACTGCTGCTCTTCTTTGGATACCGCGGTGTAACGGAATGCGCCGGAATCTCGCTCGCGCGCAAATTCGGCGCGCTGTCCGCCGGGTGTGCCGTAATCGCGTTCAGTGCAGCCATTTTCAAGCTGAATGGACTGCTGGCGTGGAGTACGGCCGGACTGTGCGTATGCGCCGCGCTGGCCGTTACGGCACGGCGGGCATCTGCGCGAGGTGCGCTGACCATCACAGCGTCGGTACTGTTGGCGGTCGAGTTGGCGCTGAATGCAAATGCATTGGCGGCCGGACTGGATCGTGAATTCGGCTATCAATCGAACGCTTCGTACCGCGCTTTTCAAATGCAGTTGGACGCGCTGGTTCAGCTGGCGTCGGACGATTGCGACGAGCCGTTTTACCGGATAGAAAAAGATTTCGAGCGCAGCAAAAACGATGCATACGGCGCAGGGTACAATGGCATCACGCATTACAGTTCCGCGTACAGCGCCGCCGTCAACCGCTTCACCAAGCAGTTGGGCCTGGCGCAAAACTGGTTTTGGAATTCGTATTATGGGCCGACGCCGGTGACGGATGCACTGCTGAGTGTACGGTACACCATGCGCCGTCAGCCGGAAATTGACGATTGCTACACCGTGGTCGGCACGGTCGGCGATGTGACGCTGTACCGAAACGAAACCGTGCTGCCGCTGGCGACCGTATCCTGCGCCGACCCGCAGGTGAATCTGCGCGGTGGGGATCCGCTGTCGGTGCAGCAGGAATTGCTGCGGCAGCTGACCGGGACAGAATGCACCGTATGGACGGATGCGGTTTTGGATTCTGTGCAGCCGTCCGGTTTCACGCCGTCCGGAACCGGATACGCGGGAACGTCCGGCGGTACAATCACCTACCGATTCCGGACGTGTGCGGACGGCGGGGTGTATGCGTATTTCCCCGGCTCGGCGGTGGTTTCGGCTGCGGTCTCCGTCAACGGCGTGGATCGCGGCGAGGCGTTCGGCAGCGAAAGCAGCCACACCATCTACCTGGGATCGTTCGCATCCGGCGAAACCGTAACGGTCACGTTCCGGCTGCTGTCCGGGTCGCTGCGCATTGACCCGCCGCACTGCGCGACGCTCGACGATGCTGCATTGGCGGCCGCCGTTTCCGATTTGTCCGGCGGCGGGCTGCGCATCGATTCATTTTCCGCCACACGCGTAACCGGCGTCCTCACTGCGAAAGCGGACGGCAGTATGTACACCTCCATCCCGTACGACCGCGGATGGACGGTGCGGATCGACGGCAAACCGGCGGAAACCTTCCGCTATGCAGGCGCGCTGCTGATGACGCAGCTGCCGGCCGGGACACATACGATTGAATTTTCGTACCGCCCTGTCGGATTCCGGCTGGGGCTGGGAATTTCGGTGCTGACGCTGGCCGGAATCTGCGTATGGGGAATGATTTTGCGCAAAAAACGAAGTTCAAAGTCTTGCGCAGACGAAAAAAATATGATACAATAAAGCAAAGTGCATATTTCATACGGGAGCGGAAACCCTAATCACCAAAACGATGCAATTGGGAGGAAATCGTATGAATGTGCGTACACAGCAGCCGGAACCGGATCACCGCGACGACGATCGGGAATCCGCTGACTTTCGGGCAGACGGGCAAACCGATCAGATCCGGGACTCCGGTTCGATCACCGCAAAAGGGAAACACACCATTCATTGCCTGACCATCATCGGGCAGATTGAAGGGCACTACACGCTGCCGCCCACCAACAAAAGCACGCAATATGAGCACGTGATCCCGCAGCTGTTTGCGGTGGAGCAGCTGCCGGACGTGGATGGGCTGCTGATCCTGCTGAATACCGTCGGCGGCGACGTGGAAGCCGGGCTGGCGCTGGCGGAGCTGATCTCCGGGATGCGCAAGCCGACGGTGTCTCTGGTGCTGGGCGGCGGGCATTCGATCGGCGTACCGTTGGCGGTATCGGCCAAACAGTCGTTTATCGCGCCCAGCGCGTCCATGACCATCCATCCCGTGCGGATGAACGGACTGGTCGTTGGGGTGCCGCAGACGCTGTATTATTTTGAAAAAATGCAGGAGCGCATCAGCCGGTTCGTGGCCGACAATTCGCATATGTCTATGGAGCGTTTTTCGCAGCTGTGCATGAACACCGGCGAGCTGGTCACGGACATCGGCACGGTGCTGGACGGCCCGGCTGCCGTGCGCGAGGGACTGATCGACCGATTGGGGTCGCTGTCGGACGCCGTAGACTGCCTGAATCAGATGATCGAAGCGCAGCAGCTGAATGCATAAATTTGTTATTTCCCGCCCGACAATTGCCGGGTGGATTACATCAGAAGGAAGGAACTGCCTCGTGGCCAATCAAACCGGGAAAAAGAAATCTGCATCCGCTGCCGCGAAAAAAAAGCCGGCGGCCAAACGCGCTGCGCCCGCCAAACGTACCGAGAAAACCGGAATTTCGCCGCAGAAGCGTCAGCGTGTGGCGCTGTTTTTGTTTGTCATCGCGGTGCTGCTGCTGTGCCTGATTTTCATCTCCGGCGAAAGCGTGTGGAAAGCACTGCACAATTTCATCCTGGGGCTGTTCGGGCACAGCGCCGTGTTGTGGCCGATTCTGCTGATTTATATTGCGCTGACCATCTCGTTTGAAAAGTCGCTGCACGCGGTGCGCGGAAAGCTTTGGTTGTGTACGGCGCTGATTTGCAGTGTGACGACGACCTTTTTCGTGTTCCGATACGTGGACAACGCCGATACATATTGGAATCAGCTGGGACAGCTGTTCAAAGCAGGGTACCAGCAAAACGGTTCCGGACTCATCAGCGGAATTTTGGGCATTCCAATAATGAAGGGATTCGGAAACGCCGGTGCGCGTGCATTTACATTGATCTTGGACTTTTTGTTCCTGATGCTGCTGACGGGAACGGGGCTGGCGCAGTTGGTGCGCTGGATTACTGCACCGGCCAAGGCGGTGTCCAAAACCGCTAACGAACTGATGAACGATGTGAAGGCGCAGAAAGCCCAAAAAGCACAAAAACGCGCGGCAAATATTGATATCCCGCTCGACGATGAACCGGAGCAGCCGGAAAATAAAAAACTGACGCAGCTGAAAGACGCCATGCGCAGTAAGCCCGCCGCGCTGACGCCGGCCGAACCGGAACCGCAGCCTGCGCAGCCGGAACCGGTCAAAGCAGCGCCGGATCGTTCGTGGATGGATGCGTTGGACGATTACGAGCCAGAGGAGCCGGATGTTCCTGCACCGCAGATTCCGGCCGCACCGCCGGAACCGGCGGATCCGCTGCCGGAATCGGAGATGAGCGATCCGGGCGATTTGTCCGATGTGTTTGAAGCTATTCAAATGCTGGAAAATCCGCAGTCTGTCACTACTCCGGAACCGATTCCGGAGCCGGAAGCGCCGCCTGCCGCGGAGCCGAGCGATATGCCCGTTCCGAACGCACAGCCGCCGGAAAACGAGGATCTCCGCGCCGTGCAGCCGGAACCCATGACGGCGGAACCGTTCGTACCGGACGTCACACCGGAACCGCCGTACCGCTTCCCGCCGGTAACACTGCTGGATGCCGATACGGCAGCCGAACGGAGCAAAGACACGACCGCTGCATTGCAGGCGACCGGCGCGCACCTGATCGAAACGCTGAAAAGCTTCGGCGTTTCGGCAAGCATTCTGAATATCTGCCATGGGCCGACCGTCACGCGGTATGAGCTTCAACCGGCCGCCGGAGTCAAAATCAGCCGGATTACCAATCTGGCCGATGATATCGCGCTGAATCTGGCGTCTGCCGGCGTCCGGATCGAGGCACCGATTCCCAACAAAGCCGCCATCGGCATCGAAGTGCCCAACCGCCAAACCAGCATTGTAAAACTGCGCGGATTGGTGGAATCCGATGTGTTCAAACAGGCGAAAAGCCGCCTGACCGTCGCGCTCGGAAAGGACATCGGCGGCAATATTACGCTCGCTGATCTATCGAAAATGCCGCATTTGCTGATCGCCGGTGCAACGGGATCCGGTAAGTCGGTATGCATCAATTCGATCATCGTCAGTCTGCTGTACAAGTCCACGCCGGACGAGGTCAAACTGCTGATGGTGGACCCCAAAGTGGTAGAACTGGGGGTCTACAACGGGATTCCGCATTTGCTGGTTCCGGTCGTCACCGATCCGCGCAAAGCCGCCGGTGCGCTCAACTGGGCAGTGGGGGAGATGCTGGCGCGGTACAAAACCTTTGCCGCCACCGGCGTCCGCGACCTGACGTCATACAATCACTTTGTCGCGCAGCAAAAAGCGCAGAATCCCGAAATTAACCTCAGCCCGATGCCGCAGATTGTCATCATCGTGGACGAACTGTCCGACCTGATGATGGCGGCGCCGAACGAGGTGGAGGACGCCATCTGCCGTTTGGCGCAAATGGCGCGCGCGGCGGGGATGCATTTGGTGATTGCAACACAGCGTCCGTCGGTGGACGTCATCACCGGCGTTATTAAGGCTAATATTCCCAGCCGAATCGCATTTGCCGTTTCGTCCCAGGTGGACTCGCGCACGATTTTGGACGCCAGCGGCGCTGAAAAGCTGATCGGCCGCGGCGATATGCTCTTTGCGCCGATCGGTGCATCCAAACCGACGCGGGTTCAGGGATGTTTTGTCAGCGAAAGCGAGATTGAACAGGTGGTCGGTTTCATCAAGAAATCGGGCGAATGCACATACGACGAAACCGTTGCGGACGAAATCGAACGGCGCGCCGTGGCAGACAAAAATGCGCACGACGACTCCGACAATGACGACGATGGCGATACCGATCCGATGCTGGAAGAAGCCGTCAAATGCGTGAGCGACGCCGGTCAGGCTTCAACCTCCCTGCTGCAACGCAAGCTGCGGCTGGGCTATGCCCGCGCAGGCCGCCTGATCGATGAAATGGAGAACCGCGGCGTGGTTGGCCCGCACGAAGGTTCCAAACCGCGGCAGGTACTGATGTCGTACGCGCAGTGGATGGAGCGGGAGCGGGCACGGTTCGCGCAGGCAGAATCCGACGGCGATTCTGCGGATTCGTAATGTGAAGAAAGGAAGCAAAATATGGCTTTTTTGCCGATTTCTCAGGCAGATATGGCAGTGCGCGGATGGGATGCGCCGGACTTTGTGCTGGTGACCGGGGACGCATACGTCGATCATCCGACGTTCGGAACCGCAATCATCTCGCGCTTACTGGAACATGAAGGCTTCCATGTCGCAATTCTGGCGCAGCCGGACTGGCACACCGACCGGGATTTCATGCGGTTCGGGCGTCCGAAACTGGGCTTTTTAGTGAACGCCGGGAACCTCGATTCGATGGTCGCGCACTATACCGCCGCGCGGAAGCGGCGCAGCGACGACGCTTATTCTCCCGGCCGCAAAGCCGGTCGGCGGCCGGATCGTGCCGTGACGGTATACACCAGAAAACTCAAACAACTTTACCCGGATCTGCCGGTGGTCATCGGCGGACTGGAAGCATCGCTGCGCCGGTTCGCGCACTACGATTACTGGGACGATTCGATTCACCCGTCGGTTCTGATAGAATCCGGCGCAGATTTGCTGATTTTCGGGATGGGGGAGCACCAGATCGTCGAAATTGCGCAGCGCATGGCGGCAGGTGAATTGCCCGCGGCCATGCGGGATATCCGCGGCACGTGCTACGCCGTCGCGACCACCGATTACATCCCGGGCGCAGCGGTGGAATGTCCGTCGCTGGAACAGGTTCGCGCATCCAAAAGGGAATACGCCATCTCCTGCCGCAAACAGCAGGACGAGCAGGATCCGATCGTCGGGAAGCGCGTGATTCAACGCCACGGCAAGCAGATTCTGGTGCAAAATCCCCCGCCGGTTCCGCTGACGCAGCCGGAACTGGATATGGTATATGAATTGCCGTATGAACGAACGTACCACCCGGTGTATGAACCGGACGGCGGCGTTCCGGCGATCGAAGAAGTTGAATTTTCGATTACGCACAACCGCGGCTGTTTCGGCGCGTGCAATTTTTGCTCGCTGGCGTTTCACCAAGGCCGTATGGTCACGACGCGCAGCGCGGAATCTGTGCTCCGCGAGGCAGAGATGCTGACACACCAACCGCGGTTCAAAGGCTACATTCACGATGTCGGCGGCCCGACTGCAAATTTCCGGCAGCCGTCTTGCAGCAAGCAGCTGAAACTCGGATTGTGCAAAGGGAAAAAGTGTCTCGCACCAAAGCCCTGCTCCAACCTCGAAGTGCAGCACACGGAATACCTGGAAATTCTGCGCAAAATGCGTCGGATTCCGGGCGTGAAGCGCGTATTCATCCGGTCGGGGATTCGGTTCGATTACCTGATGGAGGATCGCGACGATTCGTTTTTCCGGGAACTGGTGCAGTATCACATCAGCGGCCAGCTGAAAGTCGCGCCGGAGCATTGTTCCGCCTCTGTACTGGATAAAATGGGTAAACCGCACATCGAAGCGTATGAGCGGTTCGCACGCAAATTCTACGCAGAAACCGGACAAATCGGCAAAAAGCAGTTTCTGGTTCCGTATTTGATGTCATCGCACCCCGGCAGCACCTTGCGCGACGCTGTGGAATTGGCGCTGTTTCTGAAAAAGAATCACATCCGTCCGGAACAGGTGCAGGATTTTTACCCCACTCCGGGAACGATTTCGACGTGTATGTTCTACACGGAACTGGATCCGTACACGCTGCAACCGGTCTTTGTCCCGAAAACACCGCACGACAAGGCGCTTCAACGCGCGCTGCTGCAATTCTTTTTGCCGCAGAACTATGATTTGGTCGTGG
The DNA here is from genome assembly GCA_905198155.1 of uncultured Eubacteriales bacterium. Taxonomy (GTDB): domain Bacteria; phylum Bacillota; class Clostridia; order Oscillospirales; family Acutalibacteraceae; genus RGIG4076. Next base: position 127,476 of record CAJKBQ010000001.1, read on the forward strand.
AAGCGCTGCGGAAAGCCGGACGCTCGGATCTGATCGGATCCGGCGCACAGTGCCTGGTTCATGCACCGGCGCGGCCAAATGCACCGCGCGGCAAAATGCATGGCGGGCCGCAGTGGATCGGAAAACCGAACGCCGCGGCGCGAAGAAAACGGCCATGATCTCCAAACGACAGCGTGCTTTTCTGCGCGCACAAGCTTTCCGAAAATGGTTCTGGCGAATTGCCGGACCAATTCTGACGGTTTTGATTATATTGCTGTCCTGCAACGATGCGCATCCGCTTTACAAAGCATGGACATGGTCGGCAATTTTTCAGGTGACCGGATTGGGCGATGCGCCAACATCCGACGCGCCGTGTACCGTGCGCGTACTGGACGTCGGGAGCGCCGACTGCATCTGGATTCGATGCGGCGATACGTCGCTGCTGGTAGACACCGGAACCGCGCAAGGCGCTGCACTGCGGGCGGCGAACCTGGCTCGGCTGGGCGCTCGTCCGCTGAATGCACTCATCCTGACGCATCTGCACGACGACCATGCCGGTGCGGCCGCTGAAATGGCGGAAGCGCTGCATCCGCAGGAAGTATGGGTGGGTGCAGGCACTGCGCAGTCGGCCGAATGGGCAGCGCTGCGTCCGCAGTTCCCGGAGCGGTGTACGGTGCGGGCCGTGTCTGCCGGTCAGATGATCCGGTGCGGCGCGCTGATCGTCGAAATTTTGTATGAGTCGGACGGCGACGGGAATGAAACCTCGCTGGTACTCCGGGTGTGGTATGAATCGGTTCGGATGCTGTTCATGGGCGACGCCGAAGCGGATACGGAGCAGGCGCTGCTGGCCAGCGGACAGGATTTGACCGCCGACTGGATCAAAATCGGCCACCACGGCAGTGCAACTTCAACCACCGGCGATTTTCTGGATGCCGTATCGCCGCGCTTCGCCGTGATTTCGTGCGGCAGCGCCCACCCGCCGAGCGCAGATGTCCTGCAAAATTTGCGCAGCCGCCGAATCCCATATCGCCGCACGGACTTGGACGGCGCAGTGCTGTTTGCAACGGACGGCGCAAATTATGAGATGTTTACCGAAAATTCATGATTCAGCTCTTGCATCCGGCGCACAATCCCGCTATAATTATTCCGGATTATTTTTTTGAGAGGGTAAGGTTTTGACTATGCAACAATTGATTGTCGATCGATTTGAAGGAATTTACGTGATTTGCGAAGATCAGGAAAAAAAGCTTTTTGCAATCGAAAAAAATGAAGCGCCCGTGAATGTAAAAGAAGGCGATGTGCTGGTGATCTCGAACGACGGGACGCTGCAAATTGACGCCGAAGAAACGGCGCGCCGCCGTGCAGCTGCCATTAAAAAGCAACGCGGCGCATTTCGAAAGTAAAAATAGAAAAACGGAACGAATTTGTTCATAAATTTGTACTATATTTCTGTGCTGCTTCCGTGTATAATAAAAGTAACTTAGAATTTGGGAAGTGTCCGAATGAATAAAGTCACCGTCTTTCGATTGAGTACCAAGATTTTCTCGTCCTTGATGCTGGCAACCATCACCGGCGGCCTGCTGAGTATGCTGTTTATCAGCTTAACCGAGAAACACTGGGCTGCAATCCTGATTCAATGCCTCCTGCTGCTGCTTTATTACTCCGTGATTTACAGCGCGGCGTGGAAGGACGGCTACACCGAAATGAACCGTGTACTGTGCGGATTTTCGACGTTCGACCCGCTGAAAGGGCTAAAAGCCGGACTGCTCGCGGTTGTCCCATCGTATTTGCTGTGGGGATTGATGGTCGCGCTGCGGTACTTCGGCGTGGAATTGGATACCGCGTACCGCATCGTTCACTTTTTTGCCATTCATGTAATCAACGCATTTATGAATCCGGATGTGCGCGTACAGGATTTGTCGTTTGGGAGCCTGCTCGGCGCTTCGTCGTTTTTGGCCGCAGTGCCGCTGGTCACGTTTGTGGGTTATTTGCTGGGGTACAAACGGTTTTCATTCATGGAGCTGTTTGTATTCAAGAAAAAAGCGCAGCCCGCCAACACACCGCAGCCCAAACGCTGAATTGCATTCAACGCCCGTTTCCGTCTGATGGGAACGGGCGTTTTTATGGGACAACGATCCCCGAAACGGAGGAATTTTGATGGAGCCGAATTTGAACCAGACCTGGAAGGAAATTTCCAGTAATATCAACCCCAACGAGCTGTACAGCAATTTTCAGGAGTTTTTGAAGCTTCAGCATTTGTATAACGCGGCTGTTAAACTGATCCAGACGCGGCTCGAAGTGCTGAACGACGAGTTCAACGTGCTGTACGCCCGCAACCCGATTCACCACATCGAAAGCCGGCTCAAATCGACGTCCAGCATCGTCGCCAAGCTGCAAAAGAAAGGCTATCCCATTTCGATCGAGTCGGCGATGAAAAACATCAACGATATCGCCGGAATCCGCGTAGTGTGCTGCTACATCGACGACGTGTACCGCGTGGAAGAAATGCTGCTGCGGCAATCAGACATTGAGCTGGTAAAGCGGCAGGATTATATCAAAAAACCGAATTTCAACGGATACCGTTCGCTGCACCTGGACTTGCGGGTGCCGGTATTTCTGTCCAACTGTACGAAGTATGTGCTGTCAGAAATTCAGATTCGCACGGTCGCGATGGATTTTTGGGCCAGTCTGGAACACGATCTGCGTTACAAGGGTGACAAAGAGCATCTGCCGGTCGGCATCAACGAAGAGATGCTGCACTGCGCCAACGAGATTGCAGAAATCGATCAGAAAATGCAGGATATGTACCGCCGCATTCAGGCCGCAAAGTAACCGTTGAATTTGGTTGACAATACGCCCCCGTCATGATATAATAAATGGAAGCGGGGCAATCGAACCGCATCCGTTTGGATATGCGGTTTTTTTGTCGAAATTGTTTCTTTTTTTTGCGGACAGGGGGTATAAAGATGAGTTTGAACGATACACCCAGCGGCGAGCGGCTGCATATTGGTTTTTTCGGTTTGCGGAATGCCGGAAAATCCAGTGTGGTCAACGCAGTAACCGGGCAGAATTTGTCGCTGGTGTCAGAAATAAAAGGTACCACGACCGACCCGGTACAAAAAGCGATGGAACTGCTCCCGATTGGCCCGGTGGTAATCATCGACACGCCGGGCATGGACGATGAAGGAACGCTGGGGGAGATGCGGGTGCAGCGCGCCCGCGAGGTACTGCGGAAAACCGACCTGGCGGTGCTGGTGGTCGATGCCGTTAAAGGAATCCAGCCAATGGATCGCGCGCTGCGCGACATCATTGCGGCGGCCGGCATCCCGCTGCTGACGGTGTTCAACAAGTGCGACTTGCTGAATCAATCGCCGGAAGCCGGGGCATACGAAATATATGTAAGCGCGGCCAAAGGGATCAATATCCACGCGTTGAAAGAGCGGATCGCCCAATTGGTGCCGCAAACTGCCAACGACCGGCAGCTGATCGGCGATTTGATTGCGCCGAACGATGTGATCGTTCTGGTCACGCCGATCGACGAATCGGCGCCCAAGGGTCGGATGATCCTGCCGCAGCAGCAAATGATCCGCGACGTGCTGGATCACGGCGCAATCAATGTCGTGGTGCGGGAGCGGGAATTGGCACAGGCGCTTGATGCGCTCGGAAAACCGCCGCGCATGGTCATTACCGATTCGCAGGCGTTTGGCGTTGTCAGTAAAATTGTACCGGAATCGATCCCGCTGACCTCTTTCTCGATTTTATTTGCCCGCTACAAGGGTGAGTTGGAAACGGCTGTGCGCGGCGCAGCGGCGCTGGATCGGCTGCGTGACGGCGACCGGGTTCTGATTTCGGAAGGCTGTACGCATCACCGGCAGTGCAACGATATCGGCACGGTAAAGCTGCCCAATTGGATTCGCGCATACACCGGGCGCACTCTGCAATTCTCCTACACTTCCGGCCGCGAATTTCCGACGGATCTGTCGCCGTATGCGCTGGTGGTGCATTGCGGCGCCTGTATGCTGAACATCCGCGAAATGCAGGCGCGGCTGCGCTGTGCATCGTCGTGCGGCGTGCCGATAACCAACTACGGGATTGCGATTGCGCAGATGCACGGAATCTTGAATCGGTCGCTGTCTCCGTTTCCGTCGCTTCAAGCCGACTTGAAATAAACGATCGGGTATGCCCCGATTCAGGAGGAAGCTCATGAATTTGCTGCATATGAAGTATGCCGTCCAAATCGCCGAAACGCATTCGATCAACAAAGCGGCGGAAATCCTATACGTGGGGCAATCGGCGCTCAGCCGCGCAATCAAGGAATTGGAAACGTCGCTGGGTGTCACGCTGTTCGAGCGCAGCACAAAGGGCATGGTGCTGACGCCGAACGGCGAAGTGTTCGTCCGATACGCCAAAAGCGTGCTGCACCAGATTGACGAAATCGAAAATCTGTTCAGCGACGGCGCGGTCAATCGCCAGCGATTTTCCATTTCCGTGCCGCGCGCCAGCTATATCACCGACGCATTCGCGAAATTTTCCAACGAAATTGCACCGGATATGCAGGTCGAATTGTTTTACCGCGAAACCAACGCCATGCACGTCATCAAAAGCATTTTGCAGGAAGATTACAAAATGGGCATTGTGCGGTATGCGACGGCCTACGACCGGTACTACACCGAGCTGATGACGGAAAAGGGTCTGGACGGTACGCTGATTACAGAATTCCGGTATCAGCTGCTGATGAATGCCGCCAGTCCGCTGGCCAGCAAGCCGGAACTGACGCACGAGGATTTGCATGAACTGATTGAAATTTCGCACGCGGACGCATATGTGCCGGTTCTGTCGGATGCCGACGACAAAAAAGAAGAACTCCTGGACAATACCAACCGGCATATCTATGTATTCGAGCGCGGGAGCCAGTTTGAACTGTTGGCGCAAAATCCGGAAACGTATATGTGGGTATCGCCGGTTCCGGAAATCCGATTGAAGCAGTACGGCTTGGTGCAGCGCCCCTGCAAGCTGAATCCGCGCGTATACAAGGACGTTTTGGTTCGGCGTAAAGAATATGAGCTGACGGCGCTGGATCAGCTGTTTATCGAGCACCTGATCCGTGCAAAGCGCGAAATTATCGGCACATTTAACGGGACTGCGCCGTGAGTATTGCGGAAATCGCAATGCCGGTATGAAAAAGAAGCAATTCCAATCGGTGAAAACCTTTGTTAAAATAATAACATCTTTTGCAATTTGCGACGGGGCAGATACTGCCCATCGCCGATTGCGGACTGAATCGAGGAGGATCTTTCGATGAATTTGGATCGAATGATTGCCGTTCGCAACAATAAAACAGTGTTTCGCGACGGGGACCGGTGTTTGAAAGTATTTACCGCCGGTTTTTCCAAAGCAGACGCATTGCACGAAGCGCTGAATCAGGCGCGAATCGAAGAAACCGGCCTGCACGTCCCCAAAATACTCGAATTTACGGAAATTGACGGAAAATGGGCGATTATAGCCGAATATATCAACGGACAGACGTTGGAACAGCTGATGCAGGCATACCCCGAAAAACGTGCGGATTATCTGGATTTGCTGGTACGCGTACAGCTGGAAATCCAAAGCAAAACCTGCCCGTCGCTGGAACAGCTGAAAGACCGGCTAACCCAGCTGATTCATGCATCGGAACTGCGTGCGACCGCGCGCTACAATCTGTGCGCACGCGCGGAAGCCATGCCGAAACACGGAAAAGTATGCCATTGCGACCTGATCCCGTCCAATATTGTCCTGACCGCCGACGGCACGCCGTATGTGCTGGATTGGTCGCAGGTCACGCAGGGCAACGGTGCGGCCGACGCGGTACACACCTATTTGCTGCTGCGGCTTCGCGGAGAAGATGCGGACGATTATCTGGCGCGCTACTGTGCCCAAAGCGGAACCGACTGCGCGTGTGTGGAAAAATGGATTCCGATCGTCGCCGCGGCGCTCGCGGTCAAAAGCAACGCCGCCGAGCGGGCGCTGCTCAATTCATGGGTTAAATTATGAAGCAATAACATCAATCGGAGGAATTATTTATGAAAATCACAGTGTGTATCGGATCGTCCTGCCACATCAAAGGATCGCGGCAGGTGGTGGAGCAGCTGCAATCGCTGATTCACGCACGCAATCTGGACGATCAAGTGGAGCTGGCCGGCACGTTCTGCATGGGCAAATGCCAGCAGGGCGTGTGCGTTACGGTGGACAATCAGTTCCACTCGGTCACGCCGAACACCGTTCCGGAATTTTTTGAAACTTATGTATGTCCAAAGGTGAGTCAAGCATGATTGTTCAAATATGTGTCGGATCGTCCTGCCATTTGAAGGGATCCGAAAAATTAGTAGAATTGTTCCAATCCGCGATTGCCGCGCATCACCTGGAAAACGACGTGACCCTGGCAGGCAGCTTCTGCACCGGCCGATGCAACCGGGTAGGCGTGACGATCATTGTTGACGACGAAGTATTTCCCGGCATCACGCCCGACGGATTCGATTCGTTTTTCACAGCGCATGTGCTGAATCCCATTTCACACGGAGAGGGGTAAACATATGGATTGCATCACACTGAAAAAATCAAACTGCAAAAACTGCTACAAATGTATTCGGCACTGCCCGGTAAAATCGATTCGGTTTTCCGGCAACCAGGCATACATCATCAACAACGAATGTATCATGTGCGGCCAGTGCTTTGTTGTATGTCCGCAAAACGCCAAGCAGATTGTGGATGAAAGCGAAAAAGTCAAAGTGCTGCTGCAATCCGGCGACCCGGTCGTGGTCAGTATGGCGCCGTCGTTCATTGCAAATTACGAAGGCGTGGGCATTGCGCCGATGCGCGATGCGCTAAAAAAATTGGGGTTCTACGACGTTGAAGAAACGGCCGTCGGCGCCACCATCGTCAAAAAAGAGTACGACCGGATGGTCAACGAAGAACAGCAGGATATCATCATCACGTCTTGCTGCCACTCGGTCAATCTGCTGATCCAAAAGCATTTTCCGGCGGAACTGCCGTATTTGGCGGACGTGCTGTCGCCGATGCAGGCGCACTGCAAAGACATTAAACGCCGGATTCCCAACGCCAAAACCGTATTCATCGGCCCGTGCGTCGCGAAAAAAGACGAAGCGCAGCGATACGACGGGATCGTCGATGCCGTCCTGACGTTCGACGAATTGACGGCGTGGCTCAAAGCGGAACATATTGAACTGGAACGCCGGTTTGAACCGAACGACAATAGTCGTGCGCGCTTTTTCCCGACGACCGGCGGAATTCTGAAAACGATGGAAATGGCCAATTCGAACTACACCTACATGGCCATCGACGGCACCGACAATTGCATTGCCGCGTTGAAGGATATCGAAAGCGGGAAGATTCACCGCTGCTTTATCGAAATGTCGGCCTGTTCCGGCAGCTGCGTGGGCGGCCCGGTGATGGAAAAATTCCACCGTTCTCCTATTCAGGACTATCAGGCAGTGGCGCAGTTCGCCGGTAAACACGATTTCCCGATCAACCAGCCGGATCCATTGCTGCTGCAAAAATCTTTTTCGGAAATCCCGCACACACTCCGCCAGCCTTCGGAGTCGGAAATCCGGGAAACGCTGCATCAGATGGGCAAAATAAAGCCGGCAGACGAGCTGAACTGCGGGTCCTGCGGGTACGATACGTGCCGCGAAAAGGCCATCGCAATCTGTCAGGGAAAGGCCGAAATTTCGATGTGCCTGCCGTACCTGAAAGACCGCGCCGAGAACTTCACCGACACCATTTCCCGCAACTCGCCCAACGGACTGATCGTACTCAACGAAAAGCTGGAAGTGCAGCAGATCAACAAAGCAGCGCTCAAAATTTTGAATATCCGACTGGCTTCGGACATTTTGGGCGACCAGGTGGTCCGCGTGCTGGATCCGGCGGATTTCCTGCAAGTGCTGCAAACCATGCAAAATATTCACGACAAGCCGATGTATTTGGCGGAGTATGAAAAATACGTAGAAGAAACCGTCGTCTACGACCGCGAATATCGGGTGCTGGTGTGCATCCTGCGCGACGTGACCGAAGAGGAAACGCAGCGTGAAAAGAAGGAAAGCATCAGCCGGCAAACCGTTGAAATCGCCGACCGCGTTGTGGACAAGCAAATGCGTATCGTGCAGGAAATCGCCTCGCTGCTCGGCGAGACGGCAGCCGAAACCAAGATTGCCCTTTCGAAATTGAAGGAGTCGATCCGCAATGAATAATCTGTGTGCCGACATCGGCTGGAAAAGTATCAACCACGATGGGGAACAGCTGTGCGGCGATCACGTCGATATCATCGAGCAGAACGAAAATTCCACGGTGATTGTACTGGCCGACGGATTAGGCAGCGGCGTGAAAGCCAGCATCCTGTCCACATTGACATCCAAAATCATCTCCACCATGATGGCCGAAGGACTTCCGCTGGAAGAATGCGTGTCCACCATCGCCGCCACCCTGCCAATTTGTTCCGTGCGCGGCGTGGCTTATTCGACGTTCACCATCATTCACCTGATCCGGAATTCCATCGCGGAGCTGATTCAGTACGACAATCCGCAGGTTCTGCTGCTGCGCAACGGCCAAAATTACGACTACCCCAAAAGTGAGCTGAACATCGACGGCAAGAAAATCTATCAGTCCCAAATTGCATTGCAGGAAAACGACCTGTTTATTGCGATGAGCGACGGATGCCCGCACGCGGGCATCGGCCTGGCATTCAACTTCGGTTGGAAAGTCGCAGATATTGCCGACTTCATGCTGACAGTTGCCGATGTAGGCTACACGGCCAAAACGCTTTCAACGATGCTGGTGGATGAATGCAACCGGCTGTATGGCGGTAAACCGGGCGACGACGCAACCGCCTGCGTAATCCGAATCCGCAAGCGCGAACCGATGAATATCCTGTTCGGCCCGCCGCGTCACCGCGACGACTGCGACCGGATGATGTCGCTGTTTTTCTCCAAAGAAGGCAAGCACATCGTCTGCGGCGGCACGACGTCGTCCATCGCGGCAAAGTATTTGGGCAAGCCGTTGAAGCCCAGCCTGAATTTTGAGCGCAGCGATGTTCCGCCTACCGCGGAGATTGAGGGCGTGGATTTGGTCACGGAGGGCGTCATCACCATCAACAAAGTGATTGAATACGCCAAGGACACGCTGGGTCAAAACGAGAAGTACGAGCAATGGAGCACCGGCCGCGACGGTGCGTCGATGATCTGCCGTCTGCTGTTCGAAGAAGCAACCGACATCAACTTTTTTGTCGGCCGCGCAGTCAACCCGGCACACCAAAACCCGGATCTGCCGATCAACTTCAATATCAAGATGAACTTGGTGGAGGAACTGTCCACTTGCCTGAAACAAATGGGGAAGCGGATCAAGGTCAGTTATTTCTAATGGAGGTTTTCAATGCATAAGTTCGATACCAAAGTACAGCATTTGAAATACAAAGTGCTGCGTGAAGTGGCGCGTTTGGCTTGGGCAGATTCGCTGCTGGATCATTTAATGGATGTTCCCAAACAAATCGTTCCCGGCAACAAACCTACCATGCGCTGCTGCGTGTACAAAGAGCGCGCGATTCTGGGCGAGCGCGTGAAGCTCGCGATGGGCGGCAGCCGCGAAAATCCAAACGTGATCGAAGTCATCGACATCGCGTGCGACGAGTGCCCGATGGGCGGCTACGAAGTCACCAACGCCTGCCGCGGCTGCCTGGCGCATCGCTGCGAAGACGCCTGCCGGTTCGGCGCGATCTCGTTTGACCAAAACCATGTGGCACACATCGACAAGGAAAAGTGCAAAGAGTGCGGCGCCTGTTCCAAAGTATGCCCCTACACGGCCATCATCAGCCGCAAGCGTCCGTGCGAAAACGCCTGCAAAATCAAAGCCATTCACATGAACGAGGCGCGTGCGGCCGCGATCGACAATTCCAAATGTATCGCGTGCGGCGCGTGCGTGTATCAATGCCCGTTCGGTGCGATTTCGGACAAATCCTATATTTTGGATGTCATCGATCTGCTGAAACGCAGCGACGCAAACCGTAAATTCAAAGTGTTCGCCGTCGTCGCGCCGTCCATTTCCAGCCAGTTCCGCTATGCCAAACTGGGGCAGGTGGTTTCCGGGCTGAAAGAGCTGGGTTTCCACACCGTCATCGAAGCGGCGCTGGGGGCCGACATGGTTGCGGATTCCGAATCGCGGGAGCTGGTAGAAAAAGGGTTTCTGACCAGTTCGTGCTGCCCGGCATTCGTCAAATACATTGAGCAGGCGTTCCCGGCCATGCTGCCGTATGTGTCGCACAATCTGTCCCCGATGGCTGCAATTGCAAAATACCTCAAAGCGCACGAAGATCCGTGCAAAGTGGTCTTTATCGGGCCGTGCACGGCAAAAAAGGCGGAAGTGCAGAAAGACACCGTGCGACCCTATGTGGACGCGGCAATGACCTTTGAAGAATTGCAGGCGCTGTTCGACAGCCGCGACTTGGATATCACAACGCTGCCGGAAAACGTGCTCGACAATGCATCCTACTTCGGCCGCATCTTTGCCCGCAGCGGCGGCCTGAGCGATGCCGTTGCCGAAGCGCTCAAAGAGCACGGCGAGACAGACTTCGTGCTGAAACCATGTGCCTGCGACGGAATCGAGGCGTGCCGGATGGCGCTGATGAAAAAGAGCAAAAATCTGCTCGACGCCAACTTCATTGAAGGTATGGCGTGCATCGGCGGATGCATTGGCGGTGCCGGGTGCCTGACGCATGGTGAAAAAAACAAGGCCGAAGTCGATAAATACGGCAAAGAAGCGCATGAAAAGACCATCAGTGACGCAATCTCCATGCTGAAATAATCTTCCCCGAAAATCCAAACCGCCCGAACCGATTGATACACTCGGTTCGGGCGGTTATTCGATAGGAGGAACATCCAATTATTCCGCGATTTTCGGCAGTTCCGCTGCAACCGATGCCTCGCACGCGCGCATCGCTTCCAGCGTCTTTTCCAGCAGTTCGTCCAGCGGCCACCCCAGCATTGCCGCGCCGTTCTCAATCACCGTACGGCTGCATCCGGCGGCAAATTTTTTGTCCTTGTACTTCTTTTTCAGGCTTTTCAGCTCCATGTCGGACACACTTTTGGACGGTCTCATCAACGCCGCCGCGCCGATCAATCCTGTCAGCTCGTCCGTCGCGTACAGCACCATCTCCATCGGGTGTTCCGGCTTCACGTCTACTGTCAACCCATAGCCGTGGCTGCAAATTGCGTGAATCATGTCCGGCTGCACGCCGACCGCCGCCAGCAGTTCCGGCGCTTTGATGCAGTGCGCTTCCGGGAACTGTTCAAAATCAATATCGTGCAGCAGCCCGACCAGTCCCCAATATTCTGCGTCCGCGCCGTACCCCAAATCGTTGGCGTACCACTTCATTACGCCTTCGACCGTCAGCGCGTGCTGCAAATGAAAGCGCTCGTGATTGTATTGTTTCAGCAAAGCGATTGCCGCTTCACGGGAAATATGCTCCATCGAAAATCCTTCTTTCGTGTGATTTGAATATCAGTATAAATGAAAAATATAGCAGAAGTATGGCGGAAATCCAACATTTCAAAGAACGGATTTGATTTCACTTATGGGAATAATCTTAATATTGAGCGCATTCATATTTTAACGCCGTCCGTCATATGCATAAACCGTCTATATCGGCACAAGGGGGCGGCAATTTGCGGCGAGAGCAAAAGATTTCCGGCCAAAGTATTGAAAAACCGGCCAAAATCCGCTATAATAAACGCAGGATTTCCGCGGGGCTGGTATTCCTGATGCTGTTGTTCGGCGGGTGTACCGTGATAAATACATCAATGGAACCGAGCAGTACCCGCGCACCGGATTTCATTTTGGACGCCGGCCACGGCGGGTTCGACGGCGGAGCCAGCAGTGCGGACGGTCTGCTAGAAAAGGATATCAACCTGCAAATCACATTGCAGCTGCGGGAACTGTTGGAGCGATCCGGATACATCGTACTGCTGACGCGCGACCGCGATATCGCCACCAGTGATCCCAGTGCCGGCACACTGCGCGAAAAAAAGCGCACCGATATCGCGAATCGATTCCAGCTGATGCGTCAGTTCCCGGACGCCGTATTTCTCAGCATCCACCAAAATCACTTTACGCAAAGCAAATATTCGGGGGCGCAGTTTTTTTACGCCCCAAACGACGATGCCAGCCGCGCACTGGCCGGATGCCTGCGGGACGCAGTGCGCGCCCGGCTGCAACCCGAAAACACGCGCGAGATCAAGCCGTGCGGCGATTCTGTGTACCTGATCTACCACGCACCCGGTACGGCGGTGCTGGCGGAATGCGGCTTTTTGTCCAATCCGCAGGAAGCTGCACGGCTGTCGGATCCGGCTTACCAGCGTGCGGTTGCGTTTACCCTGTACGAAGGATTGCTGCGCAATCGCGCGGCGGAATAAACCCAAAAGGAGCGATGGGTCTATGCCCGGAAAAAACAAAATCACTTACATCTGCACCAACTGCGGCTACGAATCGCCGCGAATGTACGGGAAATGCCCCGGCTGCGGCGAATGGAATACCATGGAAGAACAGCTTGCCGCAACGGTATTGCCTGGGAAATCGACTGCGCCGTCCGTTCGCCGCGACTTGGTCGTGCCAATGCGCGAAATTGCATCCGACGACGAAGTCCGCTACCAAACCGGTCTGCACGAACTGGATCGTGTACTGGGCGGCGGATTGGTCAAAGGCTCAGTCGTCCTGTTGGGCGGTGATCCCGGCATCGGCAAATCCACGATTCTGATGCAGATTTGCCGCAGTCTCGGCGACACCCTGAAAATTCTGTATGTGTCCGGCGAAGAATCCAGGCGCCAGTTGAAACTGCGCGCAGAGCGCCTGAACGCGTCGTGCGACGGACTGTATGTGCTCACCGAGACGGACGTGGAACAGGTTTGCGCACAAATCCGCGCGGAACAGCCCAATTTGGCGATCATCGACTCCATCCAGACGATGAATCTGCAAGCCCTGACTTCTGCCCCCGGCAGCGTCCCGCAGGTGCGCGAATGCACCAATATGATTATGCGCACCGCCAAAGAGCTGGATATCCCGACGTTCATCGTCAGCCACGTCAACAAGGACGGCGCAATTGCCGGTCCCAAAGTATTGGAGCACATCGTAGATGCCGTACTGTACTTTGAGGGGGACAAGCAGCTGTCGTACCGAATCCTGCGCGCAATCAAAAACCGCTTTGGTTCCACCAACGAAATCGGTGTATTTGAAATGCGGGATCACGGGTTGTGCGAAGTGGAAAATCCGTCGATGATGCTGCTGTCCGGTCGGCCCAAAAACGTATCCGGAACGTGCGTTGCCTGCGTAATCGAGGGCAGCCGCCCCATCCTGTCCGAAGTGCAGGGGCTGGCGACGCCAACCGGATTTGGAAATCCGCGTCGGATGGCCACCGGATTCGACACCAACCGCCTCAACCTGCTGCTGGCCGTGTTGGAAAAACGTGCCGGGTATTTCTTTTCCAACATGGACGCCTACATCAACGTCATCGGCGGATTGCGGCTGGACGAACCGGCCGCAGACCTGTCCATCGCGATTGCATTGGTATCCAGCCTGAAAGAAATCGTTGTCCCGGAAGGATTGGCCGCTTTCGGCGAGATCGGTCTGTCCGGCGAAATCCGCGCGGTTTCCCAGGCCGAAAACCGCATTCGGGAACTGGCGCGCCTGGGATTCACCAAATGCTTAGTGCCGTATCACAGCTTGCGCGGATTGACGGATCCGGATGGATTCGGCATCGACCTCGTCGGCGTCCGCACCATTCGCGACGCAATCGACGCATTGTCCTGACAGACAAAATGAACGCAGCCGTGACTCCGAGTCACCGGCGCCGGGGTCGTCAGAATGCAATATCCGTCCTTCTGGTAAATGCAGTGTTCGGCGCAGTCGATTAAATTCATGAGCTCAGCACTCCTTTTGAAAACACAGTCTCCGCTTGGGGACTGCGTTTTTTATTTTTCATAGTATCCGCGCATTTGCAAAAAAGTATTCCAATTGAAAATCTCAATCATAAAATTGCGATTGTGATGCACAATAGAATCGAAAAATGGAGCAGAGAGGGCGGACGTATGAAGAAATGGATGGGATGGTTGTGGACCGGAATACTGCTGGCCGGACTGTGGGGCGTCACGATCTGGGCACGCTCCATACCGGCGGCGGATGTGTGTGCCGCAGTACCGAGCGACGCGCCAACGGGGTTTACCTGTGCCGGAAAAATTGAAGAAGCCAATCAGGTATCCGTCACGGCGGATTTTCCGGTTGCAGCGGACAGCATTTATGTACGCGTAGGGGAGACCGTCCGTAAAGGGGACGTATTGGCGCAAATTGATCCCCAGAAAACAATCGACCTGCTGCAAAGCGCGTATGGCGCGCTGCTTTCCGAGCAGGCATCCGTGCAGATTCCGGACGGTTTACTGCAGGCAATGGCGGCCGGAAGCGACCGCCTGCCGCGCCGGATTACCGCGCCGGTTTCCGGTACGGTCGTCCAAATCGCATTGCAGACGGATCGTCTGAGCGATGCCGGCAGCGCGCTGTTCGTGCTGTCCACCGGCGGTGACAAGGAAGTCCGGCTGCATGTGCCGGAGTCCGAAATTTCCGCCGTCGCGCATTGCCAAAACGCCACCCTGACCGGCGTTGGTTTGCTGCGCACCTATCACGGTCAGGTCGATCGGATTGCACCGGAGGCAACTGTTTGCGACGGCGCAACCGGCGTAGACGTTTGGATTGCGGTGTCCGACGCCGACGAGGCGTTCCGGAGCGGGCTACACGTAGATGCCTGCATCGAAACAGCCGAACCAACCGCAGCGCTGACCATCCCGGAGCTATGTGTTGGAATCGACGATACCGGGCTGGAATATGTATTGGTATTGGAAAACGGAAAAGTCCAAAAACGCACCGTCGAAACCGGTGCGCTGTCCGGCAGCCGATGCAGTATTCGCAGCGGTCTTTCGACCGACGATTGGGTGCTGATGGATCGCACGCTGTCCGTCGGGCAGCGTATTCGCCCGCAAGCTGCTGAAATCGCAGGGGAGACTTCGGAATGAAAAAAAACATTCATCGAAAAAAAAGATCTGCGCTGGCACTGCTCGGCATCGCGATCGGCGTATGCGCGGTGCTGCTGATCCAATCGATTGGGCAAAGCAGCACCGCAGCGGTATCCGCAGAATTGGATCAAATGGGTTTGTGCAGCGTGCTGGTTTCGCACCAAGATCGCAGCATTCCGCTGAGCAACGATGAAATTGAAACCCTGCGCCGCATGGATCGCGTTGCGCATGTGATGCCGCTGACGGTGCTGCTGTCCAGCGTCGAAACCGCGGCGCGCAGCAAAAGTGCACTGCTGTTTGGCGTGGACCCCGGCTTCGACCAGATTATCTCGCTGCAAATGATCGATGGCCGCTCGTTCAATGACCGCGACGTTGCCGACAGCGTCCGCTGCTGCGTGAT
Organism: uncultured Eubacteriales bacterium; assembly: GCA_905198155.1. Taxonomy (GTDB): domain Bacteria; phylum Bacillota; class Clostridia; order Oscillospirales; family Acutalibacteraceae; genus RGIG4076. The sequence continues at coordinate 142,950 of CAJKBQ010000001.1, forward strand.
TAGTACCGATCTGGCCAATCTGCTCGGTGCTGCCGGTCAAGTCGGGGGAAAGGTGCCGCTAAATATCAATGGCAGCATTCTTGATTTTGAGATCGTTGGAATCGCGCGTACCAGCTCGGCCGGTTTGCTGCAAGGCGCGCTGGGGAGCTACATTCCGACGATGATTTATGTTCCGTACTCGGCGCTGTATGCGCAAATTGAGGGAATTGAAAACCAACAGGTCGTCGTTCGGCTCAAATCGCAGTCGGAAAACGATGCCGAAACCCTGACGCGTATCTTGCAGCGCCGGTGCGGGAAATCCCAGTCGTACCAGATTCACAGCCTGGTTCAGGAACAGGATACGCTCAACCGGATTTTATCATTGATTACCAACGTGTTGACGGGAATTGCAGGAATTGCGCTGCTGGTTGCGTGCCTGAATATTTTAACGACCATGTTGGTCCAGGTGCGCGAACGCCGCCGCGAAATCGCAATCAAAAAAGCAATCGGCGCATCGAACGGCGCCATCCTGTTGGAATTCCTGCTGGAATCTGTGCGATTGTCTGGAATCGGCGCCGGGATCGGAATTGTTTCCGCCGCGGTGTGCATCAGCGCCGCACGATGGATCTGGGGCATTCCTGCAACATTCTCCGTGAAAGCAGCTGTCATCGTATTCGCAATCTCGCTGGGGAGCGGCGCAGTGTTCGGCGTCTATCCGGCTGGTCGGGCAGCGCACAGTGATCCAATTGAGGGGCTGCGTGAAGAATGAAAAACAATTTAATACAAAACTCCCGTTTTGCGTAGTCGCGCCGCCCAGGCGCGACCACCCGCCGCAGGCGGCGCGATTGCGCAAAACGTTTAGTTTTGTAAGCGTGGAGGGCGCGAACCGGGGCGGCGACCACAGCCAAGATAAAAGCCCGCCCCGGGGGAAAGCGCCCGACGCGCGAGTAATCGCGGAAACCGCAGCGCGGGCGGGGCTGCTGCGACGCAGCACCACTGCCCGGCCGAGCAGCGCTCCCCCGGAGGGGGCGGGGGGGGCGATTCCCGCGGCAGGGCAGAGGCTGCCACGCGCGCAGACCCAGACAGCCCCCTTGCCCCCATGATTGGCACATAGCACACTGGCGAAGTCCTGTCAAGGGTGGGGCGAAGCCCCATCGCCGCAGGCGACGCGCAGCGCCCTTTACAGGACGCAGACAGTGTGCTACGGGGCAGGCTGCCCCCCCGCTGGGAGCGCGCGGCCGCCGAAGGCGGACGCATCTGTTGCGCGGGCGGGGGGGCACCTTAGCTTTTTCCGCTTTTTTGGGCGGCCGCCGCCCCCCGTACCCATCATGGGGGCAAGGGGGCGGGGAGTACGCACAGAGCCGGGAGCGGAAAAGCGACGCACGCCAGAGCGGAACCCCGCGCGCAGCGCGGGGGTGGAGCGGCGGCGCGCCGCGCGACCCGCAGCCGCGGAAGCGGGGCGGCGAGCGCAGCGGGCGGCGGCGCCGCCCGCCTTTACGGCGGGACGGGGGTTTCCGGAGGGGTAAGGGAACGCAGCAAAGGGAGCGCGGGGGCGCAGCCCCCGCGCGGGGCTTTCCTTATCTTGATACTATAGAAACATCGTGTGCGCGCGGGGTCTTGAAAATTTGGCTTGTGGCCGGGCTATTTTGCGATTTTTCCCGGTCGGAAATGTCGGAAGACGTGCGGAAGCTGATCGACACGATCGGCGATCTGGAAGTGCATAAACGGGCAGCGCTCGGAATGGCAAATGTTGGCAAGCTGGCCGGATGCGTGTCAGACGCGCAGTATGCGCGGCTGCTGGCGTGCGGCTCGTATGTGGGGATGCAGTACGACGACGCGCAGCGGCTGCGCGTCACAGAGGCGTGCTTTTGCCGGGCGCGGATGTGCCCGATGTGCGCATGGCGCAAGAGCTTGCGGGCTTTTGTCGCGATGCAGGATATGGTGGCGGCGATGCCGGGGTACGACTATATTTTGTGTACCGTGACCGTACCAAATGTCGCCGGAGCGGCGCTCGGCGACGAGATCACGCGGATGTATCGCCGCTGGCGGGACATGGTGAAGCAGCCGGAGCTGCGCGCATGGTGCGGTTGGCTGCGCAGTACGGAAGTGACATACAGCCCCGCACGGGGTGATTATCACCCGCATATTCATGCGCTGGTGGCGGTGAAGCCGACGTACTGGAAAAGCCGCGCGTACGTCTCCCAGGAGGCCGCGCAGCGGCTCTGGGGGCTTGGGATTGTAGACCTGCGGCGGGTCCGGGATATCGGGCGCGGTGTGGCCGAGGTGGCAAAATACGCGGTGAAACCGCTCGACTTCGAGCGCGTGGACGCGGAAAGAGCGGCGGAGGTGTACCGGACGCTGCACGATGCGCTGCACGGGCGGCGGCTGACGCAGACGGGCGGGTGTATCCGGGACACACTGCGGGCGCTGCGCGTCGATCTGGAAGCGGACGATACGCGCAGCGTGACGGACGATGCTGCGCCGCTGCTGGCGCTCAGCTGGGACGGCCAGCGGTATGTGATGAACGCCGCGACACGCGGTTTTGATGAGATGAAAGGATGGTAAGTCATGGAAGAAAAGACTTTTGGGGAGTTGCTGACAGAGCGTATGCGCCGGGCGGGCTTTGATCGCACGTTGGTGGCGTACATGATGGGCTGCACGCCGGAGCAGGTTACGGAGTGGCAGCAGTGCCGGTTTTCGCCGGGTGCGCAGATCGTGATCCGGCTGGCGCGCGTGCTGTGGTGCTGGCCGTGGGAGCTGGACACGCACCTGGGTATAGCGTGGTACTATGGCGGTATGTGACGGGGGGCGGTTCTCAGTTGACTTTTTTAGGAAAGGTAAGTGATCGGACGGGAGCGCAGAGAGCCCGGGCGGGGGCTGCGTCCCCAGAGCGCAGCGGGAGCGCAGGAGGCATAGGGGACGCCGGACGCAGGTCGGCGGCCCCGTTGCCGACGAAGCGGACGCGCAGCGGCGGGGAGGCTGCGCCCGCAAAGCGGCTCCACTGCCCGGCCGAGCAGCGCTCCCCCGGAGGGGGCGGGGGGGGCGATTCCAGCGGGTAAAGCAGATTACGTTGACGCGCCGGAGATGGCGCATGTTCTTGCGCTGCTGATGCCCGCGAACCGCAGGGCGATGGAGATCGCGCTGGCGACCGGGCTGCGCATCGGCGACGTGCTGACGCTGCGGCGCGACCAGCTGGCGCAGCGGATGCGCGTCACGGAGCGGAAGACGGGGAAGCAGCGCACGGTGCGGCTGCCAGCCGCACTGCTGCGCGACCTCCAGCGCATGGCGGGGACGTACCCGAGCGACTGCGCGTGGCTTTTCCCGGGGCGCGACCCGGCGAAGCCCCGGACACGGCAGGCCGTGTGGCAGGACGTGCAGCGCGCCGCGCGCGCGGTGCGGCTGCCGGGGGCGGTGCAGTGCAGCCCGCACAGCGCCCGCAAGGCTTACGCGGTGCGCCTGTATCAGCGCACCGGCGATCTGGCGCGCGTGCAGCGCGACCTGAAGCACAGCAGCCCCGAAGTGACGATACTTTACGCGATGGCCGATCAGCTGACGGCACGCAGGATCGGAGCGCAACGCGACCGGTACACGCCGAGCAAAAAGCGCAACAAATTGGCGCAAACGGCCGAAAAGCCGGGAAAAGCCGCGAAAAGCGGCGAAAAAGGCTGAAAAAGCCGGAAAAATGACGCAAAAAAGCGGCCGATGGTCTTTGACAGATCATCGGCCGCTGTGCTATCATGAAGCCACCCCCACTGTCGCACGGTCAGAGAGAGCACGGACACCGGCACACACTTATCGAACAGCGTCGGCAAAGCGACGAGACGTACGTCCGGCGAGCTTCACGGACTGAGAATGAAAACACTCCCGTCCTCGCAGCTTCTCCATTTTACCACACGTCGGCCAAAAAGTCAAGGGGGGAAGCTGAAAAAAGGGAGGGAAGGGAGCCGCAAAAAAAGCAGCCCCGGTCGCTTAAATCCGCGATTATACAAAACTATCATTTTGTATTATTCAAGCGCAGAAAAATTCAAGAACTCCACCCAAGCCTGAATTTTTTTGCGAAAAAAACTTGCGTTCTGCCGGGATTATGATATAATAAATATGGTGCATTCAATGCGCAACTCTACGATTTTGTTTGAAGGAATCTGCCATGACCAAACATTCGCATCCGACCGATACCGCGCCGCCGATCATCGTGCCGTTTCTCGGATACCTGAGCACCGTAACCGGTAAGTCGCCCAAAACCGTGCAGGAATATTATCTGGATTTGCGGACGTTCTTCCGCTACATGAAGCGCAGCCGCGGCTTGGTTCCGGCCGACGTTCCGTTTTCCGATATCGACATTTCGGACATCGATCTGGCGCTGGTGCGCTCCATCACGCTGTCCGACGTGTACGAATACATGAACTTCCTGAGCACCACGCGCGGCAATGCAGAAGCCGCACGGGCGCGCAAAGTGTCCAGTCTGCGAACCTTTTTCAAATATCTTACAATTAAGGCCAACTTATTGGAACGTAATCCCATTGAGGAGCTTGAAACCCCAAAACTCAAAAAATCCCTGCCCAAATACCTGACGCTCGAACAGTCGCAGCAGCTGCTGCATGAGCCGACCGGCCGCAACAAAGAACGCGATTATTGTATGCTGACGCTGTTCTTGAACTGCGGCATCCGGCTGTCGGAGCTGTGCGGGATCAATTTGGGCGATATCGGTTCCGATCATACATTGCGCGTCACCGGCAAAGGCAACAAAGAACGCGTCGTATACTTGAACAACGCGTGTCTGGACGCAATCGACACCTATCTGCGCGTACGGCCGCGCGAGGGACTGAAAGACCGCAATGCGCTGTTTATCAGCGGCCAGCACCAGCGTATCAGCAATAAAACGGTACAAAATATCGTCAAGCAGTACCTGATCGACATCGGCTTGGACGATTACTCCACACACAAACTGCGGCACACCGCCGCCACGCTGATGTACCAATACGGTCATGTGGACGTGCGCGTTCTGCAAGAAATCCTGGGGCACGAAAACCTGGGTACCACACAGATTTACACGCACCTGTCCAACAAGCAGCTGCAAGACGCCGCCAAGGCCAACCCGCTGTCGCATATGTCTGCGCGGACGGAATTTGACCCGTCCGACGAAAAAAATAAAACCTGAATTTTCTCAGAAAGGATCTCGCTGCTATGCTGGATCAGAATCTCTCCGATCTCATGCAAAAAATCGAACATACCGTCCGCGACATTTCGCAGTCTCAAAGCGTCACGCAACTGCGGCAATCAATCGATTCCACCGTGAAGGACGTGAAAGACGTCGTCCGGACATCTGCCAACGTATTTTCGCAATCGTCCAATACCCGCTGCAATCAAACATCCGACAATTCCCATACCGCCCGTTCCTATCAACCGGCGTCATACACGCCGTCTGCTCGGCAGCCGAACGGGTCGGTCAATCCGTACAGCTCCACCGCGTCCAGCCGTCCGCAGCCGACCAAGCCGACCGTCGCGCCGCTGCAAACGGTTCCCGATACGCTTGCCATCCCGGTATCTCAGGTGCCTGGCCGTGTGTCCGGGATATTGATGGTCATCGGCGGAATTTCCGGTATGATCCTGTCGGCGACCGTCGGGCTGTTTGCGGCCATCTCCATGATCTTAGCCTCCGGTTCCGCAGCCACTGCCATCGCTTCGCTGGTATGCTTCGGCGGTTTCACCGGCCTGGCGGCAGGCGGTTTTCGGGTCACCGGCCGGGTCAACCGGTATCGCAGATATCGCCGCGAGCTGGGCGGCGTCACATTTTCCGCCATCGCCGCTCTGGCCGACGCCGTGCACCGCGATGCAGACTACGTCGCCAAAGATTTGCAAAAAATGATCGACCGCCGATTTTTCCCGGAAGGTCATTTGGATGCCGAGAAAAAGACGTTTATTCTGGACAACGCCACCTATCAGCAATATCGCCAGCTGACGCAGCGCGTGGAAGCGGAAAAAGCGCAGGCGGAAGCCAATCCGGAACTGACCGCATTGATTCGCGAAGGCGACGAAACCATTCGCCGCATCCGCGAAGCCAACGACGCAATCCCCGGCATTGTCATCTCGCAAAAGCTGGATCGCCTGCAAGTCGTCGTAACGCGAATTTACGCGTTCGTTGAAAAGCATCCGGAACGCATCCGCGATATCCGCCGGTTCACATCGTACTATTTGCCGACCACATTGAAACTGGTCACGGCGTACCGCGAATTTGACGCGCAGGAAATTCAAGGCGAAACCGTGCGCGCCTCCAAAGAGCAAATCGAGGAAACGCTTGACCTCATCAACCAGGCATTTGAAACGATGCTCGACGAACTGTACGAGCCGGACGCGCGCGATTTGTCGGCCGATATCTCGGTACTGCAAACGATGCTCAAACAGGAAGGACTAACCGACAGCGATTTTTCCGATTCATCGGAACCCAAATAAAACGCAATTCCCTTTCCCCTATTTTATTATTACATTCAGGAGGAGTCTCCCATGGCTGAATTTGAAACGCAAACCGTCCCCACCTTAACTTTGGATCCGGTCACCGACGCGATCGAGACCAAACCCGAAACCGCAATACAGGAAAGCCCGACCTTCCCGGCGGACGCACCGGCCGTCCCGTCGTTTGACGAGCAATCTCTGACGGAAGCCGAGCGGAAAGTCGTCGATGAATTTGCCGAAAAAATCGAGCTGAGCAATTCCGGCGTGATCCTGCAATACGGCTCTGCTGCGCAAAAGAAAATCGCCGATTTTTCGGAACAGACACTCAATTCCGTCCGCACCAAGGACCTCGGCGAAGTCGGCGAGATGCTGTCCAGCGTAGTCACCGAGCTGAAAAACTTCGACGTTGCCGAAGAAGAAAAAGGCTTCCTGTCCATTTTCAAGCGCACTTCCAACAAAATCACGTCGATGCGCGCCAAATACGACAAAGCCGAAGCCAATATCGACAAGATCACTACCGCGCTGGAAGCGCATCAGGTAACGCTGCTGAAAGACATCGCGCTGCTCGACCAAATGTATCAGCTGAACCAAACGTATTTCAAAGAGCTGTCGATGTACATTCTGGCCGGTAAAAAGAAACTGGCACAGGTACGCGATACCGAACTGGTGCAGCTGATGGACAAAGCCAAAGCCACCGGTCTGCCGGAAGATGCGCAGGCCGCCAATGATCTGTCCGGAATGTGCAATCGCTTCGAGAAAAAACTGCACGACCTGGAATTGACCCGCATGGTGTCGATCCAAATGGGCCCGCAGATCCGCCTGGTGCAGGGCAGCGACACGCTGATGACCGAGAAAATCCAGTCCACGCTGGTCAACACCATTCCGCTGTGGAAAAGCCAGATGGTGCTGGCGCTGGGCGTCAACCATTCGCAGCAGGCCGCCGAAGCGCAGCGTCAGGTCACCGATATGACCAACGCGCTGCTGAAAAAGAACGCCGATACGCTCAAAATGGCGACGGTCGCGACCGCCAAGGAATCCGAGCGCGGGATTGTGGACATGGAAACGCTGCGCCACACCAACGAAAGCCTGATTTCAACGCTGGACGAAGTCCTGCGGATTCAGGACGAAGGCCGCCAGAATCGCCGTGCCGCCGAGCAGGAACTGCGCAAGATCGAAGACGAGCTGAAAACGAAACTGCTCGACATCCGCCGCTGATCCGCTCTCCCCAATCGCAACCAAAACAACGCACAGCCTGTGGGCATTTCGCCCCGCAGGCTGTGCGTTTTCGTTTGTCATGCGCAATTCAGTCGAATAGGGTCTGCCAACTCGGCGTCCGCGCCGCCGCGAAGCACATCCGGATTTGATCGGCATTGCACTTTGCTTCTGCCAGCGGCGGCAGCGCATCTTCGGCAAAGTATGCCGCCGCAATGGTTTCCGGATTCTCGCGGAATGCGCCGGACTGCTCCGTGCACAAATAAAACAGCTTTACCACGCCGACCGCATAAACCGGCGTATTGTGCGCATTACGATCCTGCACCGCAATCAGCGATTCCACCGTGACGCGCCGCCCGGCTTCTTCCCACGCCTCTTTGACTGTGTTGGCGGCAGGCGAAAGCGTCGCTTCGCACCACCCGCCCGGCAATGCCCACAGCCCGTCCGATTCCTGTACCAACAGAATTTTCCCGTCCCGGAAAATCGCAGCGCGCGTATCGACTTTGGGCGTTTGGTACCCGCTGTCTGCACAAAACAGATTTTTCACCGTGTTCAGTGGCATCGCTGTTTTCTGCGCCATGATCTCCGCCGCAATCTCACGGATGCGCGCGTAGCGTTCGCGGTCGAACGCGTCCCGCCCATAATGCAGCCCGGCCTGTGCCAGGCTTTGCAGTTCGATTGCATAATTTACCAATTGATCCGGATTCATGCCGTCATCGCTCCCCCGCCGTTTTCTTTTATTATACCCGATTACCGGCGGATTTGCAAGCCGTTTGGCGCGATTGATGCATCAGCGCCGCAAATGCGATCAAGCACACAATCACCGACAGCAGCGATCCGGCCGCGGACGCCAATCCCATCGGCAGCAGCGTGTCCGCAAAATGCATGGACGCCCAATACGCGCCCGGAATCCGCACCAGGAAAATGGACAATACATTGTGCAGGAATGACAGTCCGGATTTCCCCCGCGCGCAGAAATACCCGCTGAAACTGAATTGGATCCCGCCAAACAGGCAGTCGAGAATATACCCGCGCAGGTACTGGCCGCCCAGCCGAACGACCAACGCGCCGTCAGCCGTTGCGGCATCGGTAAACAATCCCACAATGGGGCCTGCGGCCAGCTGCACCACGACGGTCATCACCATGCCGAACCCGGTCGCGATCAGCACTGCGTCCCACATCGTCCGGACTGCACGTTTCGGCTGCCCCGCGCCGATATTCTGCGCACCCAGCGCTGACACAGTGGACAGCATCGTGGACGGCATCAGGAACATGAATCCCATGATTTTTTCGACGATCCCGACCGCCGCCGCATCGTTCAGCCCCCGGTGATTGGCAATGATGGTGATCGTGATAAACGAGATTTGGATCAACCCGTCTTGCAGCGCGATCGGGACACCGATTTTCAGCAGCGCAGCCATCTCGGCAGTCTGCGGGCGAAGGTGCGCGCGTGTCAACGGAATCCCCGTTTTTTGCCGGCGAATCATACATACCGACAGCAGCACGCTCAGTGCCTGCGACAACGTCGTGCCCAGCGCCGCACCCGTCGGCCCCATGTGCAGCGCGCCGATGAACAGATAGTCCAGCACGATATTGGCTGCGCACGCCACCGCGATGAATATCATCGGGCTTTTGGTGTCGCCCAATCCGCGGAAAATGGAACTGATGATGTTGTACGCCGTGATAAACGGGATACCAATGAAGCAGACCGTCAGGTACGCGGATGCGCCCGTAACCGCTTCCGTCGGCGTCGCCATGATCGTCACAATCGGACGGATGCACAGCAGCAGAACCCCCGTCAGCACGATCGACAGCCCCAAAAAGAGCGTCAGTGTGTTGCCGATGGTGTGGGCGGCGCGGGCGCGGTCGTTTGCGCCGATGGCCTGCCCCACACGGACGGTTGTCCCCATCGCCAAGCCCACCAGCGTCACCGTCAGCATATGCATCACCTGTGACCCGACCGATACCGCCGTGGTGCTGGCGACCCCGTCATATTGGCCGATGATGAACAAATCCGCCATGCCGTACAGCGTCTGCAAAAAAAATGACAGCAGAAACGGCGCCGAAAACAGCAGCACGTTTCGGAATATATTGCCCGTTGTCCAGTTTCGTTCCATCGAAATCCCACCCTGAATTCAAAATCTGAACATAGTATAAACCCTGCATCAAGTATAGAGTCAAGCACTTTTCGCAAAAAATTTGCCGCCTGAATCAAATTCGGACGGCAAATATGTTCTTATTTTTGCGACTAATCTCGAATGATAGATTACCCTTTCACCGCGCCAATCATGACGCCTTTGACGAAATACTTTTGCAGGAA
>CAJKBQ010000002.1 GCA_905198155.1 uncultured Eubacteriales bacterium
GTCGTCGCAGACACCGCTAAGGCTGAAGGAGTTGCCTTCCATACGCACCGGGATTCTCCCTGTTACAGGATGGCTTCCCCGTACGTCGGTACCGCGGGATTTAGCTGCAACGCAGCAGTTGCGCTGCGGCGGAGGGCAACTCCCTCGCACTACAAGGTTTGTTTCTTCGTCTTGCTGCGCTGCGGCGGAGGGCAACTCCCTCAGTCTCGCGCCTGCGGCGCGCGCCAGCTCCCTCGCGAGGGAGCCTTTTGTCGTATTGCCGGGATAGCGCGTGGAGATAAAATCTATCGGCCGAGAAAAATTCCCTACTACATGGATTTTTCCGTACATGGCTCCCTCGCGAGGGAGCTGCCGAGAGGCTGAGGGAGTTGCCTTCAACACGCACCGGACTTTTCCCTGTTGCAGGATGGCTTCCCCGTACGTCGTACCGCGGGATTTAGCTGCAACGCAGCAGTTGCGCTGCGGCGGAGGGCAACTCCCTCGCACTACAAGGTTTGTTTCTTCGTCTTGCTGCGCTGCGGCGGAAGGCAACTCCCTCAGTCTCGCGCCTGCGGCGCGAGCCAGCTCCCTCGCGAGGGAGCCTTTTGTCGTATTGCCGGGATAGCGCGTGGAGATAAAATCTATCGGCCGAGAAAAATTCCCTACTACATGGATTTTTCCGTACATGGCTCCCTCGCGAGGGAGCTGCCGAGAGGCTGAGGGAGTTGCCTTCCATACGCACCGGGATTCTCCCTGTTGCAGGATGGCTTCCCCGTACGTCGGTACCGCGGGTGCAGCGCGATATGGAAAGTTGCCTTTGGCATTGCCGAGGGCGCTATATTGCACAAATCCCCTATTTTCTCCTTCTTCCCCATCTCCGCACCGTCCCCGGCTCCACCGCCACAAACGCGATCAACCCGGCAGCCAGCGCAATGGCGGCCACACTGCCCCATCCGGGGTGCGCGACGAACCGGATCAGCCGCGCCCATCCGGCACGCTGCGCGAACAGGCATCCGCCGACGCCGACAGCAAAAATCGCGCACAGCAGCACCGCCCCGGCGGCAATGTCCTTAATCGTCCCGGCGCGCGGCGAAAAATAGGGGGACTGCGCGTCGGTCAGCCGCTCCACGGCGGTGTTCACCATCTCGGCCGCCATCACCAGCGCGCACACAATCAGCAGGGCGGCGTAGTGCAGCGCCGTCCAGTCAAAAAAAACAGAGGCCGCCAGCGTCAGCACCGTCGCGGCCAGGTGAATCCGCATATGGCGCTCTGCGCAAATGCAGGCGCCGATTCCGCGCAGCGCGGCGGCAGCGGATTTGCCAAATTCCGCAAGCGGGCCGCGCAGGCGGCGGTCGGTTCGGCTCATTCCATTACGTACGAAGCGCTCGCGGGCAGCCCCAGCTGCTCCATGATCACTTCTTCTTTTTCGCGCATCCGTACGGCTTCCATCCCGCCTTTTTCGTGGTCGTAGCCCAGCAAATGCAGCAGCGAGTGCGCCGTCAGATATCCCACTTCGCGCTGGAGCGAATGGTCGTACATCTTCGCCTGCTCCACCGCGCGCTGCATGCAGATCACCACGTCGCCGATCATCTGCGCGCCGGTGTCGGGGTTCACGTCGTACTTGCCGTTTTCGCTCAGCGGGAACGACAGCACGTCCGTCGGCGCGTCTTTGCCGCGGAATTTCAGGTTCAGTTCGTGGATTTCGTCCAGCGTCACGAACGTCACGTCCACCTGCGCGTCGCCTTCGAACTGCTCCATCCGCAGCACCGCGTTGCAGCAGCGGCGAATCAGCATCCGCATCCCCGTCGGGATCTTCACTTCCTTTTGCTTGTTGGTGATAACCACTTTGATTTTGCCGGTCATAATGATGACCACTCCTTTCAGTTTCTCAGTGCTGTTTGAGCTTCTGCTCATATTTTTCGTATGCATGGATGATATCCTGCACGAGCCGGTGACGAACCACGTCGCGCCCGCTCAGTTGGATCACTGCAATATCCGGCACATCGCGCAGCACGCGCTGCGCTTCCAGCAGCCCGGACCGCTTGCCGTCCGGCAAGTCCATCTGCGTGGCGTCGCCGGTGATGACCATCCGCGACCCGAACCCCAGCCGCGTCAGGAACATTTTCATCTGCTCGCCGCTGGTGTTCTGCGCTTCGTCTAGGATGATGAAGCTGTCGTCCAGCGTGCGGCCGCGCATATACGCCAGCGGTGCCACCTCGATGTTCCCGCGTTCCAGGTACCGCTGATACGTTTCCGCGCCGAGCATATCGTACAGCGCGTCATACAGCGGGCGCAGGTACGGGTCCACCTTCTGCTGCAAATCGCCGGGCAGAAAACCCAGTTTTTCGCCCGCTTCCACCGCCGGCCGCGTCAGGATAATCCGGCTGACCTCGTGCGCGCGGAACGCGGCCACCGCCGCCGCCACCGCCAGATACGTCTTGCCCGTCCCGGCCGGGCCGATGCCGATGGTGATCGTGTGCCCGCGGATGGCGTCCAAATACGTTTGCTGGCCGACGGTTTTCGCCTTCACAGGCTTGCCCTTGGCGGTAATGCACACGCAGTCCGCCGCCATCGTTCCCAGCTTTTCCAGCGCGTCCTCGTTCACCATGGTAATCCGGTACCGGACGGCCTGCTCGGTGATCGGTTCGCCGCGCGCCAGCTGTTCCATCAGGCTGCGCACCACCTGCGCCGCCTTGGCCACATCGTCCGGGTCGCCGGTGATTTTGAGTGCATCGCCGCGCATCAAAATGCTGACGCGGTACTCTTTTTCAATTCGTTTGGTATTTTCGTCCAGATTCCCAAACAGGGCCGCCGCGTCGGCTTCGCCCATCGGAATCAGCTGTTCAGTCATCATCGGTTTTGCGGTACTCGCTTTCTGCGGAAAAATCCGGCCGCCGCGCACGCTGCGGCGCTTGATTATATTATACCGCACTTTTTCGCGTTTGTCACTATCCAAACCGACGAAAAATGTGTATAACTTCTTAATTTTTTCGCCATTTTCGGTGAGGTTGGACAGAAAACGCGCACCGCATATCAAAAATTCGCGTTATTTTCCCGCTATTTCTCATTCATATCATCTTTCTCCAATTCAATCGGCTGTGCCACGGCAATGTCCTCCACGCACGTGACGGTCAGCATCACCGTCGCCACCCCCGCGCGCACCGCCGATTCCGCCGTCACCACCACGTCCTCGGCCGCCGTGAGCGTCTCCGCCAGCTGCCGCTCGGCCTCGGCGCGCGCCATCGCTTCGGCCTCCTCAGCGGTACACGTCCGCTGCTCGTCGCGCTGCGCCATCCACGTCTCCGTCCACACCGCAATCGGCAGCCGCAGCCCGCCCAGCATCACCGGCGTCTCGGCGAACGTCCGGCGGTACAGCCCGTCGGTCGGCGGCGACCGCCAGCTCATCGGAATCGCCGCGCCCAGCACCACCAGCTGCCGCCGCAGGAACCCTTCGCCGGTGTCCGCCCGCACCGCATATACCAGCGGCTGCGACGCCGTAAAAACGTGCGTCGTCCGCGCCAGCACCCGCCCGGACGCATGGTGCAGCACGGTGCCGCCGCTGCCGTCGGTGCGCGCGCCTTCCACCAGCAGATCGCCCGCCTGCACCGCGTCGCCCGCCTGCACCACCGGGAACCCGCGCTCCGCTTCTGTCCGGACGATCACGCCGCCCTGCCGCGCCGTCAGGTTGCACGGCGCATCGGCCGGGACAATCTCCGGCGGCGCGGTGCGCTCGTGCACCTCAATCGTGATGCGGCAGCCCTGCCGGTTCACCGCCGCCCACGCCAGCTCCGGCAGCCCGCGCAGCAGCGCGAGCCGGGCGTCCTCCTCGTCGAGCGCGGCGGTGCGCATCCCGGTGCGGACGCCGCTGTCGGCGGCAATCTGCGCAATCTGCGCCGTGTCAATCCGGTCATTGCCGACGATCCGAACCTCCCAAACGTGCGCCGACCAAAACGCCTGCACCAGCAAAAATGCCGCCAGCCCCGCCGCAATGCCCGGCCGCCGCCGCAACGCCGCCGCGCGGAACGGCCATCCGGACTTGCGCACCACCCGCAGCCGCACGCGATGCTGCCGCGCAATCCGAGCCAGCGCCCGATAATCGCGCGCCCGCGCCGTTGCCAACGCCGTTCCCGGCAACACCTGCGCAATCGCCCGAAGCGGAATTTCCTGCGCAGCGGCGGTCGTCAAAAACGCTTCCAGCCCGCGCCCCAGAATCCGGAACCGGACGCGGGCGCTGCCCAAAAATGTCGGATATTGCACCATGGATGCTCCTTTTTGTTTGATTTAGATAATAGATAAGAGATAATACATAATAGATATTTTTCTGGCTGCGTGGGTAGGGGTGGTTTGTCGGGGCAATTATGGATTGCCCGCTTGGATAGTTCGTACCGCGGGGGTTGCGCAATGTGGGGAAATTGCTTCGGCCGATGGCAACTCCCTCAGTCTCGCGCCTGCGGCGCGAGACAGCTCCCTCGCGAGGGAGCCTTTGGTCGTATGGCCGGGATGGCGCGTGAGGGAAAAAACCTGCGGCCGAAAAATTTTTCCTACTACATGAGTCTTTCAATGCACGGCTCCCTCGCGGCCGCGACTGCGTCGGCGGCGTGCTGCCCGCGGTCGTCGCAGACACCGCTAAGGCTGAGGGAGTTGCCCTTCATTACGCACTAAACCAGAAATATTGCAACCACCCCCAATACTCCCCGTGGGGGCGATTATGGATCGCCCGCTTGGATAAATCGTACCGCGGGGGTTGCGCAATGTGGGGAAATTGCTTCGGCCGATGGCAACTCCCTCAGTCTCGCGCCTGCGGCGCGAGACAGCTCCCTCGCGAGGGAGCCTTTGGTCGTATGGCCGGGATGGCGCGTGAGGGAAAAAACCTGCGGCCGAAAAATTTTTCCTACTACATGAGTCTTTCAATGCACGGCTCCCTCGCGAGGGAGCTGCCGAGAGGCTGAGGGAGTTGCCCTTCCGTCGCAGAATTTTACCCCCGTAGCGCACCTCTCACGGCCAAATTCACGAGCGAAGCGAGTGGCGCCCCCGCTGGGGGCGCCGGAGTGAGCGCAGCGAACGGAGAGGGGCTTCCCCGCGCCCCCAATTTCACCCCCGCGCCACCCCATCAATCCGCCCCCGAATCGTCAGCGCCTGCGCGGACAGGGCGGAAATCGTCAAATCGCGGCCGGTGACGGTAATCAGCCCGCCGCCCATCCGCAGGCACACCGCCGCCGGGTCGTACCGCACAATCCCGCGGCAGCCGTCCACCTGCACCTCGGTGTCGCCCAGCCATTCCAGCCGGTACAGCCGCGGGACGGGAATCGGATTCTGCATCGCGCCCCCTCCTTTGATTGGGAATCCAAAGCATACCACATCTTTATGCGCAGCGGCGCATATAAATCCCACATCACCCCAATTTTTTGCGGAACCGGAGGGACGAACAGTGGAACGGAATTCGGAAAAAATTGCATGGATTCGCGCCATTTTGCTGGCCGCACTGATGATCGGCGCACTGACAATGCGCAGCGCCGTGGGCGACGGACTGCGCGACGGGCTGACCGCGTGCGGCGCGCAGCTGATTCCCAGCCTGTTCCCAATGATGGCGCTGTGCGGACTGTTCGTGCGGTGCGGCGCGGCGGAAGCCGTGGGGCGGGCGCTGGCAGGGCCGATGCGGCGAATCGGATTGCCGGGCGCGGCGGGCAGCGTCGTGCTGACGGCGATGATCGGCGGCTACCCCGTCGGCGCGCAGGGAATCCGCACGCTGCGCGACCGCGGCGCGCTCACCGACGCCCAGGCCGCGTATATGATGCGGTTCTGCGTCTGCGCCGGACCGGGATTCGGCGCGATGACCGGCAGCCTGTTCGGCAGCCCGGCGCTCGGCGCCATGATGTACGGGGCGCAGGTGCTGGCCGCCGTGCTGCTGGCGATCCTGACGCGCCCGCGCCGCGCACCGGCCGTCCCGCGCGATTCAGCCGCCCCGCCGCCCGCGCCGCCGTTCGCTCAGGCGCTCACCGATGCCGTCTCCGCCGCCGCGCAGGCGATGACGGCGCTGTGCGCCTATGTGCTGCTGTTCGCCGGAATCCGCGGCGCGCTGGATCATTTTTGCCCCCGATACCCGGCGATTTCGCTGATCGGCGCGCTGCTGGAAGTCACCGGCGGCGTCCGAACCGCACGCGCATTGGGTGCGCCGGTGCTGGCTGCATTTTTGCTGGGATTCGGCGGGCTGTGCGTCCATGCGCAGCTGCGCGCAATTTATCCCGGTCACGTTCCCGGATTTTGGATTTCCCGCGTCGCGCATGGCGCGCTGACGGCGGCAATTTTTGCCGGACTGCGGATGATTTTCCCGCAAAAAGGGATACTTCCGGCCGTTGCCCCAGCGATGTCCGCCGGGAACGGCGCATTCTCCGCTGCATTATTGGTGCTAACCGCGGTTTTTTTGCTCTCAATCCCGGAAAATTCATCAAAAAGGGGTGCAACTTTGTCCGATCTATGTTATAATGGAAAAAACAAAAGAATAACGCTTTTTGCGAGGAAAATACAATGAACACCTGCGCCGACTGCATTTACTGCTGGCTCGACGACCGCCGCACCGACTATCGCCGGGATCGCTGCTGGTTCTGCCTGCGCCGCGGCCCCTTTTTCAGCCGCAACACGCCCATTGGTACCCAAAACCGAATTATCCCAGATTTCCCCGCCTGCCCAGACTTCAAACAGAAAAAATAGGATTATTTTTTCACGATCTATCGATCGTATAAAATCCGCCCATTGGTACCCCAAAACCGAATCACCCCAAATTCTCCCGCCTGCCCAAACTTTAAGCGGAAGAATATGGAATGATCGCCCGTAAATTTCACAAGCAGAGGGTTGATTATTCCTGCCCTGCGAATCATGCTATTCCAAGCCAGACCATCCCATTCCACCCAAAAAATATCTATTATCTCTTATCTATTATCTAAAAAAAGGAAAGGATCCTCCCCATGCCCGTATGTATGCGCTGCGGCGCCGCACTGATTGAAACCCAGCGGCTGAATTATTGCCCCAAATGCCTCGACAGCTTCCTCCCCGGCCGCGAGATCGACCGCGAGTTCGAGGAGGAGGAAACGTTCGACCGCGTGCGCGCACTGCTCACCGGCGGCGGCAGTACGCTGCAAATCTGGCCGCGCGAACCCGGCACCGGATGCACCACCGCGCTCACCGCCATCGCAACGCACCAGGTGCTGCCGTATGCGCTGCCGGACTTCACCGCGTTCTGCTTCGACGCACAGCGCGCCCCCTACCGGCTCAGCCGCGATTTTCGCCAGTTCCTGATCGGAGCCATCCGGGCGTTCGCCCCGCGCTACGACGCGCCCGACGCCGACGCGCCGCACGCCACCGCGCTGATGCTGGCCGAATTGCAGCGCCAGCTGACCCTGCGCGCCGCTCAAAAGCAGCTGCTGATTTTCCTGCTGCTGCCGGACGCGCTCCCCACGGAATTTCTGCGGTCGCTGCCGCGCGGACGCAGCCTGCCGCCGCAAACCACGCTGATTTTCGTCTGCACGCCGGGACAAGCCGACGCGCTGCATACCCTGTTCCCCCGCGCCGACTGCGCGCCGCCCATCCTCCGTACCGGCGAACGCCACACCCGCGCCGCCCGCGCGCTGCTGGAATCGCTGTACCGTCAGCCGCTGCTGCGCCGCGCACGCGGCCGCGCATTGGCCGAACAGGCGCTGGCTTATACCGGCACCGACTATCACCGCATTTATCTGCTGGAAGGACTGCACCGCGCAGGCGCCGTTCCCGCGGACGCATTGCCGGACGACCCGCCGGAGACCGCTGCGCTGCGGCACTACGCGGAACTGCTGGGCGACGCCCGGCTGCGCGACGCGTGCGCGCTGGCCGCGATGGCCGCCGTGTGGCCGTATCCGCTGCCGCCCACGATGCTGCCGGGGCTGTGCGGCAAACCGCCGGCAGCGCTGGCCGATGCGCTGGAAATCCCGGAGCTGCTGCGCATCACGGTGCAGAACGGCGCGCCCGTTGCGGCGGTGCCGTCCGAAAGCTGGATCCGGGCGCTGGACGCCGCATACCCGTCGTACCGCGCCGAAGCCTGCCGCCGCATCACGGCGCTGGCCGTCGGCAGCGCACCCATGCCGCCGCTCCCGGCGGGCGGATTGTGCCGGTTTTTCGCCGAATTGCTCGACGCCGCCGCGAAATTCGGCGACGATGCCATGCAGGACGCGCTGCGCACCCCGGACGCCGCCGCCTGCCTGCGCCGGACGATCACGACCGCGCGCCGCGCCGGGCGGATGACCCCCGCCGAAGAGGAGGAAGTGTGGGACGCGCGCATCTGGGCGACGCGCAGCCCTGCCGACCTGCTGCCGCATCTGGACGCGTGCCGCCGCCGCCAGGCACTGCACGAAGCGATGGATCAGCCGGGCGCAGTCGTGGCCGATTTGTCGGCAATGCTCCGCGCGCTGATGCCCGTCTGCACCGCGCGGCCGGACGGCCGGCGGCTGCTGGCCGATTTGTACGCCCAGCGCGCCGAATGGAACCTGCGGGCGTGCCGGGCGCGCAGCGCATTGGAGGACTGCAACCGCGCCGTCCGCTTCGCCGAGCCGCTGCCCGGCGCGCCGCTGACCGACGACGAGACCGCCGCGCTGGTGCGGCTGCTGCTGGCGCGGGCGGTGTTCGCCCGGCGGCACCGCATGGTCGAGCTGGAATCCGAGGATCTCGACCGCGCGCTCACGCTGCTGCACACCGTCCCCGGCGGCAACGAATCCGCAATGGCGCAGGCGCTGCAAATGCGGGCGGAGCTGCGGCTGCGCGCCGGGCGGGCGGACGACGTGCAGGCCGACCTGGATCGCGCGTCCGCGCTGCTCCCGGCGCTGGCGGAAGCCGACCGGCCGCGGTGCGCCGCCGCGCTGCACCGGATGCAGGGCGAATTGTATGACCAGACCGGCGACCCGCTGCGTGCCGCCGCCGCATACGGCCGCCAAATTGCGCTGCTGCGCGCCCGCACCGACCGCCGCGCGCAGTCGGAACTGGCCGCGGCCTATGGCGCACGGGCAGCGGCCTATGCCCGCGCCGGGAATTTTGACTGCGCCTACGCCGACCGCAGCGAAGCGATTGCCGTGCTGCGGGTAGCGGACGCCCCCGGCGCGGTTCGGGCGGAAGCATATCTGGCGCGCGCCGCGCTGCTGCACACCGCAGCCCGCGACGCGGAAGCCGCCGCCGACTGCGGCGAGGCCGCGCATCTGCTGGAACCGTCCGTGGGCGGCGCAGACCGGCGGCTGACGCAGCTGTGCGCCGAGGCATACCGGCTGCGCATCGCGTGGCTCGGCGATTCGGCCGACGTCGCCGACGACCGCCGCCGCCTCCAACAACTGCGAATTCTGCTCAGCAAGTGAATGCCGCCGAAAATTTCCCGAAAAAATCCCCGAATTCGATTGCAAAAATTCAAAATTCGGCTATAATATATATGTAAAGCGTCGGCTTCGCGCGTCGGGCCGACTGGCGGACGCGTGCCGCCGGAAAGGAATGGAAATATTATGAAATTATCCGAAATGCTCGCCGGGCTGGATCACCGGTTTTTGCAGCAGACGTCCGATCCCGAACTGACTGACGTCGCCTACGACACCCGCAAGCTGACGCCGGGCTGCGCGTTCGTGTGCATCCGCGGCGCCAAGCTGGACAGTCACGCCCTCGCTGCGCAGGCCGCCGAACAGGGCGCGGCTGCACTGATTGTGGAGCACGCGGTGGATGCCCCCGCCGACATCCCGGTGGTGCAGGTGGCGGACACGCGCATCGCGCTGGCGGAGATGGCCGCCAATTTCTTCGGCCACCCGGCCAGGCAGCTGAAAACCGTCGGCATCACCGGCACCAAAGGCAAAACCACCACCACCTACCTGCTGAAAGCAATTCTGGAAGAAGCGGGGCACAAAACCGGCCTGATCGGCAGCATCGGCGCGCTCATCGGCACGGAGCCGGTCAAAACGATCAACACCACGCCCGAATCGTACGAGCTGCAAAAGCTGTTCCGCCGGATGGTGGACGAAGGGTGCGAATACGCGGTGATGGAAGTGTCGTCGCAGGGGCTGATGCTGCACCGCACCGCCGGGGTCACGTTCGACGTCGGCATCTTCCTGAACATCTCCCGCGACCACATCAGTCCGTGGGAGCACCAAAGCCTCGAAGAATACCTCCACTGCAAAAGCCTGCTGTTCCGCCAGTGCCGCCTGGGCATCCTGAACCGGGACGACGCGCATTTTGACGCAATTCTGGACGGCCACACCTGTGCGGTGGAAACCTTCGGGTTTGACCGCGCCGCCGACACCCGCGTCGATATGATGGAAACCGTCAAAGCCCCCGGCTACATGGGCGTGCACTACACCACCATCGGCCGGCACGCGCTGTCCGTCACGGTCGGCTCGCCCGGCAAATTCTCGGTGTACGATTCGCTGGCGGCCATCTGCGCGGCGGAGCACTTCGGGATTTCGTCCGAAGTGTACAATGCGGCGCTGCACCGCGTGAAGATTCGCGGCCGTGTCGAAACCATCGACATCCCCGCGCCGTACTCCGTCATCATCGACTTTGCGCACGACGGCATCGGTATCCAAAGCCTGATCGACGGGCTGCACCAGTACCAGCCCAACCACATCATCGCCGTGTTCGGCTCCGACGGCAACCGCACCAAGATTCGCCGCGCAGACGCCGGGGAAATCCTGGGCAAATGCGCCGACTACACGATCGTCACGTCCAACTGCCCGCGGTTCGAGCCGCTGGACGAAATCAACGCCGAAATCCAGGTGGGGCTGGACCGCACCGACGGCAAGTACGAGATCATCCCCGACCGCCGCACCGCCATCAAGCACGCGATGGCCATGGCCGAGCCGGACGATATGATCCTGCTGATCGGCAAAGGGCATTGGGACTACGAGGAAATCAACGGCGTGAAATACCCGTTCGACGAGCGCGTTGTGGTCAAAGAACTGTTCCGCGAATTGCAGGCGGAGCGGCGCACGCCAACCGTGTAAGCGCACCCGCGCTGCAAACGGACTGCGGTTCGGGCCGAATCGCAGCCCGGTTTTCCGGTTTTCCAATATTTTTCGGCCGTTCATTTCTTAAATTTTGCAAATTGACTTTACATTCGGGCAAATTTCCGGTATGATAGTATCCATACACCTCAACAAAAGTTGAGGATTTGCCGGAACCGGGAGGATGCCCATGAAAAACGCAAAAAAATGGATATTCAACGGCCTGATCTGCGCCGCGCTGTTCGCCGCCACGCTGGGCTACCTG
Organism: uncultured Eubacteriales bacterium; assembly: GCA_905198155.1. Taxonomy (GTDB): domain Bacteria; phylum Bacillota; class Clostridia; order Oscillospirales; family Acutalibacteraceae; genus RGIG4076. The sequence goes on from CAJKBQ010000002.1 coordinate 11,239, forward strand.
CTGCGCGGGCAGGACTTTGCCGGGCTGCTGGCGCTGATTCGTCAGGCCGACCCGGGCTGGTGCGCGGCGGGGCTGGCGCTGTCGGTCGCGTTTATCCTGGGCGAATCGTGCATCATCTGGTACCTGATGCGTGCCGTCGGCCAGCGCGTGCGGATTGGACATTGCTTTCTGTATTCGTTCGTCGGCTTTTTCGTCTCGGCGATCACCCCGTCGGCCAGCGGCGGCCAACCGGCGCAGCTGTATTTCATGAAAAAAGACCGCATCCCGCTGGCGGTGGGCATTCCGGTGCTGACGGTGGTCACGATTTTGTACAAATCGGTGCTGATCGTCGCCAGCGCGGCGGTACTGATCGTCCGCCCGGCGGCCGTGATGCGGTACCTTGCGCCGCACATCGGCTGGATCTGGATGGGGCTGGGGCTGAACACGGCGTTCGTCGCCGCGCTGCTGCTGCTCGTTTTCCGCCCGGAAACGGCGCGGCGGCTGGCATACGGCGCGGTGCACGGCGCGTGCATCGTCGTGCGGCGGCTGAACCGCGCCAAATGGATTGCCCGCGTGGACGCCGGGATCGAAAAATACAAGCTCGTCGCCGCGCACTTCACCCGCAGCGGCCGGACGCTCTGCACCGCGTTCGCGATGACGTGCGTCCAGCGGACGCTGCTGTTCGCCATCCCGTGGTGCTGCTGCATGGCGTACGGCCTGCGGCGCGTCCCGCTGGGGCTGACCATAACGCTGCAGGCGATGGTGGCCGCCGCCGCGGATATGATGCCGCTGCCCGGCGGCACCGGCGTCAACGAAGCGCTGTTCCGCGGGATTTTTGACGAATTGCTCGGCGCGCGGCTGACGCTGCCGATTCTGCTGCTGAGCCGCGGCCTGAGCTTCTACGTCCAGCTGCTGTTCGGCGCGCTGATGACCGCCGCAGCCGCGCTGATTCTGCGCCGGCGCGCGGATTGAACCCGCCCGTTTTTTCCACACATATCAAAGAAAAGGACAGAACCCATTATGATCGGATTTTACAACTACACCCTCGTACTGACCTTCCTGAGCCTGGTGTCGGCCGTGTTCGGCATGACGCAGGCGTCCGGCGGGCACTTCAACATCGCGGTCGGCTGCCTGGCGTTCGCCGGACTGTGCGACGCGTTCGACGGCCGCGTGGCCCGCACCAAAAAAGACCGCACCGACGACGAATGCCTCTTCGGCGTCCAGCTGGATTCGCTGTGCGACGTGGTCGCGTTCGGCGCATTCCCGGCCATGCTGTGCTACGCGATGGGCGTGCGCGGTTATCTGGGCGGAATTGCCATCAGCTATTACGCCATCTGCGCGGTGATCCGCCTGGCGTACTTCAATATGCTGGAAACCAACCGGATGCAAAGCGAAAACCCGGGCGAAAAGGTGTTCCACGGACTGCCGGTGACGTCGATCGCAGTGATCCTGCCGCTGATATTTCTGCTGAATCTCGTCATTCCGGAGCGGATTTTCCAGGCGGTGCTGCTGATGATGCTGCTGGCCGTCGGGACGTGCTTCATCCTGAATTTCCGGATGCGCCGCCCCAGTATCCGCACGCTGATACTGCTGATCGTCGGAACGGCCGCGGCGGTGATCCTGGCGTTCATCTTCTCAAAATATGCCGTCCGGCTGCCGCTGCCGGGCACGCGGGCGGTGCGCTCATGAGCACGGTGCAGGCGCGCGACCGCACCGGCGCCGAAATCCCTGTGCTGGACAAACAGGGCCGCGCGGCCGCATTTCTGTACGACACGGCGGTCGGCAATGCGCTGCTGCGCGTGCTGGTGCAGCCATGGGTATCGCGCGCGGCGGGCTGGGTACTGAACCGGAAATTTACACGGATTGCCATCAAGCCGTTTGTCAAACGGTACCACATCAACCTGGCCGAATACGCCAGCGGGCCGTATTACAGCTACAACGACTTTTTCTGCCGCCCGGTGCTGCCGTGGCTGCGCCATGTGGATCCCGACCCGGACGTGCTGATCGCGCCGTGCGACGCCAAATTGTCGGTTTATCCCATCTCTCCGGACGCGGAATTCACCGTGAAAGGCGTGCGGTACACGCTCGCGTCGCTGCTGCGGGACGACGCGCTCGCCGCGCAGTACTCCGGCGGATGGCTGATGCTGTTCCGCCTGAGCGTGGACGATTACCACCACTTCTGCTACCCGGCGACGGGCCGCAAAAGCATCACGGTGCGGCTCCCCGGTGTGCTGCATACCGTCAATCCGCACGCCGCAGAAAAACGCGCCGTCTACCGCGAAAACGCCCGCGATTACTCGGTGATCGACACCGGGCGGTTCGGCCGCGTGCTGATGATGGAGGTGGGCGCGCTGATGGTGGGACGCATCGCTGCGCAGCGCCAAGCGCTGGACGCCGTGCGCGGAACCGAAAAAGGCTGGTTTGAATTCGGCGGCTCTTCGATCATCCTGTGCGTGCAGCCCTGCGTCGCGCCGGACGCAGACCTGCTGCGCAATACGCAGGAAAATTTTGAAACGGTGGTGAAAATGGGTGAACACGTCGCAGGCATCGCACGGCCCGAACCGACTGGGTCGGCTGTTTGACCGCACGCTCGGCCGGTGGATTCCGCGCTGGTCGGCGATTCCGTTGATTTTTTCGCTGGTGTTCGAGCTGATGACGTACTACGTCGCCAAGCTGCTGATCGCCGGCCAGGAGCTTCACATTGTCGAGCTGCCGATTGACCGCGCCATCCCCCAGCGGTATCCGTGGATTGCGGTATACTTTGGCGCGTATGTGTTTTGGGGCATTTCGTTCATACTGGTGGCGCGCCGCGGCAAATTGCGGTTCGCATCGTTTTTCTGCGCCAATCTGTGGGCGCTGATCGTCTGCGGGATCGTCTTTGTGGTGTACCCCACCATGATTGAGCGGCCGCCGCTGACCGGCGACGGATTCTGGACGCGCGCGATGCAGTTCCTGTACGACGTGGACACGCCGGTGAACATCCTCCCCTCCATCCACTGCATGGCCAGCCTGCTCTGCGCGCTGGGGCTGCACAGCGACCACCGCCTGCCGGTTTGGTACCGCGGCTTCACCTGGATTTTCGCGCTGATGGTCTGCGCGTCCACGCTGCTCGTGAAGCAGCACTGCGTGGTCGATGTTGTGTGCGGATGTTTGGTGGCGGCGGTGGCCTACGCGTTCTTCTGCTGCCTGTCGTGCCAGCCGGTGGCGTATGCGTTTGAATGGGTGGAACGGAAAGTGTTTGGGGGATAAATCGCCCCCCCCCCCGCACATAAAAAATAAAGCGCGCCTGCGGGCGCATGAAGTATGTGCTGCGTACGATTCATGCACCGCAAGGCGCGCTTTTCTGCGCGCGGCTCAAAGTGCGCCGTAAAAATAGCCGGTCATCGCGCCCATCGTCGCCCGGCTGCTGGCAAGCCCCAGCGAGTATATTTTCCCGGCACACGATGGTGGAAAGATGGACCTGTCGCGTTTCCGCTCCCGGTACTACTATCCGGCCATCGAGCGGATCGGCGTCACGAAGCGTCCGCCATATGCTTGCCGCCACACATACGCCACGATGCTCAAAAATATCGACGCGCCAACCGTGGACAAGCAGCGCTTGATGGGGCACGCGTCCTACACCATGACAGCACATTATACACATTCTGACATAAAATCCCTGACCGCAATCACCGACGAATTGGGCGTAGAAAAATGAAGTAATTTAGACTGCAACGCAGACTGCAATAGGAGAAAATTTTTAAGATTTTCAGCGATTGTGAGCGCATTTGTCTAAAACAGGGAAACAGCAAAAAGCCCGGTGCCATGCGATTTTTCGCACAACACCGGGCTTTATCTGGTGGAGATAAGCGGGATCGAACCGCTGACCTCTTGAATGCCATTCAAGCGCTCTCCCAGCTGAGCTATACCCCCATATTTCGCGACTGCGATCAACTTTTGTTCCGCAGTCAACGAAAGATATTATAGCACAGCAATCGGCGCTTGTCAAGCCTTTTCCCCAAGTTTTTTGAGAAAATTCAAGAAACGCTCGCGTCCTCGTGCAGCAGCGCCGCCACCTCGGCGCGGGTCGGCATCGCGGGAATCCCGCCGCGGCGGGTGGTCGTGAGGCTGGCAGCCGCGCTGGCGAACCGCAGCAGCGCCCGGCAGTCAGCCTCTGTCAGCGCGCCCGGCGTCAGCCGATGATCCAGCAGGAAGCTCAGCGCCGCGCCGACGAACGAATCGCCCGCGCCGGTGGTGTCGATCGTGTGTACCGGGACGCACGGCTCGTGCAGCAGCGTTTCACCTTGCGCCAGATACGCGCCGTCCGCGCCGCACGTCAGGAACGCCAGCTTCGGCGCGAATTCCGCGCACACCCGGCGCAGCCCCTCCGCCGGGTCAGTTGTGCCGTACAGGAATTCCGCTTCGTAGTCGGAAATTTTCAGGATGTCGGCCTGCGCGCACACCGTGCGGATGGCGTCGCGGGCAGCGTCCGCCGTGCGCCACAGCGGCTCCCGCAGGTTGGGATCGACCGACACCCACACGCCCGCGTCCTTCGCCGCCTGCATCGCCCGGAGCGTCGCGCTGCGGCTGGGTTCCGCCGTCAGCGACAGTGTGCCGCAGTGAAAGATTTTCGCCGTTTCCAGTTCCGGGAAAATCGCTTCGTCCGCCGTCAGCTGCAAGTCGGCGCTGTGCTTGCGCGAAAACGAAAACTGCCGGTTGCCGGTTTCGTCCAGCGCCACAAATGCCAGCGTAGTGAACGCATCGTCGGTGCGGTATACGTGCGACACGTCCACGCCGTAGCTGCGCAGCGTGTCCACCAGCAAATCGCCGAACATATCGGTCCCCACCTTGCCGACCATGGCGGTTTTGCGGCCCAGCCGCGCCGCCGCCGCCAATACGTTGGCCGGTGCGCCGCCGGGATTTGCCTCAAATTGCCGTTCGCCGCGACCGGTGAAGTCGATCAGCAGCTCGCCCAACGCGATAATTTCCGTTTGATTCATTCCAAAAACTCCTTTTTCGGCGCATTTACCCGCCGTATGTTTCCGCACGCAGCCGCGCACGATATTCCCGCGGCGTCACGCCATGCCGCTGGCGGAACCGACGCGAAAAATAGAATTGGTCGCAAAATCCGAGCGATTCGCTGATCTCGCCGATGGTGTGCGTGTCAGCCGCCAGCTGCAGCTCTGCTTCAAAATAGATCAGGTCGTCGATGTAGCGGCTGATGGTGCAGCCGACTTCCTCGCGGAACCGGCGCGCCAGCTGGCTTTCGGACAAAAACAGCTGCGCCGCAATCGACGATTCCGACAGCTGCATCGACAAATGCGCACGGATGTAGGCGATGGCACGCATCACCGGCTCGCTGTACTGCGCAACCGGCAGATCGGGCAGTTCGCCGCTGCGCAGCAGCGCCGCAATGGTGCTGCGCAGCGCACCGTCCAGCAAAAATGCCTGCGTCCAGTCCGGCGTGCGGTACAGCGCCCGCATCGCCTGCATCTGCGCCACGTCCATCTCCACCTGCAAAATTCGCTTCACCGACGTCAGCAGCTCGAACCCGTTCGGCTGTTGGAGCGTGACGTGAAAATACAGTTTTTCCAGCCCGGTGGGGCTGCGGTAGCCAAACGTCAGCCCCGCCGGCACCAGGTACGCGTGCCCCGCCGTCATCGGCACCACCGTGCCGTCGGTTTCCAGCTCGCCGCACCCCGCCGTCACCAGATACAGCCGCGAATATGGGGAGCGGACATTGCAGCTGCACCAGTGATCGTCGGTGTACACATATCCGCTGTCGCTGATGCGCATTGTCAGACTGTTAATGGCATAAACCGCCAGCGGCGAATGCTCGAACCGCATCGGCAGCACCTCCTTTTCCCCGCCTGTTCATGCCTATTATACCGCACCGGTTGAAAAAATACAAGCTTTTCTGCGCAGTCAATCGAAAAAAATGCGGAAAAATCCATATTTTTGCCCAGAAAATCCATCGCATTTCCCGGTCGGATGTGATAAGATAAAAACATCCCCTGCGGCACCGCCGCAAAAATAAGATCGGAGGATAAAGTTATGTCCAGTTATGTTACCCGCAAAACCCCGGGCGATACCGCGTGGTTCACGCACGACCGGTTCGGGATGTTCATCCACTGGGGGCTGTACGCCATGCCGGCACGCCACGAGTGGATCAAAAACAGGGAATGCATCCCGGAAGACCACTATGACCTGTATTTCAAACACTTCAATCCCGACCTGTACGATCCCAAAGCGTGGGCGCGCCAGGCCAAAGCCGCCGGGATGAAGTATGTGGTGCTGACCACGAAGCACCACGAAGGCTTCTGTATGTTCGACTCGCAGTACACCGACTACAAATGCACCAACACCCCCGCCGGGCGCGACCTGGTGCGCGAATACGTCGATGCATTCCGCGCCGAGGGGCTGCACATCGGGTTCTACTACTCGCTGATCGACTGGCACCACCCGGATTTCCCGATCGATATGCTGCACCCGCGCCGCAACGATCCGGACGCATTTGAGCAGAACCAGGGACGCAATATGCACAAATACGCCGAATATATGCGCAACCAGGTCACGGAGCTGCTGACCAATTACGGCAAGATCGACATCCTGTGGTTCGACTTTTCGTACAGCAAATCCCGGCCGCTGCCGGGCAAAGAATGGATGCGCGGAAAAGGCAAGGACGACTGGGAGGCCGAAGAGCTGATCGCGACGGCGCGCCGGCTGCAGCCCGGCATCATCATCGACAACCGCACCGAAATCGAACAGGATCTGTGGACGCCGGAGCAGTTCCAGCCGATGGAATGGGTGCGCCACTCGGAAACCGGCGAGCTGGTCACATGGGAAGCGTGCCAGACGTTCTCCGGCTCGTGGGGCTATTTCCGCGACGAGCAGACGTGGAAATCGCCCGAAATGCTGATCCGGATGCTGGTCAACACCGTGTCCTGCGGCGGCAACCTGCTGATGAACGTCGGTCCCACTGCCCGCGGCTACATCGACTACCGCGCCGAGGCCGCGCTGAAAGTGTTCGGCGACTGGATGAAGTACAACAGCCGGTCGATCTACGGCTGCACCATGGCCGAGCCGGAGCTGCTGCCGCACTGCCCGCCGGACTGCCGGTTCACGCAAAGCGACGACGGCAAGCGGCTGTACATTCATCTGTTCGCGTATCCGTTCGGTCATCTGCAGCTGCATGGGCTGGTTGGCAAAATTGAGTATGTGCAGTTCCTGCACGATGCCAGCGAGATCCGGTTCACGGAAGGCGCAATGAAACCTTTTCATCCGGAACACCAGACTTCGGACGATCTGACCGTGCTGTATCTGCCGGCAGTGAAACCGCCGGTGCTGGTGCCGGTGATCGAGGTGTTTTTGAAGTAAGCGGAAATCGTAAGTATTTTTCCGCCGGCGTCAGGGGCTTTCCCGCAATGGGCAAAGCCCCTCTTTTTGTCGGCTGATGCCGATTGGGGTGCAGATCCTTTTGCCGGGCACCATGCCCTGCTAAGTCATTCGGAGATGTGTGTCAAAGACAGCTGTCGGAAGATTTGCTTCCCGACAGCTGTTTTTTCAGTGCAATTTGGTTTTTTCAAGAAAATCGTAGAAAAACCGCGTAAAAAGTTGTATAATAGAAAAAGAACACCGCTATCGGCTGGCAAACGATTTGAAGGAGATACTTATGGACGGAACGCACATGATTATCATAAAAGGGACAGATCAAACGGACGCAGTCGCAAGCTTCCGGTTTTACGCCGGGAAGTGCGACGTTATCTATTCCCGTGCGCCCAACAAAACGTACACCTTCCGTGGTGCCGATGTCATCATTTTGCCGCTGCGAAAACGAATCGACCTCACGCAGATAATTGTGACCGCAAACGGGGTAACCATCGACGGAATCAATGAACTGCTGGACTTTGGCGCTTATTACCGGGTTGTCCGCAACGGACAGAAACCGTTAACGCTCCGAAAAAGCGAAGTCCAGCTTCAACCAAATTGTCTGTCGGAGCAGAAAAAACGCGAAGCCTTCCAGTATTTCAAAGAAACTGCTGCCGCCGTCAGCTTGGTGGTGGAAGGCGCCATCAACATTTTGAGCATCCAGTACGATAAAATTCAGGCAGTCCGTGCAGATACAGTATTGGCAAGTTACCTCGATCCACGGGAAAAGCGCGAAGCGCCCCAGCCGCCGTCGGCAGTGATTTACCCGTTTGGCCTGAATCAAAGCCAGAAAACCGCCGTGGAGCGGGCACTTTCTTCCAAAATCAGCATCATCCAAGGTCCGCCGGGCACTGGAAAAACACAGACGATTCTGAATATCATCGCCAATGTGGTACGCAGTGGAAAAACAGTCGCCGTTGTGTCCAACAATAATTCCGCCACGCATAATGTCGCGGAAAAACTGGAAAAGAAAAATGCCGCGTTTTTAACCGCTTTTCTCGGCAGTCTGGCCAATAAACAGAAATTCTTAGAAGCTCAGACTGGCGCATACCCTGACATGAAAGACTGGGCAATGCCGGAAACCGAGCGGCAGCAATTGGAGCGGGAAACAACCGCGCTTTCCGAAGAACTGAATGAAAAACTCAACGCCAAAAATCGCATTGCAGAAATTGAGCAAGCGCTGTTGCAGCTAACCCCGGAGCAACACTATTTCGGGGAATACTATGCGTCGTGCGGCGAGGAACCATCGGGAGATTTATCGCGGCTGTCGGCGCAAAAAATTCTGGCGCTTTGGGTCGAATTTGAACAGCACGCCGTGCGCAAAGATCGTTTGGGACTGTTGCAGCAGTTATCCATTTTATTTCGTTTTCACCGCAGTGCATTCAAATTGTTTTTCCATGCCCCCGAACGCATTATCCCCTATTTGCAGCACCAATTCTACATTGCGAAAAAGCGGGAATTAACCGAGGAAAAACAGCAGTTGTCCCGGATGCTGGAATCCTACGCTTTTGATGCAAAAATGGACGAATTGACGCAAAAATCGCTTCGGCTGTTTCGCGCAGAGCTGGCCGCGCGGTATCGCTGGCAAAGTCCCCGAAAAAGCTTTGAAATGCGCGACTTTCGCAAGAATACGCTGGAATTCACGCGGGAATACCCCGTCATACTCAGCACCACCTATTCCGTCAAGGGGACCCTGAATATGTCGCATGTTTACGATTATCTCATCGTGGACGAAGCGTCGCAGGTCGATCTGGCAACAGGGGTTTTGGCATTTTCCTGCGCAAAAAACATCGTAATCGTCGGCGATTTGAAACAGCTGCCCAACGTCCTGACGGAGGCCGATGTCCGCACCAGCGATGCGATCTGGCAGAAATATGATTTGGCGGAACCGTACCGTTTCTCCACGCACAGCCTGCTTTCCTCTGCCCTGGAAACGTGGCCCGACGCGCCGGTTACGCTGCTGCGGGAGCACTACCGCTGCCACCCGAAAATCATCAATTTCTGCAATCAGAAATTTTATCACGGCCAATTGATCGTGATGACAAAGGATCATGGCGAACCGGACGTGTTGACCATGTACCGCACGGTCGCCGGCAATCACGCCCGCGGCCACGTCAATCAACGCCAGATCGACGTCATCCGGCAAGAGGTGCTCCCGCGGCTGATTCAGCAAAACTGTTCGCACATCGGCATCATCGCACCGTATCGGGATCAGGTTGCCGCCATCCGCGCACAGCTGGGCAACGATTTTGAAGTAGATACCGTTCACAAATTTCAGGGGCGCGAACAGGATGCCATCATCCTGACCTCTGTGGATAACGTAATTACGGACTTTGTGGACGACCCTCATATGCTGAATGTGGCCGTTTCCCGCGCGGTGCATTCTCTGACAGTAGTTACATCGCAGGATCCGCGCAACGACCGAACACACTATGGCGATTTGGCGCGCTACATCGAGTATCACAATTTCGAGATCATCCAAAGTCAGGTCTACTCCGTATTCGATATGCTGTACCAGGGCTATGCGGAACAGCGCCGCGCATATTTGCAAAGGCACAAACAGATATCGGAGTACGATTCCGAAAACCTGATGTGTGCCGTGATTCAATCGGTGCTGACCGAAGAAGCCTTCTCTTCGATGGATTGCGCCGTGCACGTTTCTTTGGCGACGCTGATCAAAGACGATGCTCTGCTGACCGAGGCGGAACGTCTATATGCCCACAATCCGCTGACACACGTTGATTTTTTACTGTTCCGCAAAATGGATAAACAGCCGACACTGGCCATCGAAGTAGACGGAACCCGTTTTCACGCGCCCGGCAGCAAACAGGCGGAACGGGATGCGAAAAAAGACTGTATCATGGGAAAATGCGGAATTATGCTGCTGCGACTTCGCACTGATGGAAGCGGCGAACCGGAAAAAATCCGGGCTGCGCTGCAATCGGTGTCCCGGCAGCCCTCAGCGCAACCGGAAATATAAGCCAAATGCGCCCGATCACCGGCAATGATCGGGCGCATCTTCATTTTTTCACCGCCCTGCCAGCCCCCGCGCCACCCCGCACAGCGCGCGGCGGCAGCCGTCCCGCAGCGGTGCAGGCATCCGCGCCGGGACATCGCATTCCAGCGACAGCACCACCGATTCGTCCACCGCGGACAGCGCGTCGCGGAAGTCCGTCCAATCGATCACGCCGTCGTACGGCAGCCGGTGCTGATCGTGCAGGCGGTCGTTGTCGTGTACATGCAGCATCCGGATCACATCCGCATTGCGGCGAAGCGCTTCCCCCGGCGCTTCGCCGAGGATTATGCTGTGGCCGGTGTCGAGGCACATTTGGAAAAACGGGCTGGCCATTTCACGGACGAATGCCGCCGTCGCCGTCGGGCTGGACGTCGGCAGCCCTTTGAACGGCAGGTTTTCAAAGCAGATCACCACGCCGCACCGTTCCGCTTCGCGAATCAGTTCCGTGAAAAACGCGCGATTCATTTCGTAATACAGCGGCCGCTGCGCGTCGTCCACTTCGTACATAAACGGCATAATCGGGTGAATCGCCATGTACCGGCAGCCGAGCAGCGCCGTACCGCGCAGGCTCATCTTCATTTTTTCCAGCCGCTCGGCGCGGTCGGCCGGGGTGGTGTCCTGCGGGCGACGCCATGGACCGTGCGTCTGCGCGATCTCGATGCCGGCCGCTTCGGCCGCGCGCCGCAGCGCCGTCAGCGTCCGTTCAAAATGCGCCGCGCCCTGCGTGAACAGCGGGGTTTCCGTATCGACAAACAACTGCAAATCCACCGCGTCGAACCCCTGCGCGCGCACCTGCGCGAACGTTTCCGGCGACCCTTCGCTGGGCAGATAGACCGCCGTTTTTCTCATAGATCACGCGCTCCTTCCGTCCTCACCGGGACAGGATTTCGTACCCGGTGTCGGTCATCAGAATTTCGTATTCCCACTGCGCAGACAGCGATCCGTCGGCGGTGTACACCGTCCAGCCGTCGTGCTGGTCTTCATAAAATGCGCCGGTGCCCACGTTAATCATCGGCTCGATGGTGAAGATCATGCCGGGCGCGAGAATCAGCCCCTTGTGCAGCTGACCGATGTGGCACACATAGGGATCTTCGTGCATTTGCAGCCCCACGCCGTGGCCGCCGATTTCGCGCACCACATGGTAGCCGTTCTGTCGGGCGTGCAGGTTGACGTAGTACCCAATGTCGCCCAAATGGCAGTACGGCGTCAGGTGCGCCAACGCCAGTTCAATCGATTCTTTCGTCACGTTCACCAGCCTGCGCGCTTCGTCGGACACTTCGCCGATGCAGTACATCCGCGACGCGTCGCCGAAATACCCGTTCACGATGGTGGTGCAGTCCACGTTGACGATATCGCCCTCTTTGAGCACCACGCGCTTGCTGGGGATGCCGTGGCACACCACGTTGTTCACCGACGTGCACACGCTCGCCGGAAACCCGCAGAACCCCAGCGTCGCGGCGGTGCCGCCCAATTCCTTGGTGCGCGCCACAACGATATCGTCAATGTCCTGCGTCGTCATCCCCGGGCGGATCGCCGCCGACACCGCGTCCAGCACCAGCGAATTGACCCGCCCGGCCTCGCGGCAGCCTTCGATCTGCGCCGGAGTTTTAATCAGCTTGCGGTTCGGGACTTTGTGCCCGGCGCGGCGCAGCGCTTCCAGCTGGTCGTCCTCCGCGCGGTGGCACTGGCCGTACGGCCGCTTGCTCCCGCACCAGCAGGGGCTGTCGTCCGGCAGCCGGCCGATGCGTTTAACGGATTGTTTTACTTTCATATATCCCAGATCCTTCCGTATGGATTGTATCAAATATAAATTTGCATTCTATTGTACCACATTCGGCAGCCAAATGCCAGAGGTTCGCCGAAAAAACTTGACGAATCGACGCAAAAAGACTATAATATCAGTATCCCATGATTTTATTCGGAAAGGGCGATTTTTCATGCATCGTTTTCAGAAAATTCGGGCATCGCTGGCCGGCAATAGGCTGGACGCGATGATGCTGACCGAAGAAGCCAACCGGTTCTACGCGACGGACTTCGCGTCGATCGGTACCGACGGGCTGTGCCTGATTACGCGGCGCGGCGCGTACTACTTCACCGATTCGCGCTACACCGTGGCCGCGCAGCGCCATGTGACCGACGCGCAGATTTCCATCACCGACAAAAATGTCAACTACATCGACCTGATTAACCGCGTGGCGGCGGCCGAGGGACTGAAAACCATCGGGTTCGACGACGCGTACATGACCGTCGCGGACTACGAGCGGTACCGCGCCAAGGTGCGCGCCGAGCTGCGGCCGGCATCGGCGCTGATGACGCAGCTGCGGCTGGTGAAAGACGCGGGCGAGATCGAACGCCTGACGCAGGCGCAGCGGATTGCAGAGCGCGCGCTGACCGAAGTCCTGCCGCAGATTCACCCCGGCCAAACGGAACGCGAAATCGCGGCGCTGCTGCACTACCGGATGCTGGTAAACGGCGCGGACGACGTGTCGTTTGACCCGATCGTGGTGGCGGGCGACAATGGCGCGATGCCGCACGGCGTGCCGGGCGACCGGCCGATTGCGGACGGCGACTTCCTCACCATCGATTTCGGCGTGCTGAAAGACGGCTACTGCTCCGACATGACGCGCACCTACGGCATCGGCCATGTGACCGACGAAATGCGCCGCGTGTACAACACCGTGCTGCGCGCGCAGACCACCGCCATTGCGGCCACCCGCGCCGGGAAAACCGGCCGCGAGATCGACGCCATCGCGCGGCAGATCATTGCGGACGCCGGGTACAGCGAATACTTCGGCCACGGCTACGGCCACGGCGTCGGCGTCGAAATCCACGAAGCACCGACCGTATCGCCGCGCAACGACCAGCCGCTGCCGGAAGGCGCCGTCACCAGTGCCGAGCCGGGCATTTACCTGCCGGGCAAGTTCGGCGTGCGGATTGAGGACGTCGTGGTCATCACGGCGGACGGCTGCCGCAACCTGGCCGAGATGCCGAAAGAACTGACGATCCTGGGCTGACCAGGAGAAACAGAAAACGCCGCGCGGCCGCGCGGCATTTTTGCGTGATACGCCTCAGGCGGACGGCCGCGTCACGATCAGCCGGTCGAGCGAGCGGTGGCGCTGATAGGCGGCGCAGTAGACCCGCGTGCATTTTTTGAGCCGGGCGAACTGCCGCTGCGCCGCTTCGGGGTCGCCGTACACGCGCCATGCGCCGACGTATTTGGCGCGCCGCGCGCCCAGCCGGATGAACCCGCGCACATCCTCCGCCGGGTACCCCAAAAACAACCCGATTTCGTGCGGGAACGCGTCGCCCTGCCGCAGCCGCCGCATCAGCTCGGCGACGCAGCGGTCAACGCTGCCGACGGGGTAGTGCGCCTCGGCCAGCATCTGCACCGCGTCCGGCTGCTGCAAATCGTGCGCCAGCGCCGCCGGGCGGTACACATAAATCAGCACCCGTTCCCGCATATACTTCACCGGCATCATCCGGATGCCCCGCGGGACGAAATGCGCGTTCATCCGGCGGATACTGGCGGCCAGCGCAGCGCGGTCCTCCATCGGGCAAGCAAACAGGCTGCCCGTTTTCAGCCCCGCCATCGTGGGCGAGCACTGCGCCACCACCAATTCCTCAGACACGGCAGCCGCCCCCTTCCGCCACATGCGCGTCCAGGATATTTTTGAGCGCCGCGATGGAGCTGGTGTGGCTCCGGGCGATCCGAATCCGTTGGCCTTTGGTTTCGCTGATGACCGTGCGCAGCATTTTGTGCGACATGGTGCTGGTAAAAAGCACCAGTAAATCGGGCGACCCGATGTTTTTCATACTGCCCACCAATTTGGTGTACACTTTTGCCTTGCAGTCGTACGACGCACACAATTCCTTGTACCGCCGTTCCATGCATTCATTCCCGCCGACAATCACGACGCTCATGACCTCACGTCCTTTCAAAATCTTCCGTGTAATTTTTATGAATGATATTTTCCGGTTAGCACTTGCTAACCATCCTGAATAAAAAAGCAGCATCGATCGATGCGATCGTTCGGTGCTGCCTCTTGCAGACTTATTTGCGTCCAAACAGGCGGAACCGCGGCTTTTCGGGCGCGTCCTCCGCCGTTACAGACAGCAACTGGTACCCGGTGGCCGCAATCGCCGCCCGCAGCTGCGCTTCGTCGAGGTCTTGCAGCGCAAGGATCACCGTCTCGCCTTTGGCGTGCGACGACGTCACCTTTTTGACCGCGAAGTGACTGCGGATGCAGTCGTTGATGTGCGATTCGCACATTCCGCACATCATCCCGTCAATTTTCAGTGTGATTTTGCGCATGATGCGCATCCCCTTTCGATTGAATATATCGGCGTATCCGCGGCATCAGCCACGGCTTTGCCAGCAGCACGGCCAGCCAGCCCACAAGCACAGCCGCCGCGCCGATCGCCTGGATTCGTTCCATCGCTGCCATTCCTTCCGGCGCGGTCATTCTGCGCCTTTGAGCGCTTCGACCATATCGATTTTCCGGTTTTTGCGCGACACCATCGCGCTCACCAGCAGCGACATCCCCACCGTCAGCGCAATGCTGAACAGGTACGTCGCCGGGGCGATCATCGCGCGCATCTCGTATTCGCTGCACAGCGCGTCCAGCATCACTTTCAGCGTCAGGTACCCGCACGGGATCCCGATCATCACGCCGAGCAGCGACAGCCACAGGTTCTGCCCGATCAGCAGCGCGCCGATCTTGCGGTCTTTGAACCCGACGACTTTCAGCGTCGCCATCTCGCGGAAGCGTTCGGTGTAGCTCATCACGCCGAGGTTGTACAGCACGATGATGCCCAGCGCCAGCGCCGCAACCACCAGCAGCATGATGGAGGAATTCATCATCCCGAGGAACACGTCGAACGAATCGACGATCATCTGCTTGGACTGCACGCTCTTGATGCGCGTGTCGGACGGAATCGCGGATTTTTCGGTGCGGGTGTACACGGAATCGACCGTGTAGTCCAGCCCAATCCGCTCGGCGCAGGCGGGCGTAATCGAGATCGACTTCGTCACACTGCGCACCACCGCCGTGATCGGGACGGTGTAGGTATCGTCCGACCCGTAGGGGCTGAACGTGATGGAATCGCCGGCGGCCAGCCCGAATTCGTCGGCAATGCGGCTGCAAATCAGCGCGCCGTTGTCCCGCAGCGATTCAACCCCGGACTGCTGCGCCGGAAAACGCAGCAGATCGTGCGTCACGCTGCACACGTCGAGCGACACGGTCGCTTCGTCCGCGACCTGAACGCTGATGGTCGCGCTCCAATCGCCGTCGTATGCGTCCACCACCGCGCGGCGCGCCGCATCGTCGGCGGATTCCGCTAGGTAAATGCGCGACGCGTAGTTCATCGCGCCGTCCGCGCCGTAATACATATCCAGGAATCCCCGCATGGTGTCGCGCATCCCCAGCGCGCCCGTCACCAGCACCGCGCAGCCCACAATCCCAAGCAGGCTCATCGCCGTGCGGGACTTGTGGCGGATCATGTCGCGCAAATTCCACCGCGTGCCGAACGACAATTTGTGAAACCATCGGGTGCGTTCGATCAGCAGCGGCTTCATCTGCTTCGGCGCATACGGCCGCAGCGCGTCCGCCGCCGTGCCGCGCAGCATCTGCTTCACCGACAGGTACCCGATCAGCGTCAGCACCACCAGAATGCCCGCCAGCACCGCCGCGCAGAATCCGGGGAAGATCAGCCGCCACTCCGGCAGATCCAGGTACGTGCCCATCATCCCGTTCGGATTCATGATGTACCACGCGACCGCGTAGCCCAGCGCCGACCCCAGCACCGTGCCGATCACGCCGATGGCAAATGCGTACGACGTGTAGTGCAGCAGGATGCGGCGGTCTTTGAAGCCGAGCGCTTTCAGCGTGCCGATCTGCGTTTTCTCTTTCGCAGTCAGCCGGTGCATCGTCGTCACCATCGTCAGCACGGCGATCAGCAGGAAGAGCGTCGGGAGCACCGAACCCATCGTCCGGCCTTCGTCGGCCTCGCCTTCCGCCTGTGAATAAGACGGGGTGTCCGCTTTCAGCACAATCAGCAGCGTGCGGCCCAGCGCATCGTCCGCCGCTTCGGTGAACGCCTGCTTGGTCATCGCGGAGCGAACGTGCAGCTGCGGATAATAATCGGCGCCGGACGTCTGCTCATACATTTTCGGGGAAATATACGCAAAGCCATGCGTATTGTAGTCGGGCATCAGCTGCGTTTCGTCGCGCACGCAAATCAGCTGCTCGCCGGATTTTACCAGCCCGCGCACCGTGCCGCGCAGCGTCAGGCCCTTGTACGTCAGCGTCAGCGTGTCACCCGGCCGAATCCCGTTGGCCGCGGCGTACTTATCCCCCAGCCAGATGCCGTCGGCGCTGTCCGCGTCGTACGCGTCGCCGTCCATCAGCTGCATCCCGGACACATCCGCGTTTTCCGTCACCATCAGCGCCACCGTGTCGCCGCTGTATTCCGTCACCTCGGCCGTCACGCACAGGTAGCGGCTCACCGCGTCCACGCCGTCGATGGCGGCGATTTTGCGGGCGTCGCCCTGCGTGATCCCGGCTTCGGACACCAGACGGAAATCGGCGTAGCCGGTGCGGTTAAAGAAGCGCATCATGTTCGCTTCGATGCTGACCCACTCCATGTTGAAACCCACAAAGATTCCAATCCCCAGCGTCACCATCAGGATCATCGAGATAAACTGTGCTTTGTACAGGCCCATCGTGCGCCAAAGTTTTTTGAACAACATCGGGGGTTCCTCCTGTCACCAGTCGATCTCGTCCGCCGGGACGGGGTTGGGCTGCGCCGTCTGGGACACAACGCGGCCGTTTTTCACGCGGATCACTTCGTCCGCCATCCGCGCGATGTTCTGGTTGTGCGTCACAATCACGATCGTTTTGCCGTACGTCCGCGCCATCCGCAGCAGCAGTTTCAGCACCATCACGCCGGTTTCGGAATCCAGCGCGCCGGTCGGCTCGTCACACAGCAGAATCTTCGGGTTTTTGGCCAGCGCCCGCGCGATGGACACGCGCTGCTGCTCGCCGCCGGACAGCTCCGCCGGGAAGTTTTTCAGGTGGTCGCTCAGCCCGACCTCCGCAATCATCTGCGTGGCGGACAGCGCGTCCGGCGCGATCTCTTTGACCAGTGCGACGTTTTCGTGCACGGTCAGCGTCGGCACCAGGTTATAGAACTGAAACACAAAGCCCACCGTCGCAGCGCGGTATTCCGCCAGCGCGTTGCGGTCGAGCGCCGAAATATCCTGCCCCTGCACCACGATTTTGCCGCTGGTGGGGCTGTCCAGCCCGCCGAGCAGGTTCAGCAGCGTGCTTTTGCCTGCGCCGCTGGGACCGAGGATCACGATGAATTTGCCTTCATCCAGTGAAAGGTTCACGTCGTCCAGCGCTTTGAGCGTGTGGTCGCCGCTGGTGTATTCGCGGCTGACGTGTTCGAGCGTGACAATTGCCATGGGGATGTTCCCTGCCTTTCCGTAATATATTCGTAGGGGTCACAGCAGCTGGTTCAGCTGGTCGGGCGACAGCGCCGCCAGCAGTGCACAGACTGCGGTTTCCATTTGGGCCGCATCGGGGAATCGCTGCGCCAGCAGTGCGGCGGCTGCGGCGTAGTAACGGGCATATCGGTCGGCAGCGGCCTGCCCGGCGGCGGTCAAATGCGCCGAACCGTAGGCCGTGCGGGACACAAACCCCAGCTGGGTGAACGTGTCCATCATGTTGTGCACACTGGGCTTTGACAGGCGCAGCGCCGCAGCAATGTCCACGCTGCGGACGCCTTTGTCGCCGCGATCCAGTGCACGCATGGCGATCAGGTACCGGATATTGGAAGCTGTCAATGTTTTTTGCGTCTGCATGGGCGGCCTCCTTTGCGCTGCCAACGGATTCCCGAAAAATCGGGCGGCGCAAACCGGTGTCTGCACCGCCCGACCGATTATTTTGCTTTGCTGTGGCAGGAGCCTGCCATCGCGCAGTGCGCGCAGTTGCTTCCGCAGTTGGACTTACCTTTGCGGCGGTCCCGCAACAGCTTCATCACGATCGCCGCTACCACCAGCGCCAGCGCCAGCGTAATCAGGATCGTACCGATATTGTTTGCAAACCAGGTTGCCATTTTTGACCGACTCCTTTCCGATTGGGGATGATGGAACTTTGAATTAGACCTTCGCAGTCAGCTTGGTAGCCTCTTTGTACGGACGCACCAGCATGTAGATCATGCCGGCGAGCAGCGCAGCCGCCACAATCACGCCGAACACGTTGGCGCTGCCGGTGAACAGGCTGCCGAACTGGTTGACCATCAGCGCCACGGCATACGCCAGGCCGCACTGATAACCGATCGCGAACCACGTCCACTTCGCGCTGTTCATCTCGCGCTTGATGGCGCCGATGGCCGCGAAGCACGGTGCGCACAGCAGGTTGAACACCAGGAACGAGTACCCGCTGACACCGGTGAAGGTGTTGGCCAGCGTCTGGTACACATTGCCGTCTGCGCCGTAGAGGATGCCCATCGTACCGACGATGTTCTCTTTGGCAACCAAACCGGTGATGGACGCAACGGCCGCCTGCCATTCGCCCCAGCCGAGCGGCTTAAAGATCCAGGCAATCGCCGAGCCGACCGCTGCTAGGATGGACAGATCCAGTTCGTCTTCGGACAGCATCCGGAACGTCCCGTCCACTACGCCGAAGTACGAGGTGAACCACACCAGAATGGTGGACAGCAGGATCACGGTGCCGGCTTTCTTGATGAAGGACCAGCCGCGCTCCCACATCGACCGCAGCACGTTGCTGACGGTGGGCACGTGGTACGCCGGCAGCTCCATAACGAACGGCGCCGGTTCGCCCGCAAACATCCTGGTCTTTTTCAGCATGATACCGGAGATGATGATCGCCGCCATACCAACGAAGTAAGCCGAGGTGGCAATCCAGGCGGAGCCGCCGAAGATGGCGCCCGCGATCATCGCGATGAACGGCACCTTTGCACCGCAGGGGATAAACGTGGTGGTCATGATCGTCATCCGACGGTCACGCTCATTTTCAATCGTACGGGAAGCCATGATACCGGGCACGCCGCAGCCGGTGCCGATCAGCATCGGGATGAACGATTTACCGGACAGGCCAAATTTACGGAAGATTCGGTCAAGCACGAACGCGATACGCGCCATGTAGCCGCACGCTTCGAGGATGGCCAGCAGCAGGAACAGCACGAGCATCTGCGGCACAAAGCCGAGCACCGCGCCGACACCGGCGATGATACCGTCTACCAGCAAGCCCTGGAGCCAGTCGGCCGCGTTGGCTTTTTCCAGCCCTTCGCTGACCAGTACCGGAATACCCGGCACCCACACGCCGTACGCCGCCGGATCGGGCGCATCGAAGCCGTTTTCTTCAAAATACTTCACGGCATCCACATACGTCGTCTGGACAATGCTGTCGTTTTTTTCTGCTTCCGCCGGGAGCGTGTCGTAGTATGCCGTCTGCTCGGTGACTTCGAGCGTTTCTTCGTCCTCGACTTTCACGGTCGCGGTTTTCTCTTTCGGCTGGAAGTTCTTCATCTCTTCGAGCTTCGCGTCGGCGTCAAAGTCGTCCGCTTCCACGTCCAGTCCCACGAACGCATCGACCGCTTTGCTGGCCGCATCGTACGCATCGCTGGCTTCGGAGTATGCTTTGGAGCCGATGCCGAACAGGTGCCAGCCGTCGCCGAACACGCCGTCGTTCATCCAGTCGGTCGCCATGGAGCCGACCGTGACCATCGACAGGTAATACACCAGGAACATGATCGCCACGAAAATCGGCAGACCCAACCAGCGGTTGGTCACGACTTTATCGATCTTGTCGGAGGTGGACAGTTGACCCGCGGCCTTTTTCTTGTAGCAGGCTTTGATGATGGACGCGATGTAGATGTACCGCTCGTTCGTGATGATCGATTCGGCGTCGTCGTCCATCTCTTTTTCCGCCGCCTGAATGTCGGCCTCGATGTGCTGATGCACATCCTCCGGAATTTTCAGCTGCGCCATCACTTTGTCGTCGCGCTCAAAGATCTTGATCGCGTACCAGCGCTGCTGCGCTTCCGGCATATCGTGCAGCTCGGCTTCTTCGATGTGCGCAATCGCGTGTTCCACGCACCCGGAAAACGTGTGCTGCGGCACGGTGGTGGTATTCTGCGCCGCATCAATAGCCGCTTCGGCCGCTTCCATAATCCCGGTGCCTTTCAGCGCCGAAATCTCCACGATCTTGCAGCCCAGCTGGCGGGAGAGTTCCGCCGTATTGATCTGGTCGCCGTTTTTCTTCACGACGTCCATCATGTTGATCGCGATGACCACCGGGATGCCCAGCTCGGTCAGCTGCGTGGTCAGGTACAGGTTACGCTCCAAGTTGGTGCCGTCGATGATGTTCAGGATGGCGTTGGGGCGCTCGGTAATCAGGTAATTCCGGGCGACGACCTCTTCCAGCGTGTACGGCGACAGCGAGTAAATGCCGGGCAGGTCGGTGATGGTGACGCCGTCGTGCTTTTTGAGTTTGCCCTCTTTTTTCTCGACGGTGACGCCCGGCCAGTTGCCGACGAATTGGTTGGAGCCGGTCAGCGCATTGAACAGCGTGGTCTTGCCGCAGTTCGGGTTGCCGGCCAAAGCAATTTTGATATCCATTGGTAAAATCCGCTCCTTACTTTCGATTAGCAGCCGCTAATCGATTGATGTAAAAAATTGAATGAGTTACTGGACTTCGATCATTTCCGCGTCCGCTTTCCGGATCGACAGTTCGTACCCGCGCACGGTGACTTCCACCGGGTCGCCCAGCGGCGCCACTTTGCGCACCGTGACGGTAACGCCGCGGGTGATGCCCATGTCCATAATCCGGCGCTTGACGGCGCCTTCGCCGTGCAGCTTCACCACTGTGACGGTGTCGCCAATTTTTGCCTGACGTAATGTTTTCATTTGGGGGTTGCCTCCTTCAATACAATTCACACGAATCTATCTCAAAAAATCAGATCATGATTTTTCGTGCCATTTCTTCACTGATCGCAATGCGTGAATCCTTCACGTTGACGATCACGTTGCCGCCGAGCGTATTAATCACCCGAACCGTTCCGCCGACCACAAACCCTAGGGTTTCCAGGTGCTGGCGCACGTCCGGGTTGCCGCCGATTTTCTTGATGATGTTGTCCTCTCCGCTTTGCGCGAGCGCTAACGGCATCATAGCGAATCCCTCACTTTTGCGCATCGGGTTAGCAAGCACTAATCCGTTGGCGATATATTGGGTTAGCCGGAGCGAACCTTAATCCTTTGAAAAAGGTTAGTACCCGCTAACCGAGATATATCATACTGCGTTGCGCGCCAATTGTCAAGGGGTTTTTGCAAAAAATCGCGCGGATTTTGCATTTTCGGCGGTTCGCATAATAAGTTAGGGGAAGCTAACCTCCGGACTGGGCAAAATAAAGGGGAGGCTTTCGGCCGAGAGATTTTATTTCATCGCGGTACGGCGTACGGTGAGAATTCCTGCAACAGAGAGTATCCCGGCGGTATGGAAGGCAACTCCTTCAGCCTTCGGCAGCACGCCGCCGACACGGCGGCCGAGAGGGAGCCAGGTATTGAAAGACTCATGTAATCGGGAAATCTTCTCGGCCGATAGATTATTGTCCGTACGTGCTACCCCGGCAATACGACCCCAAGGCTCCCTCGCGAGGGAGCTGGCTCGCGCCGCAGGCGCGAGACTGAGGGAGTTGCCTTCGGCCGCAGCGCAACAGGACAAAGCAACCACCCAAAAGGAGTTGCCTTCCGCCGCAGCGCAACGAGCTGTAGAAACAAATCCCTCCGGTACAAAGAACTCCCTTCAAGTTAGCCTCATCGCTGCAACCTCGGCAGCGTTGCTCCCCCCAGCAGCTCGCACCCCCCTTACGCTGGCGTGTGCCGTTGGCACACGCCACCCCACCTCTTCACTCTTCACTATTCCCTATTCCTTTTACTTTTCCCGTGCCATCTCGCCCCGCAAAAATTCCGCCGACCGCCGGATGTGCGCCAGAATATCCGGGCAGCACCTTTCTTCCACAATCAGCCAGTCGTGCGCGCCGGACGCGCGAATCACGCCGGGGATGTCCACCACCCCGTCGCCGACCGCGCAGTCGTCGGCCGTGTCGGGGCCGGTCTGCACGGCGAAGTCCCGCATATGCACCAGCGGCAGCCGCCCGCAATACCGCGCAGCGAACGCCACCGGATCGCCGCCTGCCACCTGAATGTGGCGCGGATCCAGCTCCCAAAATACGTCCTCCGCCGGGCATTGGTCAAAAATCCAGTCGATAATCGGCTTGCCGTCCATCTCTTTGGCCTCGGTGCGGTGATTGTGGTACCCCAGCCGCATCCCGTTTTCGCGGAAAATCCGGCCATAGTGCGCCAGCTGCGCGCCGAACGCTTCCCACTCCGCGCGCGTTTTGCCCGGGTAAGACGCCACCACCACGTTCCGCGTCCCAATCGTCTGCGCCGTGCGGATCACCGCCATCGGGTCGCGCGTCAGGTCGTCCCACGTCATCGGCGCCCAGCCCAGGTGAATCCCCGCAGCTTCTAGGTGCAGCGCGTCCAGCTCCGCGCGGATTTCTTCGGGCGAAAGGCCGTAAAATCCGGCGAATTCCACGCCGTCGTACCCGGCGTCCGCCGCCTGCCGCAGCACGGTACGCAGCCCGTCCGGCCCGCGCATGGTGTCAATCAATGTAAACAATTGCAATCCCAGTTTCATTGTTCTGCCTCCGAATCAAAAATTTGTCTTTTTTATAATTATATCGGATTCCGCGCCGAAAATCAACCCCCGGCCGCAGATTCGCCCCGGATGCCCAGCGCCCAGAATGCGACCGCACCGGCGGCGGCCACGTTCAGCGAATCGACGCCATGTGCCATCGGGATGCAGACCGTGTCGTCGCACTGCGCGACCGTCTGCGGCAGCAGCCCGTCGCCCTCCGTCCCCAGCACAATCGCCAGCCGGTCGGTCTGCGCCAGCGCCGGGTCGTCCAGCGGGCGGGTGTCGCCGCGCAGCGCCATCGCCACGGTGCGGAACCCCATCGCGCGCAGCTGCGCCGCTGCTGTCGCCGCTGTGGGAGATCGGCGGCGCGCGGACCCCCATCGCGCGCAGCTGCGCCAATCCGCGGGTCGGCCAATCGGCCGGCGCATCGCCCGCCGTCGCCCACGGGATGTCGAACACCGTGCCCATGCTGACGCGCACCGCCCGGCGGCACAGCGGGTCGCAGCACGACGGCGTCACCAGCACGCCGTCCATATTCAGCGCCGCCGCCGAGCGGAACAGCGCGCCGACGTTCGTCGCGTCCACAATATTTTCCAGCACGGCGATGCGGCGCGCGTTCCGGCAGACCGATGCCATCGTCCGCGGCTGCGGCCGCCGCATGGCGCACAGCACACCGCGCGTCAGCGCATACCCGGTCAGCTGCGCGAGCGTTTCGTCGTCCGCCGTGTATACCGGGATATCGCCGCAGCGGTCGATCAGCGCGGCCTGCGGCGCCAAATGGCGGCGCGCCGTCAGCATCGCGACCGGCACGCACCCCGCCCGCAGCGCCGACGCGATCACCTTGGGGCTTTCCGCGATGAATATCCCGTTCGCCGGTTCCACCCAGCTGCGCAGCTGCGCATTGGTCAGCCCGGCAAACAGCGGCGCTTCGTCCAGCCGGGTAATGGGGTGCAGGTTCATGATCCATCCCTCTTTCGATGTCAAAATTGCGCAAAAAGCGCAAAAATAAAGTGCGGGGATTTACTCTCCCTGCCCCGTCAGCACCGCGCCGAACGTTTTGAAGATGATCTTCCAGTCCACCGCGAAGCTGCGTTCCTGAATATATTTGATGTCCAGATCCATCCACTCGTCGAACGAAATATCGTTCCGGCGCGGCTGAATTTGCCAATAGCAGGTCAGTCCGGGCTTCACCAGCAGCCGCTGGCGCTCGTATTCGCCATACTCCGCGACCTCGCCCGGCAGTGCCGGCCGCGGCCCGACGATGCTCATATCGCCTTTGAGGATATTGAACAGCTGCGGCAGCTCGTCGATGCTCACTTTGCGGATGATGCGCCCCACCCGTGTGATGCGCGGGTCGTCTTTGATCTTAAACACCGGGCCGTCCATCTCATTGTCGCTGCGCAGCGCGGCCAGCTTGTCCTCCGCGTCCACGCACATCGACCGGAATTTCAGCAGGCGGAACGGTTTTCCGCCGCGTCCCACGCGCTCCTGCGCGAAAATCGGGCTGCCCTTGGGGTCGTCGATCAAAATCGCCAGCGCCGTCAGCAGCATCAGCGGCGACAGTCCCACAATCGCAATCAGCGACAGCAGAATATCCTGAATCCGGCGTCCGGTTTCGTACATTTTTTTGGAACTCAGCACCTCCTTGTGGTTCAGCTCCGCTTTTCGCTTCGAGGGGATTTCTTTTACAATGTCCACACATTTCACCCTTTACACAGTAATACACAGTTTGCAGAGTAGTTATAGTATACCGCACTTTCCGCGGTTTTGCAAGCATTTTTCTGTTTTTCGGCAGAATTCATAATTGTTTATAATTCCAAAATCGAATTTCCAGTACAAAAAACGGGATTTCGCACGGTTTTCGCCGTGTAAAATCCCGGTAAATTCCATTTCAAATGGCAATCAGTTCTGCGCAAACGCGACGGCTTCGCGGCCGTCCGTCACCGGCTCGGTCAATCGGCTGTGATCGATCGCAGCCAAAACGCACGGCGCGGGCGCGCGATGCAGTTCCAGCACCTCGATGGTATTCGTTTCGCGCAGCAGTTCGCCGGGCACATACAGCGTCCGCTGCGGCGAGGACGTCCAGTACCGCCCGAGGTTAAATCCGTTGACCCACACGATGCCCTTCGTCCACCCGCTCAGGTCGAGGAACGTATCGACGCCCGGCTGCGCGGCGAATGTTCCGCGGTAAACCGCAGGGCAGCCCGGCGCGGGCGATTCGCCGCCGTACGGCAGCGCCGCCACGGCCGTTCCCGGCAGCGGCATCGTGCGGATGGTGAACCCGGTGCAGGCCGCCAGATTCCAGATGTACGTCCCATCGTCGCGCTGGATGTCGAACCGGACGCCGGTCAGCCCTTTGCGGTCGTAAATGTGATACCCGTAGTCGATGCGGCCCAGGTTTTCAACCAGGATCGTCAGCTCCGCGCCGCCTTCCGGCACGGAAAACACGATGTCCGGCTCCGGCCGGTCGCGCATCACGGTGCCGAGGTATGCGCCGTTCAGATACACGGTCGCGCGGTCGGCCAGCCCTTCGAGGTGCAGGTGATACCGGCGCGGGTCGGCGACGGCCAGGCGCGTGGTGTAGCAGATCATTCCGGTTCCCTGCCCCCAATGCTCCATTGTGCGCGGGACGGCGCACTGCACCGTGCGGTCGGCCAGCCGATCCAGGTTCGGCAGCAGCGGCGCGCATTCCGGCAGCGCAATCGTGTCGATGGTCTGCACCGGGTGCGGCGGCGCAGTATGCGGCCGGGCGGGCTTGCCCAGGAACTCGTCCAGCACGTCGCGCAGCGCAAAGTATTTTTCGCGCGGGGTGCCTTCCTCGCTGACGGGCGCATCGTAGTCGTAGCTGGTGACCAGCGGCGAAAAGCGGAATTTTCCGTCTGCGTCCGGCGCATCCAGCGACCCGCTGGTGAACCCGAAGTTGGTGCCGCCGCAGAACATATAAAAGTTCACCGCCGCGCCCATTTTCAGCGCCGCGCGGAAATATTCCGCCGCGGGTTCGATGTTGCCGTTCAGGCTGAATTCTTTTTCGCAGAACTGAATCCATCCCACCCAGGCTTCGCCCGCCATCAGCGGTTTGTCCGGCTGGAACGTCCGCAGCACTTCCAGGTCGTGCAGGCCGCCCGACCCGGCGTTGGCGTCCACGCCGTTCCAGTTTTCCGGCAGCGACCCGTTGTAATATTTGAACGGGTCGGCGCCGTTGGCGCTGACAAACGGAACGTCGATGCCGTTTTTGCGGTAATCATCCGCCAGTGCGCGCAGATAGTCGAGGTCGTTGCCGAATGAACCGTATTCATTTTCCAGCCCGACGAGGATCACCGGACCGCCGTTGGTGTACAGATAGGGGCGCACTTTTTCGCACAGCACGCGGTTATACGCCCGCACCGCCGCCATGTATGTCGGGTCGGACGTGCGAACGGCGGCATCGGTGTTCAGCAGCCACCACGGCAGCCCGCCCATTTCCCATTCGGCGCACATATACGGCGAGCAGCGCAGGATCACATACAGCCCCGCGCGCTGCGCCTCCGCCAGAAACCGCGGCAGGTCGGCGATCCCGTCGAAGCAGAATTGCCCCGGCTGCGGCTCGTGCAGGTTCCACGCCACATACGTCGTCACGGCAGTCAGCCCAAAGTCCTTCATCAGCGCCAGCCGGCGCGCCCAGCCGCCCGGCAGCGTCCGGAAATAGTGAAAATCTCCGCTGACCAGCAGCGTGCGTTCACCGGACAGATACAGCCCGTCCGGGCGGATTTCGACCGTGTTTTGCATAAAATTAGTTTCCTCCCAGCTCGTTTTCGCTTATTATACGGCAATCGCATCGAATTGTCAAGGAACGCAAAAACGAAAGTTTTTCGAACAGAATACCGCCGGCGGCGAAACGGGAAATGCGCCCGACCGGCGGGGAAATCGGGGGTTATTTTTTCAGCTGCGCCATTACCGCCGTCCACCGCGCCGGGTGGCTGGGGTCGGTCATCACCGGCTCAAACCCGATGGACAGGTACAGCCGGATCGCAGGCAGCCGTTCGTCGTCGGTGGACAGTACCGTCGATCGGTAGCCGCGCGCCGCCAGCGAATGGAGCGCCGCCAGCGTCACCAGCTTGCCCGCGCCCAGTCCGCGCGCTTCCGGCACCGTCCCGACCATGCGGAACCAACCCTCGCCGGGGAACGATTCTTTTTCCACAGCCGTCGTCGTCGCGATATCCACGCCGTCTTTGGCGATATACAGCACATATTCCGGCCGGTAGCCGCCGCCGTTGCGGATGGTTTTGTCAAACGAAAAGTGCGACCCAAACGCCCGCTCGATGATGGATTCCCACACCGGTTCCATCCCGTCGCGGTGGGTGTGTAGCGAAAACCCGGCCGGCAGCGCCAGCGGGGGCAGATTGTCCATGCGCGGCCGGCGCATAATCAGTTGTGGCAGTGCGCTCATATTTGTTTCTCCTTGTCCGCTTGCTCAGCGATAGTCGTACGGGTTTTCTTTCCGGTCGGCGCCCAGCACTTCCAGCTCCGCCGGCGGGTTGCCGCAGTCCGGCACGTCCAGCGTCACGCCGCCCTGCATCGCGCTCTGGTGTGCCGTCAGGCCGGGCAGATTGTACCGCGCCGCCTGCCACGCGTTCGTCGGCGACAGCTTGCCGGTCATGTATGCCTGGCAGAAGTCGTCCACCATGAACTTGTGCGTCCCGGCGTGATTGGTTTCCAGCGGCACCAGCTCCTCCGGCAGCCGGTGGATGATCTGAATCGGCGCTTCGCCGCTCGCCCATTCGCCGCGGATCGCCTTTTGCAGGAAGTCCGGCTCGTGCTTGTGCTTGGTCAGTTCAATCGGGTTAATCAGGTCGCTGACGTCCTCGTAAAACACTTCCTTGTCCGGCATGGTAATGTAGCTGTGCTGCATCAGCGAGCATTCGTACGACGCTTTCGTCGCGTAAAAATGCGAGATGTACGTCGGCGGCGTGTTCCACGCCACGCGGCGGTTTTCGCTGATGCGCGCGACCGCGCCGTTGCTCAGCTTCATCAGCATCGCGGTGTTGGAAAACGGATTGTCCCAGTAGTTCTTGCCCTTGCCGAAAATTTCCGGATCCAGTTTGTCCTCGTACCCAAACGCCGCCACTTTGACCGCGTACGCGTTCGCCGCGGACAGCACCATCGACGTGGAATGCGTGGGGTAATACAGCGGCGGCAGCCCGGCCATTTTGCGCCACTGGTCGCCTTCGGTGTACTTGAACGTGTCGTACAGGTGCTTCATGTCGTGATTGTACTGCGCTTCGGCGTACACCATGTCGCCCATTTCGCCGGACGCATACTTTTCGCGGCAGAAAATCGACGCCGGGCGGTAAATGCCTGTTTCGCCCATCGAGTAGGTCAGCCCCGTTTCGCGCACGAGCCGCACAATCTCCTGAATATCCTCGATCGAAGTCGCCATCGGCACGGCGCTGTACACGTTTTTGCCGGCTTTCAGCGCCTGAATCGCCATCCAGCCGTGCTGGTTGCGCTGGCTGAAAATCGCGACGGTGTTGATTTCCGGCGACGCGATCATCTGCTCAAACGAATCGAAAATTTTGTCCACGTGGAACATCTCGTCGTACTGTTTGCACCGTTCAGGGAATTTGTCGGTCACGGCGACGAACTCCACCGCCGGATGCGCCTGGAACAGCGGCACAAACGCCTTGCAGAACTGCCCGCAGCCCACAAACCCAACGCGAATTTTTTCTTTCATCAAAATGCACTCCAAACCATTTCAAATTCAAATCCGGTGCGCCCGGTTTGGTTCTATTGTAGCATGGTTCCGGCGGAGATGCGATGTACGGATGTTGTATTTTGATTGGATTTTCGTTGCAAATTCGCGAAACCCTATTGCAAATCTGCGCAGGCCGTGCTACAATGTCAACCGGAAAGCGAGGGATGCGCATGAGCTACATCATCGACCGGCACGTTGTCCAAAAGCTGCCCAGCCAAAGTCTGGCGGTGATCCAGTGCGGGATGCAAACCTGCCACGGCGGCCATACCAGTAAATGGGCGACCTACCCGCACTACTCGGTCACATTCATTCTGGAAGGTGCCGGCGTCTACCGGCACGACGGGCGCGAATATGCGCTGCACGCCGGGGAGGGGTTCCTGATTACGCCCGGCACGTTCACGTCGTATACGGCCGACCGCGACCACCCGTGGCGGTATATTTTCGCGATTTTCACCGGCTCCGGCAGCGACGCGCTGGTACATCACGCCGGGCTGAGCGACACGCACCGGATCTTTTCGTTCGACAGTTCCGACGAAATGCGCCGCCTGCTGACCGCCATGCTGGACGCCAGCCGCTCGCCCGCCGCCAAAGGGTATGACGTGATCGGCTATTTTCTGCTGGTGATGAGCCGCCTGGTGCGGGCCGCCGCCGCGCAGTCCGCCGAGCTGGTGGAACCGGCGCAGTACCTGGCGCGCGCGCAGGCATATATTGAAGATCACTACCCGTACAGCGTGTCGGTGCAGCAAATCGCGGACTGGGTGGGCATCGACCGCACCTACCTGTACCGGATTTTCCGGGCGCATACGAAGCTGTCGCCCGGCGCATACCTGCGCCGGTTCCGGCTGCAAAAGGCCGTGGAGATGATGGAAAACGACGCGCTGACCATCGGCGAAATCGCCATCAGCACCGGGTTTTACGATGTCTCCCACTTTTACCGCTGCTTTACCGCGCAGTACGGCGCGTCGCCGCAGGCATACCGGGCGAAAAAATACGGCGCGCCCAATCCGACGATCAATGGGGGATAAATCATGGCATACCTTGGCATGGCCGCCAGCATTCTGCTGGCGACGATCAGCAGCTGCGCGCTGCATAAATTTGGCAATCGGACATTCCGGACACCGGGCGACGTATTTTTCTTCAACGCCGCCATCAGCGCGGTGTGGCTGGCGATCCTGCTGGTGTGGTTCTGCGCCGCGCCGGGGCAGTTTTCGGGGGCGGTGCTGGCGTTCGGCGCGGTATACGGCGCAATCCTGTGCCTGTTTCTGCATTTCAAGATGCAGGCCATGGCGTCCGGCCCGGTGTCGCTGACCACGCTGATCGGCAGCAGCGCGTTCCTGATCGCGACGGCGTTCGGCGTGCTGTACTGCCGCGAGCCGATCTCCGCGTCCCAGCTGGTCGGCAGCGCGATGATTTTGGGGGCGCTGGTGCTGTGCGTCAACCCGCGGCGCAGCGGCGAGGCGCTGACCCTGCGGTGGTTCGGGTACTGCGCAGCCTTTTTCGCGGCAGGCGGCGCGGTGGGGATTCTATATAAGGTATTCGGCCGGTCGTCGGTCGCGGATCAGACCAACGCGATGATGCTGACTGCCGCCGCCGTTTCCGCAGCGGTATTTGCGGTGTTCGGCTGCGTCGCCAACCGTCGGGCGCGCGCGCCGATGCCGGCTGTTGCGCGCAGCGCATGGCCGTATGTTTTGGCGGCAGGGATCACCAGCTGCGTGTATATCCGGCTGAATCTGTCGCTGTCGGCGCAGATTCCGAGCGCAATTTTCTTCCCGGTCAGCAACGGTGCGATGGTGATACTGTCCACCGCCGCCGGGCGGCTGATCTTCCGCGAAAAGCTGACCCGGACGCAGTGGGCCGGTATCCTGCTGGGGGTGCTGGCGATTGCGGTGACGGGATGCGGGGACGCGGCGTATGCATGGATTCGCAGCGTGTGAGCGGCGGACAATAATGGTGTGAAGGAGTGTTTTACTTGAATCCGTTTGATTCTTTTGCAGTTCAAATCCGAAAACTGACCGCAGCGGATGTTCCTGCGCTGCTGGCGCTGCTGAACCGGACGTTTTCTGCCGAAAACGAGCGGTTTGAATCGTTCCCGGAAAATTTCCCGCGCATTTTCGGTGCCGACTGCGCGCGCCATGCGCCGGAGCATATGGGGGCATTTGCCGGCGGCCGGCTGATCGGCGCGGCGGCATCGTATTCGCTGGAATACCATATCGGCGATCGGGTGCTGCACTTAAACGGCGGCGGCAATATTGCTGTGGCGGCCGAAGCGCGCGGTCGCGGGGTGATGAGCGCGCTGCTCCGGCAGATCCGCACCGAAACGGCGGAAACGGCAGATCTGTCGTACCTGCACGGAAAGATTGACCGGTATCGGCGATTCGGGTACGAATCGTGCGGAACCGAGTACCGCATTCGGTTTTCGCGCCACCGGATGAAATCTCTTGGGGTCGGAGCCTATCGGTTCGATGACCTGCGCCATACCGATATTCCGCCGGTGCTGCACGCCCTGTCGCAGCAGCGGTACGAGCACGTCGCCCGTACCCGTGCGGAGCTGCTTCCGGCACTGTGTTCCTGCGGGCGCATCCCGGTCGGCATCCGGGACGGCGACCGTGCGGTCGGGTATTTTTCCTACGATCCGCTGACCGAGGTCGTGGAAGAATTTGCGTTCGAACCGTCTGCCGATCTGCCCGCCATTCTGGCTGCATGGATGAGCTGGACGCAAACCGACGTTTCGCTGCGAATGGCGCCGTATGACCTGCCGATGTGCCAAACGCTGCTGCGCGCTGCCGAAGATTTTGTGATCGGTGCCCCGGCGCTGTTCCGTGTGCATCGGTTTGACCGCGTGGTGGAAACGCTGCTGCACAATCGTGCGCAGTACCAGCCCAACCTGCCGCAGGGGACGCTGTGCATCGGCAGCAACTGTTTTCCTGCGCCGCTGACCGTGTCGTACATCGACGGCCGCGCGGCAGCGGTCTATACGCCCGGCGCGCAGCCGGACTGCGTACGGAACGACGCGGAGATATATGCATTCCTGTTCGGATCCGCGCCGCGGATCCTGCGCGGGCATCCGTCCGACGCGTGGTTCCCGCTGCCGCTGTATGTGCCGTACCTGACGTGACCGACGCTGCCGGCGGCGCGGTAAAGATGGATTTGGAATCACTTCGTCTCCAACACCAGCGGATAATCGCCTAGGTGCTGGACGCGGAAGCCGTTTTGCTTGTAGGTTTCGTAGTCAAACGCTTCCAGCTCGTCGATGGCCAGCTTGTGGAACTCGTAAAAATTGTGCCACCACTCGTACCCGCTGCCCAGCTCCGCGCCCAGGTACGCGTCGGCAATGTCGCACCCCATCTGCGGCGCAACGTAGAACGCGCCCATCGCCAGCACGTTCACGCCGTTGCCGGTGATGGCGCGCAGCGCGGCCGGCACGCTTTCGACTACGCCGGCGCGGACGTGCGGGCATTTGCCGGCTGCGATGTGAATCCCCATCCCCGTCCCGCAGAACACCAGCGCGCGCTCGAACTCGCCCTCGGCAATCATCGCCCCCACGCGCAGCCCGATGCGGTGGAACATCAGGTCGGTGTCGTCGTCCTCCGGTGACCGCACACCGACGTCCGTCACCGTCCAGCCTTTGGCTTTGAGGTGTGCCGCCACCGCCTCTTTCAGCGGATACCCCGCGAAGTCCGCGCCCACCAAAATCTGCTTGTTTCGAATGGTTTTCATAAAAATCCCGACTCCTTTGCATTTTTTCAGGAATTAAAGCGTTTTAATTTGCTCCGATTTCATTATCACATTTTTTGCTGCAAAAGTCAAGAGAATTTTCAAAAATCCATTGATTTTTGAAAATCTGCATGATATAATGAAGTCAAAAAACAGGTCAAAAGCAAAGAGTGAAAGGATTATTATTAAAACGGTTTGAATCATGACAAAGAAAACAGTTCGTATCTATGACGTCGCCAAAGCGGCGGGCGTGTCGGAAGCGACGGTATCGCTCGCGCTGAATCACAGCCCGCTCGTGAAGCAGGAAACGTGCAAAGCCGTGGAGGCCGCGGCGCAGCGGCTGGGCTACACGCCCAACCCGTATGCCCGGCGGCTGGTGCTGCAAAAAAGCGGGATGATCGGCGTCGTCGTCCCGGACATCGAGAACGTCTACTACGCCGCGCTGGTCAAAACGCTGTCCGTCCAAATCGCCGACAGCGGCTACTCGCTGTCCATCTTCATCTCCGACAACGACCCGGAGCGCGAACGCCGCGCCATCCGGGACATGATCGGCGCGCGGGTGGAAGGGATTGTCTACGTCCCGATCAACACGCCGTGCGACCTGTCCGCGTCGCGGGCACTGCTGCAATCCGGCGGGATTCCCACCGTCTGCGCCACCACGCAGGCGGACGGGCTGCCGTCCGTCCGGTGCGACTTAGCCGCCGGGATGCGCGCGCTGGCCGCGTACCTGGCCGCCGCCGGGTACCGCACCCTGCACTGCCTGACCGGCCCCGCCGGGGTCTATGCGCTGGACATCCGCGCCGACGCGCTGATTCAGGCTGCCGCCGATGCCGGACTTCCCCGCGGCAGCGTCACCGTGCAGCACTTGGCCGCCGTCGATTACGACTGCGCCTGCGCTGCCGTCGCGCCGCGGCTCGGCGACCTGCCGGACTGCTTTGTCTGCGCCAACGATTTCATGGCGCTCGGCGTCGTCAACACGCTGACCGCCCACGGAATTGCCGTCCCGCAGCGCGCTGCCGTCGCCGGGTTCGATAACAGTGTTTTTTCCCGCGTATCGCCCGTCCCGATCACCACCGTACATCAGGACATCCCCGAGCTGGTGCGCCGCACGGTGCGCTGCCTGCTGCACCAGATTCGTCCGGACAGCACCGAGTCGCCGGACAGTCTCTGCGTCCCTGTCCAGCTGATTCCCCGTGCATCCACCATTCGGGTTTGAAAAATGCCAACAAATTTGCTGTATCAGGAGGATTTTATGAATTACCAACCGCACGGCCGCCGCTTTTCCATGAACCAATTCCGCGCGCCGGACATTGACTACGCGCCGGCGTACTCCTGGGTGCGGAACACCCGGCTCACGCCGGAGAGCGTCTGCGCAGCTGGATGAATTTTGTGTGCTGGGCATCCGTGCCATTTATGTAATCCAGGCATCCAAAGATTTCCGTCCCGGCTTCATGAACACCGACCTTAGTCCGGACTACTCGACGCCGGAATTACTGCAAATATTTGCCTGCACGCTGCGCGAAGCCGCCGACCGTGGGATGCAGATGATGCTGTACGACGAGGACGGCGGGCCGTCCGGCGAAGCGGGCGGGCGCGTGGTGCGCGGCCATTCGTTCAGCAGGTCGTTGAGCTCCGGCTCGGTGTACGTTCGGCCGGGCGCAATCTGCGATGCCGGATACCGAAGCGCCAGCAACTTCTTTTTCTGCTTGGCCGGGAACGCGGTCAGCCGCCCGTCCGTGCCCAAAAACGGCCGAAGTTCCGTCCAACCTCTTTTTGTATCCATGTGCGC
The DNA here is from genome assembly GCA_905198155.1 of uncultured Eubacteriales bacterium. Taxonomy (GTDB): domain Bacteria; phylum Bacillota; class Clostridia; order Oscillospirales; family Acutalibacteraceae; genus RGIG4076. The sequence goes on from CAJKBQ010000002.1 coordinate 45,600, forward strand.
ACAATCCTCCTTGCATTCGTCTGATTTTGAGACAGCAAAAGACGCAGAGCCGCTCCGATTTTCATCGGATGCTGCGCTGCGTCTTTGCGTCTGGCATAGGAAATATTAGGATTGCGGCCGCATTGCCGGAAAGGGACATTCCGCAATGCGTGTTTTGCAATCCTTATTTTTAGTATGCCATCGTTTCGGAATTCTGTCAAGCGTTTTCGGCAAACCCGATTCCGGCTCCATCCCCCGCCGTGCCCAGCGACTGGATGATCGCCCGGTGGACGGCGCGCTCGTATTCGGGCGGGAAATCGTTGGGCTTTTCGCCGCGAACCATGCGGGCAAAATCGATGAGCATGGCGTCGTAGCGGCCATATGGCGGGAACGTCACCGTTTCGGGGCGGTCGGCAAATGCCATCGGGTAAGGCGGGGTCGTGATGCGGCAGTAGATGCGGTTGGCGCAGACCATGCCGGGGACTTCGACCGGGTTTTCGATCGGCGCAATCTCGATGGTACCGGCGGTGCCGCTGATCATCAGGTAGCGCCGGGCGTCGCCGCTGACTTCCGCCGCGCAGCTTTTCACGATCGAGATGCCGCGCGGGTACCGCAGCAGCGCCAGGCCGTTGTCCAGCGCGGGCGCGGCGCTGCGGCCGGTGGACGTGTGCATGGGCGTGATCGACTGCGGTGCGCCCTGAATCGCATAGACGAGGTCGATCAGGTGGCAGCCGAGGTACCCCATCATGCCGCCGGGAATGGTGGCCAGCCAGTCCAGCATTGCGCCGGAATAGCATTGATTCATCTGCGCCTCCACGCACAGCACGTCGCCGATGCGTCCGGCGCGAATCCAGTCCAGCGCGCAGCGGACGGCGGGGTTGTAGCGATACATATAGCCCACCTGGAATACCAGATTTTTCTGCTCGACCGTGTCGATCAGCCGGTCGAACTGCGCGGCGTTCAGGCCGCATGGTTTGTCCGCATGGACGGCAAAGCCGTGCGACGCAAAATACAGCGCCGCCGCGTCCTGCTCCAACTCGTGCGTTTCCACCATCACGGCGTCCACCGTGCGGTCAGCCGTCACCGCCTCCACCGTCAGCCGCCGCAGTCCCTGGTAACAGGGCTGGGTCTGCGCCTGCGCCCAGCGCGATTCGTCCGGCTCGCACACGCCGACCACGTCATACGCCGTCGGCAGGCTGCGCATGGCGGCCATTGTATGCGCGGCGTGCGTATACTGCCAGGTGCCAAACTGCACCACTCGAATGGGTTTCATTGGATTTGTCCTCCCGTTTGATTGATTTGGGTTTATTATATCAACGGGGGACGGCGATGTAAAGGGGGGAAAGTACGGGGCGGGTTTAGGAAATCAACGGGGGAAGGCCCTCTCCGTTCGCTCCGCTTCGCGTCGCGAGTCTGTACCACAGGTAATGCGCAACGTGGGGATAAATTGGAGCGGGCGATCAATAATCGCCTTTACACCACATCAACCCAATTAGTGCAAAACGTCCTATCTATACTAATAGATATCTATTATCTATTATCTATAAAATTTTTCACATCCTCCGCAATCGCATTGTGCAGCTCTGCCCGCATGGATTCGATCTGGCCGTAGTCGTACCCGGCGAAGTGATTTTTGGCGTTCAGGCAGCGGGTGGCGTTGGTGAGCGCGATGACGGTGCGGTCGGCGCGGCGCGACAGGAAGATCGACGTCCCGGTGTGGCCGCAATGCCCGAAGCTGCCCGCGGGGAATAGCCGCCCCGTTTGGCGGTAGCGGTCGTCCACCACCAGCCAGCCCAGCCCGCGCCCTACGGACATGGGCGGCGGCGTGGCGTCGCGCTCGGCCAGCGCATAGCATTCCGGCGCGTAGAGCAGCGGACTGCGGTCGCGCACGGCTGCCGCATAGCGCGTGATGTCGTCCAGCGACCAGAAGGAGCCGCCGTTCCCGGCCACCCCGCCCAGAACGCGGACGATCTCGTCGTCGTAGCGGCAGCCCGCCGGGTCGGCCCATCGGTAGGAGACGGCGGTGTTTGGCTCGGTGAGCGACGCGCAGAATTTGCTGCGGGTCAGGCCCAGCGGGTCGCGGATGCAGCGCGCGAACAGGGCGTCCAGCGGCGCGCCGAATATTTGTTCGGCAATATATCCCAATAATAGGTATCCGGTGCAGGAATACTGGACGCGCGTGCCGGGCGCGAATGCCAGCGGATGCGCCAAAACGTGCGCGGCGACGGCGCGGGATCCGCCTGCCGCGACGGTGGGCGGCACCAAAATCCGGACAATCCCGGAGGTGTGCGTCAGCAGCTGGCGGATGGTGATCGACGATTTGTCCGGCGGAGTATTCAGATATTGGGCGATTGGGTCGTCCAAATGCAGTTGCCCCGTCCCGACGGCGCGCAGAATCAGCGTCGCCGTCACCAGCACTTTGCCCATGCTGGCGATGTCGAACAGCGTGTCCGCATTCGCGTCGGGCGACGTGAAGGTGGCCGCGTCGCGGCCGTTGATGACGCGGACGGCGTAGGTTGTGAAGCGGCCGGCCGCCCGGCCGGTTTCCAAAAATTGTTCCGTATGTGTCCAGTTCATCGTGGATTCCTCCCCTAATTTCGGTGGTTTTGAGGGTATTATACCAGACGGGCGGCCGCGTGTCCAGCCGAAATTTCGGCGAATGCGGACAAATTGGACAGGGGGCGCATAGGTGCACGCGGGCTGCATACCCTATCATTAAAAATTATGGGAGGGTATGCCATGGACAGCCGGACACAGTCGCAGCAAAAATTTCTCATCCGCGCGGGATATTATGGGCTGATCGCGGCGCTGATCGGCGCGGGACTGCTGGCGCTGCGGTGGGTGGGGCCGTTCGTGGCGGGGCTGGCCATTGCGTATGTGCTGCGGCCGCAGGCGATTCGGCTGGCGCGGCGGCGGGGCGCGCCGGAATCGCGGTGCGCGGCGGCGGGGTTGGTATTTTTTTACTTGTTCGCGGCGCTGATCGGCGGACTGGCGGGGAGCATCCTCTGCCGCGGGGTGCGGCAATTGCTGCCGCATCTGCCGGCGCTGCAAGCGCGGGGCGCGGCCATACTGGATCGGTTGTCCGCCCGATTTCATGCGGCCGACGGCCTGCGGGACGCGCTGCGAACCGTCACATCCCGGGCGGCCGATGCGGCGGCAGGCGCGATGGGGACGCTGCCGGGGACGCTGGTACGCGGGGGCGCGGTGGTGATATCGTCGTTCTTTTTTGCGGTGGATTTTCCTAAAATCTCGGCGCTGCTGCTGCGGCCATTCCCGGAGCACCTGCGCCGGACGATGCGCGCGGGGGCGCGAATTGCGCGGGTCACGACGCTGCGGATGGCGCGGTCGTACGGGTGGATGCTGCTGATTACCTTCGCCGAACTGACGGCGGGGCTGCTGGCGCTGCGGGTGGAGGGCGCGGCGGCGCTGGCAGCATGGATTGCGCTGATCGACCTCCTCCCCGTGCTGGGCGTTGGGGTCGTGCTGGTGCCATGGGGCGCTGCGGCGCTGCTGAACGGCGCGGTGGGGCGCGGCGTGGGGCTGCTGGCGCTGTTCGCGGTCATCGAAGTGGTGCGCAACGTATTGGAGCCGCGCATTGTTGGAAAAAGCGCCGGATTGTCGCCGCTGCTGACGCTGATCTGTATGACAGTTGGGCTGGGGATGTTTGGAATTGTTGGGGTATTCGCACTGCCGGTGGCCGCGGTGGTGGGGCGGGAATTGGGGCGGAGAGGGATGATTGGGAAATAATTGGGAGATAATGTATGGAGGGCGGGACAACGTTGCAATTCCGGTGCGTATTGATGGGCAACTCCCTCAACACGCACCGCACCTGCCACGCAGCAACCACCCCCAAGGAGTTGCCCGCCATCCCGCCGGATATCTCTAAAGACCACACAGGTGGAAGGTAAGTATGCTGTCTGTTATATGGCGTTGTAAAGAGAAACAAGTCCGATACGGGATTTTGCACCGGTTTTTTCGTATAAGGCAGAGACATATCGCTCCAAGGTTCGTCCGGATACATACAGCCGATCGGCTATTGTTTGCAAGCCGTCATCGGTATTCACAAGCATCCCGAACACCTCGGCTTCTCTCGGTGTCAGCGAAAATTGTTCCGACAGCTTTTGCAGCCTTTCACTGTCGCTCAATTCGTCGTGAGTTCCCAAAGTAAATTCCACAGTAGAAATTAAAGTAGAATTTACAATGGGAAAGGAAATGTGGTAGAATTAAGTCCGGGAAAAGGAGGCCCGGATTATGAACCATGAAAAGAAACACAAACACAGGGCACTTGATGATCGGATAGAGATTCAAGTCAAAGTATCGGAAGGTTCCGGGTCTTATTCTGCCTTAGCGACAATATAAAAGGGAAAACAGCTCGATCGAGTAGAAATATTTGCATTTCTCCACTTTTTATGATATAATGAGCATCACAAATATGTATGCAGAGGCGGAAGTTGAGCATACACCTTGCATTCCACACACACCGGAATCGTGATGTCGGAGTACCACGATTCATTAAAAAAGCACCCGGCGCTCTCTTTATAATAATCATGACGTCGTCTTATCCGCTTTTTGAGACTGTCCACACTGTATCCCGGCACAGTGTGGGCAGCTTTTTCATTTTCATCGTAGATGCAGTTCCGCACTATTTTATCGTCTCGCTGTTGTTGATAACCGACGCGGAATAAAGAAACAGCGCATCGTCTGCTTTCGTGAAGTCAATCAGTTTTCCGAGCGCGGAGGGCGAGATATAGCGGATATCGACAAGGGTTATTTCGGAATAACCTGCGGCAAGAAGCGGCGCTATGCTGCTGCCGAACGAATCGCGAAAAACAACGAGTCTGCGTTCATTCGCGGCATTCGGATTTGTAATCCTGATGATTGAGCGCGCACCGCCGAGGAACATTTCATAAGGATCGCGTCCTGCAGCGGCACCGAGGTCGTAAACCGGGATGTCGGACGATGTTTCGACGTTATACACTTTAAGTCCTCGTATCACCGCATTATCGAGATAGAAAAATCGCTCTGGTGCGTGTGGGAGGGCTGCCTGACCGTAATAGACGCCGTAAAAAGAAACGCCCGTGTCATGCTTTTCACACTGTCCTATCCGCTCCGCACCCATTTTATCCGCAATTTCGTCGGAAACCGTCAGTATTCTTTCCTGCCGCCAGTGAGAATCGGTGTAATAAAAATCATCCGCCGAAAGAATTCCGGAAATATCAATATACTTTGCCTCCGGAAATCCGTTTCTGAGACGTTCGACAAGAGCCTTGTAATCCTTGTCCGGATAGCCGTTTGGCGATGCGATAAAGACATTTTTATCGGGTATCACCGACAGATATGTCTTTGTTCCGCTGTTCCGAAGATGGGTGTCATACACATACCGAAAGCGCCGGGCGGCACGATCGACCGAGTCGAAGTCCGTCGGAAAATCCAGCTTTGAGAGGTGCTCCCCGACGGAATAAAGTCCGTTGTTATCTTTTTGCATAAGCACCTTTGCATTTGCGGCGGCTTTGAGTGTTCGAAAGCCGCCCCGCAGCGGAAACTGATCGAGCATATATTTTTCAAAGCCGTTCATAAAGCTGCCGTTTGCAACGGACGAAAGAGACAGCGCGGGGCATTTCGCCAAATGCCGTCTTTCTGTTATAGATTCTTCGGCATCGGGCAAAATCCAAAACCAGGCAGCAAAAACCGCAATGAAGCCAAGTGACAAAACCAATGTAAGTATCTGTTGGGTTTTCTTCATAATATTCCTCCGGGGAAAAGTTTAAACCCGCAAGTCAGAACCGGAAATAAACGAACGGATTGAACGAACCGTCGATCAGATACGCCGTGCATACGGCAATTGACGCGACAGTTGCTGTCGGCGTTAAAATGGCGAGAACTCTGCTGCCGCCTGTCGTTCCTCCGATCTTCTCATAGATCCGCTTTGGCAAGGGTGTCGCGCCGACAGCAGCGACACTAAGCAACACAAGGTTGCTTTTCAGATAATAAAGCGATACCGTGTCCGCAACAGGAATTCCGGCAAGCCCGAACAGGGACTTAAAGCTTACAAATGCGTCGGCAATACTGGCCGAATCGAACAGTACGAAACCGAGCACGACAAACAGCATCGTGTAGATATGCATAAGCACGGCATACCGTCTTTTCGGGTGCAGAATGTATTTTTCAAACAGCAAAAGCACTGCATAAAGAAGCCCCCACAGAACAAAATTCCATGATGCTCCGTGCCAAAAACCGGTGGCTGCCCACACGACAAGGATGTTAAAAACATGCCGTATAGGCTTTACGCGGTTTCCTCCGAGGGGGATATAAAGATAGTCGCGAAACCAGCCGCCGAGAGAGATGTGCCAACGACGCCAGAACTCCGTGATGCTTGCGGAGATATACGGATAGTTGAAGTTTTCGGAAAAACGGAATCCGAAAATGCGTCCGAGTCCTATCGCCATATCGGAATATCCGGAAAAGTCAAAATAGATGTGCAGCATATATGCCGCGGCGTACAGCCAATAAAACAGCACGGTTTTCTCGCCGTACGCCTTGAATTCGGATACAAGAAGTGCCGCCGAATTTGCAAGAAGTATTTTCTTTGTAAGTCCGACGGAAAAGCGCGTAATTCCCTCCGACGCGTCGGCAAGCGTTGTTTTCCTGTTTTTCAGACTTCCGGCAATGTCTGAATAGCGGACAATGGGACCGGCTATCAGTTGAGGGAACATCGCCACATACATTGCCAGATCGACAAAATTGCGCTGTGCCGGCACGCTGCCGCGGTAAACATCTATGACATAGCTCAGGATCTGGAATGTATAAAAACTGATACCTACCGGCAGAGCCACTTTCAGAAGCGGGATGGAAAGACCGGTCACCGCATTGAAGTTTCCGATAAAAAAGTCCGCATATTTGCAATATGCAAGCAGACCGAGGCTGTCGACTGCCGAAACGGCAAGCACCAGCTTGGCAATTTTCGTCCCGCGAAAGCGTTCAACCAAAAGCGCGGCAATATACGACTGCGTTACCGCCGCAAGCATAAAAACGAGATATTTCGGCTCTCCCCAACCGTAGAAGAACAGGCTCGCAAAAAGGAGCACGGTATTCTTCATACGGTCGGGAACAACGAAATACATGAGCAGAACGCACGGCAGGAAGCAGTACAGAAACGTTATACTTGAAAACAGCATAGCTTTGTCTTATGCGATAGGCACGTCGAAAAGTTGTTTTGTTGAGCTGTATTCAGCTGACAACTTTGCGGCAAAGGTGTCTGTCAGTTCACCCGCACCAAACACGGAAACGATATAATCGCCGACTGTCAGAATAACGACCTTTTCGGGAAACCCGCACAGCCATTGGCGTGCAAGAATGTTTTCTTTAATTTTACCTGCAAGTACTTCGGCGTTTCCGGAGTCTTTAACATGGTATACGCCGCAGGAGAAGCTGTTCTGATTCAGCATATGCATAAGCGATGCGGCATCATCTATCTCGGTCACCTGCGCTTTCGGGAAGCCAAGCTCAAAATCAAGGGCTTCTGCATCGGAAACATCAAATTTGCCGGGCATATCTTCCTTCATATACTTTCCGGAACCGCCTGTTGCGGGAAATTTTTCGTCGGTTGAATACTTGCTCCAAACCTTTTCAAGAATTTCCAAAGCGCTTTGGGCCTGCCCTTTGGGGGCATCGGAAGTCGTGGTTGTCCCGTTTTCGCCGTTCTGTTTTGCGCAGGCTGCAAATAAGAGAACCATAACGGCAGCAAGTGCAATTGCAATAATCTTCTTCATCATATGATTTCCTTTCGTATTATGTTTTTTGTAACAGTATCTGTAAACCGATTAACGTCAATAATTATATTGTTTTTCTCAGGGGAAGGCGGATCTCAAGCACTGCGCCGCCGTCGTTTGACGCGGATATTGTGTCTTTGTGCAGTGACTCAATTTCTTTTGCGAGCGAAAGCCCGGTCCCGGCGCCGCCCTTATGGGCGCTGAAAAAGCGGTCGGAAATGTACGGCAAAAGCTCCGGCGCAATGCCTTCCCCATCGTCATGGATATGTACAATAGTTTTTCCTCTGTCTGCCTTACATTCAATTTGTATTTCCGCAAAATCACCTTATCCCCGGCAGCAATGTATGCATCAATTTTCTTTTTAATATTCGGCAGAACAGCGGCCGCCTCTTTCGTGCCGAGTACTCCTGTGATAAAGTCATTCTGCGTGTCGATAACAATCGGTGCTTTCATAAATAATCTCCGCTACTTTATTTTCATGTCTGTCGGGAACTTCACCGCTATAGTCGTTCCCTTTTCCGAGCTTTCCTCAACCCGAACCTCGCCGCCGTGCAGCGCGACGATCTCCCACACCAGCGAAAGCCCCAATCCCACGCCGCCGTTTTCTCTGTTCCTGGATTTATCCACCCGGAAAAAGGGCTGAAAAATACTTTCTCTGTATTTCTCCGGTATGCCGCAGCCGGTATCTGTGACCCGAATGACTAATCGCTCTTCTTTACTGGCAATCAAAATACGCACCGTCCCGTTCGGGCGATTGTAACGTATAGAATTTTCGGTCAGATTAAAGAGCATACGATAAATCAGCGTGTCACTGCCGATCATAACTCCGTCACCTTTACTTTCAAGGATTATGCCGTTTCTGTCCGCAAGCGGAACAAGGTCGGCAAAAACCTCTTCAACCATAGGAGCCAATTCAATACGGTCAGTACAGGGCACCGTCTTGAGCTCACTCATTTCAAGCAGCGTTTTCGTCATTTGCGTCATACGTTCGGTCTGCTCGCGCAGCAGGCGTAGAAAATCCGCCGTTTCCTGCAATACCTCGGAATGCTCTGCGGAAAACAGCTCAAGCTGTGCCTGCATCAGCGAAAGCGGCGTGCGCAGCTCATGAGCGGCATTTCCCGTAAACTGCTGCTGCGCGGTAAAGCCTTCATCAAGACGTTCAAGCATTTGATTGAACGATCGGCTGAACTGCCGGAACTCCGGCAGAACATCTTCGGTAATCTTCATATCTGTCAGATTGTTCAGCTGAACCTTTTCTACCCGGGCGGTAAAAGTACGCAGAGGCTTCAGCGCCTGTCCGCTTAAAAAGTACGCAAGCGCACCGCCGAAAATCGTTGCCGCTGCCGTGATATACCAGTTGGTGGTGATAAATGATTCCTGCGCCCCGTGTACAACAATGGTTAATTCCTCGTCGAGCTTCTTTTGCCCGGGATCAAAATACTCCTGTTCTCCCCTGCCCGTATCTCCGTAGCCCGTAATATAAGAGCCTATGGAATCCATATATTGCCTGCCGGAATATCCGATCAGAACATTCATAAAAACACAGGCTGCTCCGATAAGAAGTACCGTCATTATGGTGATCCGCCATTGCAAGGATAGCTTTTTCACAATTTTTCTTCCTCCATAACATACCCTTCCCCGATGCGGTTGCGGACGGGGTCGAAACCAAGTGCGGCGCGCAGCTTCTTCCGCAGTGCGGAAATATGTACCCGAATCGAATTGCTGAAATTATCCACACTGTTATCCCACACACGGTCAAGCAGCTCTTCCTGACTAACGGGCCGCCCCTGATTGAGCATCAGGTATTCAAGTATCCCGATTTCTTTTCGGGTAAGTGACAGCTCCTGTCCGCCAGCTGCGGCGATACGAGCCTTGGTGTCAAAAGTTACCCTTCCACAGGTCAGAACCACATCATTCTGTGTAAACTGACGGCGGGTAAGGCTGCGTATCCTTGCTTCCAACTCCTCTAAATGAAAAGGCTTTGCCAGATAATCATTGGCTCCGGCATCCAGCCCCTCCACCTTGTCAGCGACCTCACTGCGCGCCGACAAAATCAGCACCTTTGTATCTCTGTCGGTTTGCCGCAGCGTTCTGAGCACCGTCATCCCATCCGCCCCCGGCAGATTCAGATCCAGTAAAACAAGATCGTACCGCTCCACACCAAGCAATTCGATCGCTTTGTTTCCGTCACAGCAAAAATCCACGCTGTAAGCGAGCCGCCTGAGACTGCGGACGATCGTCTCGCATAATGCGCGTTCATCTTCAACTACTAAAATATGCATAGGAAATCTCCTTCCGTTGTTTTTCCGGCTCTTCGACTTTATTATACCACACGGAGATAAGTTTTTTGTTAAGTTTTCGTTTTTAACAGGGATTTTATATCCTCTGTGCTACAATGAGAGCACAAAAGGAAGGGGGGACCGAATTGATTCGATCAAAAAAAGCCGTATTTCAGGCTGCACTGCTTATCTGCGGAGCTGCGATACTGTGTTACGGAGCCTGGCGCGGAGAGGCGGATACCGTGCTAAGCAAGGCGATCCGGCTGTGTTTGGAGTGTGTGGGAATTGGATAACAAAAATGCGAAGAAAAAAGGCAGCGTATCGCAGTTTCTCTCACGCTTTCGGGGACTGTTCCAAGCAGGTGCAGCGCTGCTGACCAACCTTCATCTGCCTAATTTTCTGAAGGGCGGAATTTATCAGGGTAAGGGGAAAGCCGTTTGTGTTCCGGGACTCAATTGCTATTCCTGCCCGGCGGCATCGGGCGCCTGCCCGATCGGCTCGTTTCAGGCAGTGGTGGGATCGTCGAAATTCAGCTTTTCTTACTACATCACAGGATTCCTCATTTTGCTCGGTGTGCTGCTCGGCCGCTTCATCTGCGGTTTTCTGTGTCCGTTCGGATGGTTTCAGGAGCTGCTGCACAAGATTCCAGCCAAAAAGATCTCCACCAAAAAGCTGAAACCGCTGACCTGCATAAAATACGCTGTTCTGCTTTTTATGGTGGTTTTGATGCCAATGCTTATCACAAACGATGTTGGCATGGGAGATCCGTTCTTCTGCAAGTACCTTTGTCCGCAGGGGGTACTTGAGGGAGCGATACCTCTCGCCGCCGTCAATTCCGGCATTCGCGCCGCACTCGGTGCGCTCTTTTCGTGGAAGCTCGGCATTCTGATTACAGTAATCGTGCTGAGTGTGCTTTTCTACCGCCCGTTCTGCAAGTGGCTGTGTCCGCTGGGCGCATTTTATGCGCTGCTTAACAAGGTATCACTTTTCGGAATGAAAGTAGATAAACGCAAATGCGTTTCCTGCGGAAAATGTGCAAAGGCGTGCAAGATGGATGTGGATGTAACCAAAGCCCCTGACCACACCGAATGCATCCGCTGCGGCATGTGCGTCCGTGCCTGCCCCGCCAAGGCTGTAAGCTTCCGCTACGGCTTCGGCAATGGAAAAGAAATCGATCGTCCCGCAGAAAAGATGGAAACAACAAAACAAATATCCGATACAGAAATGGAGTAAAGACAATGAAAACAACAAAAATTTTAACCGTATTGACCGCCTTCCTGCTGATATTCAGCCTTGCTGCCTGCGGCACAAGCAAAGATGATGGAACCAAAAAGGCTGAAATTGCAGCTCTTATGGCAATGGAACCGGGCACAAAGGACGAAGCAGCCGAGCTTCATCAAAAACTGATGGAGCAGGAAAACGCCATTCTTTCCGAAAACAGCGCTCTTTGGGAGAAGGTGTTTCTCTCTGCCAATAAAGGCATGGCGATAATCGAGGACAGCGGAAACTACGGCGATTTCCTGCTTAAAACGATCAACGGTGCCAAGAACCAGTTCAAGGCGGATGAGCTGAAGCTGCTTATCAAAGGTGCCGAACAGATCCGTGAGATCGAAGGAAAGCTGACGGTTCTGGAGCAAAAGTTCCCCGGCTGCGGAAAAAAGCCGTCCGACGGCGATATGAGCGTTCCGGCAGAGAACGGCAAACCGACAGAAAAAGACGATCTGATGAAATTCCCCGCATTTGACGGTAAGGATCTTGACGGAAACGAAGTGAAGAGCAGCACACTGTTCGCAGGAAACACCGTTACCGTAGTAAACTTCTGGTTTACCACCTGCAGCCCCTGCGTGGGCGAGCTTGCTGATTTGGAAGCGCTGAACAAACAGCTTGCCGAAAAAGGCGGTGCGGTAGTCGGAATCAACTCGTTCACTCTTGACGGGAATAAAACGGCGATAAACGATGCAAAGGATATTCTGACAAAGAAAGGTGTGTCCTACAAAAACATTTGGTTTGACTCGAAAAGCAAGGCCGGTGAATTCACTTCCGGACTGTACTCATATCCGACCACATATGTGGTTGACAAAAACGGCAACATCGTTGGCGAACCGATCGTCGGTGCGATAACCGCCAAGAAACAGGCTGATACGCTGCAAAAGCTGATCGATCAGGCCATCGCAAACAGTAAAGGCTGATGAGTGTCAGTCTCCCGGCACAGAGCCAATAACATATATTTCCAAAAAGGCGAAGGCAGCCAGCCCTCGCCTTAAACTATTCGGCTGTTTCCGGCTCTTCTTTGTGATCCCCCAGAACCTGCCGTTCAAGCGCCGACTGCTTGGCGAGAATGGCGTTTACCTTATCGTACAGATCCTCAATCATTATCTCGGTTTTCAGGTTGACTTTATAATCATTTTCGGCCCGGCGGCGATCCTTTTCCTCCTGACGGTTCTGACTCATCATAATAAGCGGTGCCTGGACAGCCGCCACGCAAGACAGAACCAAATTCAGCAGAATGAACGGATACGGATCAAACGCTCCGGCTGCCAGCAGAACATTCACAACCATCCACAGGATCAGAACCCCGCTGAAAGAAAATATAAATGCCCAGCTTCCGGCAAATTTTGCAATGGAATCCGCCGCACGCTGTCCGAGCGTATACTTTTCCTTTCCGCTTTCAGGCTGCACCGAAATCTTGCTGTCCGCCAGCAGATTTAATACCTCTTCATCGGTCATATCATGGCGGATATCGTTCAGAACCTCTCTTAACAGTTTTCTGTTTTCTTTCATAATAACTATTCCTCTCTCTGATTCTTCTTTGAGTTACGCAAAAGCCTCTGCGGGCTTTTTGAGCAGCGAAAGGCTGTTTTTCACCACCCGGCTGACAAAGCGAATGATTTCCTCTTTGCTATACTGATCATATCCCTCCACAACAACATGCATCAACCCGTTTGACAGGTGGGTATACATCATCTCAAGCTCCGCATCCCCGGCCATAGGCAGTTCCTTTCGCCAGTAAGCAATACTGTCCTTTTTGGCGAGTGCGATCATCCGCTTAAGGATCGTGGAACTTGTGTTTCCGAGGATCAAAACCCTGCATGCCTCCTGGTTCTGATCGATCATGTCGTAAATAGCTTCTATAAGAGCCGTAACATCAAATGAGTTTACATAACGAAGGGACTGTTCAAACGCTCCGATAATCTCGGTCTCAATACTCCCCAACAGTGCAAAGCAATCGCTGTAATGAGCGTAGAAAGTCGCCCGGTTCAGCTGTGCCAGCTCGCACACTTCTTTTACGGTAATTTTGTTGACCGGTTTCTCTTTCAGTAGTTTTAGTAAAGACTGCTTAAGCACCATTTGTGTATAGCGTTTTCTGGCGTCTGTTTTCTCCATTCAAAATTCCTCCGAAAAAAGTTTACAAAGTTTGGCAACACTTACGAGAGAGATGTTGTTTTTCTTTCAGATAGACTGTGATTGCCGATTGCTTTTATCTTTTATATTCAGTATACTATACTTATGAAAGATAGTCAACACCTGCATGGTTATCTTAGGGAGGTTTTCTATATGTATAACAGATATTTGATTACCGGCGCCACCGGCTTTCTCGGTCGGGCAATCGTTGAGGAACTGGTACGCCGCAATGAACGGGTAGACGCACTGGTGTTGCATAATGACCCTTGTGCTGCTTTACTCCCGGAAGGGGTTCATACAGTCATCGGCAATGTATGCGAAGATGACTCGCTTGCGCAGTTCTTTGCAGATGCTGATAACAACACCTGCGTCATTCACTGCGCCGGCATTATCTCCGTCGCCTCAAGATCCGGCTCAAAGCTCTATCAGGTCAATATCGGCGGCACCTGTAAGGTCGTCCGGCAATGCTTGGAGCGTCACATAGGAAAAATGATCTACGTCAGTTCTGTACACGCCATACCGGAAAAACCGAAGAATTGCGTCATTACAGAGGATTGCGAATTTTCTCCGGGACTTGTAGACGGCGATTATGCCAAAAGCAAAGCAGCTGCAACGGAATTGGTCTTTAGTGCAGCACAGCAGGGGCTTAACGTCAGCATTGTTTTTCCCTCCGGAATCATCGGTCCCGGTGATGTGTTAGGCGGAAGCTTTACATCAATGGCAAAGTCCTTTCTCGCCGGGAAACTGCCCTTTGCCGTGCACGGCGGGTATGATTTTGTAGATGTACGGGATGTGGCCAAAGGAATTCTGGCTTGCGCGGAAAACGGCGAGCCGGGCAAGGGTTACATTCTGTCCGGACATTACATCACCATCCGCAGGATGCTGCAGATCGTCAGAAAGGCTGCCAAACTGATATATCGTCCCATATGTTTGCCGTTAAAACTCGCAAGACTTGCAGCTCCGTACTGTGAACGCCGTTGCCTGAAAGAGAAAAAGCCGCTTTTCTTCACGCCTTATTCTGTTGCGGTTCTTGGTTCAAACGGACGGTTTACCCATGATGCCGCGACGGAGAGCTTTGCCTATCGGCCGCGCCCGATCGAGGAGACCTTGCGGGATATGACCGCCTGGCTTGTCAGACAAAAGGCAAAAGCTGACAGCGCACTTTAAGGGGAATGTGTTCATTTGTAAAATTATTCTAACTGTCTCCGCCTGACACGCCGCAGCAGACTTGGTTTCCTTGCTTTTCTGCCGTTGCTATAGAATAAAGACAAATCAACCGCTCTTTCCGTCTGAAATACGTCCCGGCAACTCCGTGCCTCTGCATTCACCCGCACTCCCGGCATCACATCAGAGCCCTATCGTTTTCAAGGCTCGGCACGGCTTTTCTTCATTCCCACCTATTCATCATTTAACAACAGAGGTTCGATTATGCGCAAGATACTGTTAGTGGAAGACGATAAGACGATCGTCGCCAACCTGACCGAATATCTGAACAGTGCAGGATATATTGTCCGAAGCGTGTCCGGACAGTCTGCCGCTATGGCGGTGCTGGCGGAAGAAAAGGCGGATCTGGTGTTGCTTGATGTGTCATTGGCCGAAGGCAACGGCTTTTCCGCGTGCAACGCTATCAAATCCGAATTTGACTTGCCCGTCATTTTCCTGACCGCCTCCGGAGATGAGTACAGCACCGTAACGGGCTTTGACCTGGGTGCCGACGATTATATTCCCAAACCGTTCCGTCCCAGGGAACTGGTGTCCCGCATCAAAAACGTGCTCCGCCTGACCGGCGGCACGGGAAAAACCGTGAAGCTTGGCAGCGTGGTTGTGGATACCGAAAAAGGCACGGCATCCAGGCACAACCGGGATCTGTTTCTTTCTGCGCTGGAGTACCGTCTCCTGCTGTTTTTCATCAACAACCGGGGCATTGTGCTGTCCCGCGAGCGGCTTCTGGACGCCATATGGGATGCGGCCGGCGAATATGTCAATGACAATACGCTGACGGTATATATCAAGCGGCTGCGCGAAAAAATCGAGGACGACCCCGCTGAGCCGAAAATCATTCAGACGGTTCGCGGGATCGGGTACAAGGTGGACGCATGATCAATCTGCTGAAAAACAAAGAAGTGCAAAAACCCCTGCTGTGTCAGGCTTTGGTTTCTGCGGCTGCCTGCACGGCCTGTTTCTGCTTCGATGCGCGCGCCGGATGGATTGCCGCCGTTCTTTCGCTGTCCCTCATGCTGATTTATACCATCAGTACATACAGCCGCTATCTGCGGCTTGCCGCCCTGGCCGACCGCATCAATCAGATCCTGCACGGCGGCGCAATCGACTTTGACCGCTGTGCCGAAGGGGAACTGAGCATCCTTCACAGCGAAATTTACAAAATGACCGTCCGTCTGCGCGGGCAGCAGCAGACGCTGACAAAGGAAAAAGAATATCTGGCCAATTCGCTTGCGGACATCTCCCACCAGATCCGCACCCCCCTGACCGCCATCAACCTGCTGCTTGGGCTGCTGTCGGAACCGAACCTGACCGACGAACGGCGGCATTCGCTTATTCATGAGCTTTACGGGCTGCTGACCCGCATCGACTGGCTGATCACCACGCTGCTGAAAATTTCCATGCTGGACGCCGGTACGGCGCAGTTCCGGGCGGAACGAACCAGCCTGGAAACCCTGATCCAAAAATCCTGCGCCCCGCTGCTCATTCCCATCGAGCTGCGCGGGCAGCAGCTGCGGATCCGTGCAGACGGCGATTTTTCCGGCGATTTGGCGTGGACGTGCGAAGCCGTCGGCAATATCGTCAAAAACTGCATGGAGCACACCCCGGCAGGCGGCACCATCGAAATCATCGCGCAAGAAAACGCCCTGTATTCCGAAATTGTGATCCGCGACAACGGCACCGGCATCCCCCCGGAAGATCTGCCCCACATTTTCGAGCGCTTTTACAAAGGCAAAAACACCGACAGCAAAAGCTTTGGGATCGGGCTTGCACTGTCCCGCATGATCATAACCGGTCAGGGCGGAACCGTAAAAGCCGCAAACCGAAAACCGGCGGGCGCCGTATTCTCCATCCGCTTTTACAAGGGAACCGTCTGACCGACGGCTCCTTTTTTCGCAAAGTGACGGATCCGTCACTTCGGAGTCACCTGATTGTCACCTCGGCATTGTATCATAAAGGGGTAAAAAGCGAAAGGAGCAGTTCATATGGAAATTTTACGCGTTGAAAACCTGACAAAAATATACGGCAAAGGCGCAAACGAGGTGCGGGCGCTGGACGGCGTATCCTTTTCGGTAAATAAAGGGTCGTTCGTTGCCGTGATCGGGCCTTCCGGCTCCGGCAAATCCACCCTGCTGCATATCCTCGGCGGAGTGGATCGCCCCACAAGCGGCCGGGTGTTTGTGGACGGGAAGGACGTGTATGCACAGAATGAAGACCAGCTTGCCATCTTCCGCCGCCGTCAGGTGGGGCTGATCTATCAGTTTTATAACCTGATCCCGGTGCTGAACGTCACGGAAAACATTGCTCTGCCGGTTCTGATGGACGGGCAGAAAATCAATCGCGAAAGGCTTTCCGAGCTGATGACCGTTCTGAAGCTCACCGGGCGCGAGAATCACCTGCCCAACCAGCTTTCCGGCGGTCAGCAGCAGCGGGTGTCCATCGGACGCGCCCTGATGAATGCACCCGCCGTGGTGCTGGCCGACGAACCCACCGGGAACCTGGATTCCAAAAGCAGCCAGGAGATCGTCGAGCTGCTGAAATTTTCAAATCGGGCATACGGGCAGACGCTCATCGTCATCACGCACGACGAAAGCATCGCGCTGCAGGCCGACCGCATCCTCTCCATCGAGGACGGGCAGATCACCGGGGACGAGGTGATCCGCAGATGAATGTTTTCAACAGAATCACCCTGGCATCGCTGAAAAAGAACCGCACCCGATCCATCGTCACGATCATCGGCATCATGCTTTCTGCGGCAATGATCTGTGCGTCTGCGACCTTTGTTTCCAGTATGCAGAACTTCGTGCTGCGGTACGAAATCCACAACAGCGGGGACTGGCATGGTGCGGTTTACGACGCCGCATATAAGGACTATGAGGACATCCGCGATTCCGGCAGGGTTTCCTCCGCCGCCTATGCGCAGGTTCTGGGTTATGCGAAGATCGACAGCGCCAACGAGCGCAAGCCCTACCTGTACCTGCTCGGCGGCGACCTTGCATCCGGTTATTTTGATACGATGCCGGTGCATCTCATTTCGGGCACACTGCCGAAAAATCAATCAGAAATTATTTTACCGGAACATCTTTTGACCAGCGGCAAAGTGAACTATTCGGTCGGCGACACCGTCACGCTTGATGTGGGTGACAGGACGCTTGACGGCAAAAGGCTGGAACAGGACACGCCCGTATACACCTATGACAGCAAAACGCATACGGAGGTTATGAGCAGCGAAAGGCTCGAAAACACCGAACCGAGAACCTACACAGTGGTCGGTATCTATGAAAGACCTGCCTTTGAGGACTACGCCGCGCCCGGGTACACAGCGCTGACGACGGCTGATCCTGCGCCCGGCAGCGAAATGCCGATCCATTGCTGGTTCAAAATGAAAAAGCCCGCCGAAGTATACGCCTTTATGAAAACAATGGGGTACACGGACACCCACGACTATGCCTACAATACAAAAGTGCTGCTGTATTCGGGCGCCGCCCGGTTCGATTCCTTTCTCTCCGCGTTTTACAGCCTTGCCGCCATTATCATCGGGCTGATCGTGTTCGGTTCTGTATCGCTCATCTACAATGCGTTTTCCATTTCCGTTTCGGAAAGAACCAAGCAGTTCGGTCTGCTGACCTCGGTGGGCGCTACCGCAAAACAGCTGCGGAAAATGGTGCTGTTTGAAGCTTTGGCGGTCAGTGCCGTCGGCATCCCGCTGGGCATTCTGGTGGGCATCGGCGGCATCGGCATCACGCTGCTTCTGATCGGGGACAAGTTCTCTTCCATCATCCGCGCGGACATTCCCATGCGGCTCTGTGTTTCGTGGCAGGCTGTCGTCATTGCTGCGGTCATTGCACTTGTCACGGTTCTGATCTCGGCATGGATTCCGTCCAAAAGAGCAACCAGAGTCTCTGCCGTTGCGGCGATCCGCCAGCACATGGACATCAAATCGGACGGTAAGTCCGGCAAAACCCCGGAGCTTGCTTATAAACTGTTCGGGCTGCCCGGCGTCATCGCCGGCAAGTACTACAGGCGCAGCCGGAAAAAGTACCGGGCAACGGTTGTCAGCCTGTTTATGAGCATCGTCCTCTTTGTTTCGGCGGCGGCTTTCACCGACTATCTGACGGAATCCGCCGCAGGCGGGCTGGCCTCCGATCAATTCGACCTGATCTATGCGGCAGGGTCGGACGCTTCCGCCGCCATGACACCAGATGCGCTTCTGGAGCTGCTTTTCTCCGAGCAGAATGTCACCGGAGGTACCTATACCAAGAAGCAGTTTTTGCAGGGCGATATCTCCCGCGAATATGTCACGGCAATGTATGCCGACCGTTTTGCCGACTTCGGCGCGGAACGGGAGGACAGAGCGCCGAAGGGACTCGGCATCTCCGGTTATCTGTACTTCGTTGCGGATGCCGAGTTCAACAGGTTACTGGAAAAGTACGACCTAAAGGAAGCGGATTACTATGACCGGGACAAGCCCCTGGGCATCGCCCTGGACAACAATATGGAATTCGACCGCCTGCTGGAAAAGTATGTAACACTGGATACGCTCCGGGGCGACCGCTGCGTGATCGAAGGTCTTTACTATGTAGAGATCGACGGATATTACCGAAAAGACAGCCAGATCGATGAGAACGGCAATAAGGTCGTCCTCTATCAAAACAGAGACAACAAGAACGACATCATCGAGCTGCCCTATGAGGAATCCTTTGCAAAGTACACGCTGCGGTCCGAAAAAACCATTGAGGAGGCTCCGTTCTTTGTCAGCCGCAGCACGCCGGTAGCTATCAATATGATCTATCCGTACAGCATGCTGGAGCGCGTGGTTCCCGAGGCGGCACTGAATCAATTCCGCAATACAGAGTATTTCCTCACCTCGAGCAATCACACCGCGAGCTTTGAAAATCTGGCGACCGTGCTGACGGAAAACGGATTCAGCAGCCGGCAGCTTTTCGACTATGCCGCAAACGCCGAAACAAACCGGAACGTCGTGACCATCGTCCGGGTGTTTGCCTACGGCTTTATTGTGCTGATCTCTCTGATTGCCGCCGCCAACGTATTCAACACCATTTCCACCAACATCGGTCTGCGCCGCCGGGAGTTTGCCATGCTGAAATCGGTCGGCATGACGCAAAAAGGGATTTATCGGATGATGTGCTGCGAATGCCTACTGTACGGTTCCAAATCTCTGCTCCTTGGTCTGCCGGTGTCCTGCGGGATTACCTATCTGATCTACCGCGCGGTGGGGAAGGTTTACCAAACCGATTTCCGGCTGCCGTGGACGGCTATCGGCATCGCCGCGCTGAGCGTGTTCCTGGTCGTGTTTTCCACCATGATGTACGCCATGCGGAAAATCAAAACAGACAACCCGATCGACGCGCTGAAAAACGAAAATCTGTAAAACCGGTTTCCTGCATCCCGAATCCGCCCCCCTTCCTGACCGGGGCTGCGCCCGATCCGGCGAGCCGGAGCGCATACGGCACCACCGTGCATCCCCTTTGCGGGGGGTGCACGGTTTTTTGGGTTTTGTCTTCCTGCCGACCGGGCGCCGGCATACGGGCAGGGGACGGCTGCATTGCCGCAGCTGCGCACGCTGACGGGAAACGGGCGCAGCTTGTTCCGTTGTGAAAATCCGGGCGGGTTGGCGCCGCCGCTGTTTTTTCGGCGGAACTCCCCCGGCTTTCCCGTCTGCCGCGCACCTCGCCGCACCCGGCGCTCCGGATCCGCACTTTATGTTTTTGAGGGCAAAGTCTACTATATATAGTTTTCCTCTTGACTTTTGCCACCGTATCATGTATACTGATAATGCAAAACACAAAACCGAGGGGGGTGATAAAATGATTGGCGGCTTACAGAAAGTGACTCTGCTTGACTACCCGGGCAAAGTCGCCTGCACGGTTTTTTTCACCGGATGCAATCTTCGCTGTCCCTATTGCCATAACCCGGAACTTGTTCTGCCGCAAAATCCGGCGGACGGTCTTGCGTCAGAATCCCTGTTCGGGTTTCTTGCTTCCCGAACAGGCAAGCTGGACGGCGTCTGCATCACCGGCGGCGAGCCGACGCTTCACCCGGAACTGCCCGGCATAATCCGCCGCATCCGTGCGATGGGATTCCTGGTAAAGCTGGACAGTAACGGAACCGTGCCGGAAATGCTGGAAGCATTGCTGCAGGAAAACCTGCTCGACT
Source organism: uncultured Eubacteriales bacterium (assembly GCA_905198155.1). Lineage (GTDB taxonomy): Bacteria > Bacillota > Clostridia > Oscillospirales > Acutalibacteraceae > RGIG4076. The sequence goes on from CAJKBQ010000002.1 coordinate 66,427, forward strand.
ATGTGGCAATGGACATCAAAAACGCGCCGGACTGCTACGCCGAAACCTGCGGCGCGGCGGTAATCGAAAAAGTCCGAAAAAGCGCCGCTCTGCTGAAAGCCAGCGGTACCGATTACGAGTTCCGCACAACGGTATGTCACCCGTTTCACACGCCGGAACATATGGCAGCCATCGGCCGCTGGCTCCTAGGTGCAAAGCGGTACTTCATCCAGCCTTTTGTCGATTCCGGCAGCCTGCTCGGCAGCGGCGTGTCGGCACTGACAAAACCGGAGCTGGACGCGCTGCTGGACGCAGTGAAGCCCTATATCCCTGCCGCAAAGCTGCGCGGCGTGTAACCCCCAATTGCAGCCGATAACTTTGATATAGAGGAGCATAACCATGTACACGGTCATTAAACGAGACGGCCGAAGCGCCGAATTCAACTTATCCCGCATCTCCCACGCCATTACCAAAGCGTTCGATGCCACCGGAATTCCGTACAGCCCGGACGTAATCAACCTGCTGTCTTTGCAGGTAACGGCGGATTTTGCGCCCAATGTGAAAAACGATACGATCGACGTGGAGTCTATCCAGGACAGTGTGGAAAAAACACTGCAGCGAGCCGGCTACGACAAAGTCGCCAAAGCCTACATCCTCTACCGCAAAAACCGCGAAAAGCTCCGCAACATGAGTTCCACCATACTGGACTACAAAAGGCTCGTGGACGGCTACTTAAAAGTGTCCGACTGGCGCGTGAAAGAAAACTCCACCGTGACCTATTCGGTGGGCGGGCTGATCCTGTCCAACTCCGGCGCCATCACTGCAAATTATTGGCTCAGCGAGATCTATGACGAAGAAATCGCCGACGCGCACCGCAACGCAGATCTGCATCTGCACGATCTCTCCATGCTGACCGGTTACTGCGCCGGCTGGAGTCTGAAGCAGCTGATTACGGAAGGGCTTGGCGGCATTCCCGGCAAAATCACCTCCGCACCGGCAAAGCATTTGGCGACGCTCTGCAACCAGATGGTAAACTTCCTGGGCATTATGCAAAACGAATGGGCGGGCGCGCAGGCGTTTTCCAGTTTCGACACTTACCTGGCGCCATTTGTCCGCACCGATCACCTGACCTATAACGAAGTCAAGCACTGCATCGAAAGCTTTATATACGGCGTCAATACGCCGAGCCGCTGGGGAACGCAGGCGCCATTTACCAACATCACGCTGGACTGGACCGTGCCGGCGGACCTGGCCGACCAGCCCTGCATCGTAGGCGGAAAACCGATGGACTTTACCTATGGCGACTGCAAAGCGGAAATGGATCTGATCAACCGCGCCTTTATCGAGGTTATGATTGAGGGCGACGCCAACGGCCGCGGGTTCCAGTACCCGATCCCCACATATTCCATTACCAAAGACTTCGATTGGAGCGAAACCGAAAACAACCGTCTGTTATTTGAAATGACAGCAAAATTCGGAACTCCCTATTTTTCCAACTATATCAATTCGGATATGGAGCCGTCCGATGTGCGCAGTATGTGCTGCCGTCTGCGGCTTGATCTGCGTGAGCTGCGCAAAAAGTCCGGCGGCTTTTTCGGCAGCGGCGAATCCACCGGCTCCATCGGCGTCGTTACCATCAATATGCCGCGCATCGCCTATCTTTCGGCAGACGAGGGAGAGTTCTTTGCCCGTCTTGACCGGATGATGGATATTGCCGCACGCAGTCTGAAAACCAAACGCACCACCGTCGGCAAGCTGATGGAAGAAGGGCTTTATCCGTATACCAAACGGTATCTTGGCAGCTTTGACAATCACTTTTCGACCATCGGGCTTATCGGTATGAACGAAGCAGGACTTAACGCCGCTTGGCTGCGCAAGGATCTGACCCATGAAGAGACGCAGGAATTTGCCGTCCGTGTTCTCAACCATATGCGCGAACGCCTGTCGGATTATCAGGAGCAGTACGGCGATCTTTACAATTTGGAGGCAACTCCTGCCGAATCCACCTCTTACCGGCTTGCCAAACATGACAAGGTGCATTTTCCGGACATCATCACAGCGCATGAGGGGGCAACACCCTATTACACCAACTCCAGCCACCTGCCGGTGGGCTATACCGAAGACGTATTTGCGGCGCTCGATGTGCAGGATAAGCTGCAACCGCTGTACACCAGCGGTACGGTGTTCCACACCTTCCTGGGGGAAAAGCTGCCCGACTGGCGATCCGCCGCGGCACTGGTGCGCAAAATCGCCGAAAACTACGAGCTGCCTTATTACACCCTGTCGCCCACCTACTCCATCTGTGCCGATCACGGTTATCTGGCCGGGGAGCAGCCCGTCTGCCCGATCTGCGGCAGCAAAACCGAAGTTTACAGCCGCATCACCGGGTACTACCGACCGGTTCAAAACTGGAACGACGGCAAAAGCCAGGAATTTGCAGATCGAAAAACGTATCAGATCGGCAGGCTGCGCACCGAACCCGCACCGGAAAAACACGACGTCCCGCCCGAACCGATAAAACAAAGCGGCGGATATATCCTGTATACCACCGCTTCCTGTCCGAACTGCCGCGCCGTCAAGCCGCTTTTGGAGAAGTCCGGGCTTTGCTATACGGAACGGGATGTAGACGAATACATTGAGGAGGCAACGGCTTTGGGACTCCGGCAAGCGCCTGCACTTACTGTTCAATCCGGGGATAAGACCGTGTTATACACCGGCGTGGCACAGATCAAGGCCTTACTCAGGGAGCTGGCGCTATGACAGACATAGCGGTGATCGGCGGAGGACCTGCGGGTCTTACCGCCGCCCTGTATGCCGCAAGAGCCGGAAAATCCGTCACAGTATTCGAGCGGGAATGCATCGGCGGTCAAATCACCCGGGCGCCGCAGGTCGAAAACTATCCCGGAACCGGAACCGTGTCCGGCTTGCAGCTCGGCGACAGGATGGCGGCACAGGCAGAGGCTGCAGGCGCTGAGATAAGCCTTACGGATGTACAAAAAATAGCAAAAGATTCTTCGGGAATTTTTCGACTGGATACTGACGACGGTGAATACTATGCCAAAACTGTTATCTATGCCTGCGGTGCACGTCCGAGAACGCTTGGATCACCCGGAGAAACAGAGCTTATCGGTCACGGCATCAGCTACTGTGCGTTGTGCGACGGCAGCTTTTTCAGAGAACAGGCTGTAGCCGTAGTGGGAGGAGGAAACTCTGCTTTTGATGATGCATTGCTTTTGAGTGAACGATGCCATCATGTAACACTGATTCATCGGACAAGCAGCTTCCGTGCTGAGCAGATTCTTGTTGAGAGAGTGAAACAGCGTAATAATATATCTCTTTTGACCGGCATGACCGTTTCGGAGCTGATACGGGAAAACGGACAATTAACAGGCTTAAAACTGAAAAGCAAAATCGGAAAAGACGAAACGCTGTCGATTTCCGGGCTGTTCGTTGCCCTCGGCAGGCTGCCGGATACACAAGTGCTTGTCGGTCTTGCCCCGCTTGACGAAAACGGCTATGTGTTTACTGACGGAAAAATGGCAGTCCCCGAAACGCCCGGATTATTTGCCGCCGGAGACTGCCGCATAAAAAGCGTTCGCCAACTCACGACTGCTGTTTCCGACGGCACGGTTGCCGCAGTTTCCGCCTGCACATATCTCGAACAACAAAAATAACGAAACAAATCCGATAATATATTTGCTTATCCGGCAAGATCGGTTAATCGGTTAAGCAGTAAAGCAATTCGAGAAAGGAGATCACGGAAAATAACCAAAAAAAGAAATTGTTGATGCGGTTTCCGCAAGCACAGGCGTATCCAAAAAAGGATACCGCCGCAGTTATTAATTCGCTGCTTGCTGCGATTACCGACACTGTCGTGAAAGGCGACTCTGTCCGGTTCACAGGCTTTGGTACATTTGAATCGCGTAAGAGATCTGCCCGCACAGGACACAATCCCGCTACCGGTGCTACGATCAACATCCCGGCTTCTACCGTTCCGGCTTTCAAGGCCGGCAAGGCATTTAAGGATGCTCTGAAGAAGTAACCCGAAAACAGGACTTGCAGCACAGAGGCACTGTAGATCCTGTTTTTGGGATAAACTAATACAGATCGGACGGTTCTTAACTTGATTCGCGCGCTGCGGCGCTTGGTCGGGCGTCGTTCTGGACGTCCACTGGACGTCCATTCATTGCGACGCCTTTTCAAGTCCCACGAATCTTTGCTAAAACACAAAACAAGCCTCGGTTCCCGAGACTTGTTTTGCGCTTGGTGCGGATAACAGGACTTGATTCGCGCGCTGCGGCGCTTGGTCGGGCGTCGTTCTGGACGTCCACTGGACGTCCATTCATTGCGACGCCTTTTCAAGTCCCACGAATCTTTGCTAAAACACAAAACAAGCCTCGATTCCCGAGACTTGTTTTGCGCTTGGTGCGGATAACAGGACTTGAACCTGCATGAAGGAACCCTCATTAGAACCTGAATCTAACGCGTCTGCCAATTCCGCCATATCCGCATATTCAGTTTTGCAGCGCCGCGCGCGGCTCTTAAACTGCTCAATTATTATAGCACAACGGAACGCGCTTGTCAAGTCAAAATCCAACTTTTTTTGATCTTTTCGCTCAATCCACAACCGGCGGGACGAATTGCTCGATCGCGGCGCGCAGCTTCGGGTGCCGGATGACAAAATGAATGGCCGGGGATTTTTGCTTGGAAACCATCGCCCACGCCCCTGCGTGCATATGAATTTCCAAATTACGGAACGGAAACGACGCCGCTTCGGTCAGCGTGTACCCCGCCGTCCGCGCCGCAAATGCCTGCGCCTGCGCCCAATGCGCCCGGTATTCGTCGTATGTGTACGGGATGTCCGTTTCGTAAAACAGCCCCGCCAGCGGCAGGGTGCGGGGTTCGCGGGCAAAATCCGCTTCGGTCAGCGCCGGAACCTCATCCGTCACCGTCCCGTGATGCAGCGTTTCGGCCAAAATGGCGCGCTGATTTTCCGCAAATGCCAAAATCTTCGCCCGCAGTTCCACCGCTACCCCATGTGCGCGCAGCATATTCGCCAAAAACATCCGATCCATCGTGTACAGCGGCAGCGACGCACAGCGGTTCCGGCGCGCGCCGTCGGTGTACGCGTCGCTCGTCCAAAACGCTTGCAGCTCAGTGACCCGGTCTGCCCGGTAAATTTCCATCAACGGCTGCGCCGCATGCAGCAGCAACTGCGCACGGCCGATGTAATACGTCAATTCCTCCTTCGACTTGGTCAGGGTGTACCGGCCGTCGGCGTGATGTCCGGCAATCGCCTCGCCGGACAGCGCCGCCGCGCCCGACACTTTCAGCAGGTGCAAAAATGCCCCCGGCTGCGCGTTTTTCAGGTAATACGGCGCAATCTGCCCCGTCATATACATCGGGATCCAGCTTTCCAGCCCCAGCATCATGTCCGCAAACGAGCGGTCCAGATTGTGAATCTGATGCAGAAACAGCCCTTTTTTCAGCATCATCGCCATCCCAAACATCCACTTTTTTGCAAATTCCGTGTCCTTCGCCATTTCGTCCATCGGCATATCGCTGTACATCACCACCGGCATCTGCGATTTGCTGAGCACCGTCGCTTTCAAAAAATCCAGCTCCGCGTCCTTCATCTCGCGCAGCCCCATGTACGTCCGCGTCGTTGGCAGCTGGAACATCGCGCCCGGCACTTTGAGCGCATCAAAATGAATCGCGCGAATGTATTCGTTCAGGTCAAACGCATCCAGCTGCGCCAAAAACGCCGTCACGCTGCGGTCTCCGCTGCCCGATTCGTCCAGCAGCCATGCGCACAGCTTCGCGCGGCACTGCGCCGGCTGTTCCAGCGATTCCGGCGTGCACGCCAGCAAAGTTGCCAATATCTTGCAGTCGGCCGCGCTGCTGCGCTCTGCCGCCACATAGGCCGCGACACCGGCCGCAAACCCCTCCGGGTCAGACGGCTGGCGGGTGCCGCTGCGGAACCGGGAGATGGTGGACGCATCGTAATTGGTATACGCACACATCCGCGTGATGTTCAGGTTCATCACTTGCAGCAGCGTATTGAATTTTTCCTGAAACCGCGCCCGGTTCGTCGCGTTCACGTCGTCGCAGCGCAGAAACGCCGCCGAAACCGCGTCCGCGTCGAGCTGTATTCCGCTGCGCGCTGCGGCCGCCGCGATGGCCACGCACAGCCGGTCGAACATCTCCGTGTTCGGCTCCGGCACGCGGTCGCCGGAGCGGTACCTGCTCAGGCTGGCCGCCGACAAGCCCGACGCATCGCTCAGTTCTCTGGCGGTGCATCCCAATGTTTCCATATATTCATTTAACTGTGTGCAGAACCGCATCCAAATCCCGCCCTTTCGATTGCTTCCTATTATACACGATTCGCCGGCAAAAAGGAAGCCTTTTCATACAAAATTCAAAAGTTCATTTTCCGATTTGGTCACTGCCAATTCGGAAAATTTTGCGCCCCGGCGCACCGGTCTGTGGTATAATGAATATGATTTTTTATATGATTTTCAAACGGCAGAAGGAGTCCCTGATTTTGAAACATCTGATCCGGGCCTTGGCGCAGGCCGCCGTCGGGCTGCTGCTTTGCGGACGCACAGCTTCCACAACGGCTGACGGAACATCCGTCAAACTGAACTACCGCAGCGGAAGCGCGTGGAAACTGACGGCGTTCAGCGCGGTCGGTTCATTCACCGTGCAACCGGTAGGCTCCGCCGCATATCCGCTGTTTGCAAAAGTCTGCCTATACGGCACGGACAGCGTCACGCTGATCGACTGCACCGACAGTTTTTCGATGCTGTCCATCAGGGAAATCCTGGGCAGTAAGTACGACTGCACCGGATTTTCGACCGCGTATCTGGCGTCGGATTCTCCAACATGAACCACAAGAACCATAAAAAGGAGCATATCATCAATGGAATTTCGCGAAATCAGATGCCGCAGCTGCGGCGGACAAATGCACGTACCGGACGGCGCGACGCACATCCGATGCAGCTTTTGCGGCACCGAATATATGCTGCGCAAGCCGCAGGAATCCCCGGTGAAAGACATTCGATTCGGCGCGGGGACGCTGTTCCGGGCGTATGTCCCGACCGGATGGGACTGCCGCGTGACGGAAGACAAGTCCATGTCCGGCATTCTCCCGGTGGCCAAAGGGCTGCGCATGGCTGGTCCCGGCGGCGAGCGGCTGGAATTCTGCCCCATCGCCTACTACAAAAATTTCACCCCCGGCCAGATGATCTCCGCGCCTGGGACGTTCCAAAAAGCGGCAGATTACGCCATCGACGGCTGGTCGCTGGTGTGCTACCGGCGGCTGACGGACGCGCGGTCGTACGCGGCGGAGCGGCTGATGCAGACGTTCGGCGCGCTGGCCAACATCCAGCTGACGCCGGAGCCGGACGACGCGCTGTGCAAAAAATTGCAGCCGTTCCCGGCGCAGGCCGCGCAGCAGCTCGGCAAGCCGGTGCGCGCCGAGGCGTACAAATTCCGCGTATCGTTCACGGCGGGCGGCACGGCTTACCGCGGGCTGTTCGCCACCGCATTCGCCGTGACCGACGGCGCGCTGTCCGCCCGCCCGGCGCAGCAGTCGTCCGGCGGCTGGATGGGGATGCTGCAAGCCGGGCTGGGCGCGTTCGGCGGGATGCTCGGTGGCAAGGTTTCCTCCGACTGGGGGCGCGCGCTGGATCTGATGCTGGTCGCGCCGGAATCTGCGAACAGTGATTTGAACGGCATATTTACCCAATTCGTGACGCATTTGGCATACGGCCCGCAGTATGACGCTTTGCAGGACGCGGAGCGGCAGAACTTGCAGCAAATCCAGATGCAGGGCGCGATGACCCGCCAACAGATTGCCATCCGCTCGTCGCAGCAGGTGTCCCGCACGCTGTCCCAAACCTCCGACATCGTCAACAGCACCATCGCAGACCACAGCGCGCGGATGAACACCATGATCGATCATTCGACGGACGGCATCCGCGGCGTGGAAACCTACACCGATTCCAGCGGCCAGCGCTACGAAGCGGACGTGAAGTACGACCACATCTACCGCTCCGGCGATACGTTCGTCGGCAGCACCGACGGCAGTCTCGACCTGGGGCCGATGTGGGAGGAATTGAAAAAATAAGGCCAAAGGCTTTGCTGATATAATCCCCATAGAGTAGACACTTGAAAAAAGGATTCAAGGCTGCACTATGGGGATTATTTATGTCAAGGAGAGGAACAAGAAGTACAGCAAAGAACAGAGGTTGGAAGCAGTGCAAGCAACGATACCAGCAGAGGCTCAAGTGCATGACACCGATGGAATTTCATCGCATTGCCGCGTGAAAAATTCCACTCTGCTGCGCAGCAGGGTGGATTTCCTGATAAAATGTTTTTGTTTTTCACTGTCTACTTGACAGGGAGCATATCAAACTTTATTCCGGAAAGGATTAAGGTTTTAGCGGTTTCCAGCTACCAGGGAATCGATAAAATCCATAAAAACAGCATGATTCCAACGAGCACTGCAAGAAAACGCAGAATACTTACGACTGAAGAAACAAATGCCATCTTTTCAGCCTGCGGTCCTCTTTAGTCTGCGGTATTTTTAACCGTCAACATTAAATTATCGAACAGATCTATTATGCTGCTTTCCGTCTATTATCTAAAAAGAACAAAACTTTCCAAACGCACCTACCCCCGGCACCTCACACCCCACCTCCACCTCTGCCCCCGTCACCGGGTGCGGGAAGGCCAGACGGACGCACCACAGCGCCGGTTCGCCTTTGACGCGGCTGCCGTAGCGGCCGTCGCCGACGAGCGGCATCCCGCGGGACGCGAATTGGACGCGGATTTGGTGCGTGCGGCCGGTTTGCAGCGCGATTTCCACCAGCGACCGCGCGCCGTCCGCCGCCTGCATGGTCTGCTGCACGCGGTACGTCAGCACGGCCTCGCGCACGCCTTTGCGCGGACGATCGACCACATACGATTTGTTGCGCGCCCGGTCGTGCAGCAGCAGGTCGCGCATCATGCCGGACGGCGGATTCGGCGTGCCGTGAACGACCGCGAGGTACGTTTTGGCGAAACATTTTGCACCATTTTCCGCAGCAGGCTGCGCCAGCATCGCGGACAGCCTGCCCGCCGCAAATTTGGTTTTCGCAAACACCATCGCGCCGCCGGTGCCGCGATCCAGCCGGTGCACCAGCCATACCGGCGCGCCCAGCTGCGCCGCCAGCCGCACGGTCATCCCGTCGCCGTTCACCGGCTCCGACGGTACGCCCACCGGCTTTTCGACCGCGACAATCGCCGCGTCCTCGTACAGAATTTTCAGCATGATTTCGTCCTCCTCCGGGTGCCGGAATTGCAAAAAAGGCGGGGGAGATTCCGCCGCCTTTTCATGGCAAAATGTTTGATTGCGTATCGTCTTGCACCCGCAGCGCCCGTTCCAGCGCGCAGTAGCCGCCCAGCAGGTCGAGCGGCCCGCCGGAGGAGTGCGCGTCGTAGTCGATCGCGTTCATCACCGCAAGCAGCGCATCCCGCACCGCACCGTCCGCCGCGCCGTCGCACAGGCAGAGCGTGTGCACCGCGTTGCCGAAGTCCCGCAGCGGGTAAAATGCGGAATTCGCTTCGTTGCGCACCGGTTTCAGGCACGCCGGATCGCCCATGTGCGGGATGGGTTGCAGCGGCAAATCGCGCCACGGCTCGTAAACATAGTTGTACCGCGTCAAGTCACCTGCGCACAATTTCGGCGCATTTTCCAAAACATAGGCGCGGCAATACGCGGCAGCGCCTGCCAGCAGCTGCTCGTACCGCGCGTGATACGGCGCGTCCGCGTCCACGTCGTACAGCAGCCGCACCGAAAACTGCATTTGCAGCGCCGCATACAAATGCCACAGCGATTCGTACCGAATCGGCCGCGACCGTTCGCTCGCTTCGCCGCGGTACCGGCGGTATTGCGCGCCGTACCGTTCGTCGCCTGTCATATCGTACGCCGCGGCGAAGCACATCGGCATCCGCAAATACTCATGCGGTTCCAGCGCGCCCCACATCTCGCAAAATTTCCCACGCCGCCCGTCGTCGCGCAGCAGCGCATATCCGTTTTCGGGAATCACTTCGGCAAGCATCCGTTCCGCAATGTCTGCAACCACGCGTCGGATACTTGCCCGCTGTCCGTCGTCCGCCAGCGGCGACCGATAGAACCGCCAAAGCCCGAACACCAGGTTGGTGTACTGGTCGCGCGAACTGTTTGGATAGTGCGACACGCCGTCGGCCGGGCAGACCGACCGCGCGACGAATCCGCGCGTCCCTGCGGTGGCGCACCGGAGCAGTCCGTCTGCCAGCTGCCCGGCCATGATGCGCGCCGCCGCGTCGCCGGTTGCTTCGTAGTGCCGCAGCACCGCGTCCAGCAAAATGCCGCCATTGAGCGCCGAATCCTCCATCCCCGTGCCGTAGCCGCAGGGATTGGGGAACCCGGCGCGAATCTCGGCAGGCGTCGGCAATGCGCCGGAGGCCGTCGCCGGTCGGCGGGACACGCGGAAATCATAAATCAGGTGGGTTCGGGCGTCGTACAGCTGCTCTAAACAGTAATTCCACGCCTTTTGGGCGCTGGGTTCTGCAAAATTCATGGACTATTCCTCCAATATTTTCCAATCCCCGCGCCCGGCCAAAGGCGGATTACGTTTCGTTGTACGTCCGCGCCCGTTCAAATTCGGCCTCCATCTCCGCAGACGGTTTCGCCGTCAGCAGCGACACGACCACGATGAATACGCACGACACCAAAAACGCCGGGAGCAGTTCGTAGATGCCGAAGATTCCGCCGAGCGGTTTCAGCAGCAGCTTCCACACAAAGACCATCGCCCCGCCGGACAGCATCCCGGCCAGCGCGCCGGCTTTGTTGATGCGTTTCCAAAACAGGGAAAACAGGATAATCGGCCCGAACGTCGCGCCAAAGCCCGACCACGCGAACGACACGACCTCGAAGATGATCGAATTTTCGTTCCACGCAATCACCATGCCGCACAGCGTGATTACCAGCAGCATAACCCGCGACACGGTCATCACCTGCTTGTCGGTGGCGTTTTTCTTGATGACGCCGCCGTACAGGTTTTTGGACACGGCCGACGCCGCAATCAGCAGATACGAGTCGGACGAGCTGATCGTCGCCGCCAGAATCCCCGCCATCACAACGCCCGCCAGCAGCGGGTGGAACAGCAGCTGCGCCAGGTGCGCGAACACGTTTTCCGCGCCGCTCTGCGTGGCCAGCCCGGCGTCCGTCGGCAGGATATACCGCCCCAGCACGCCGATGAACACCGCCGCCGTCAGCGAAATCACGACCCACACCGTGGCAATCCGGCGCGACCGCTTCAGCTCGTCGCTCTTGCGGATGGCCATGAACCGCAGCAGCACCTGCGGCACGCCGAAGTACCCCAAGCCCCACGACGCCGTGGACAGAATCGTCAAAAATCCGTAGCTGCCCGCGTCGCCGAACAGCGGCGCGCCGCCCGATGCCTGCTGCACGCCCGCCGCGTCCGTCACCGGCGTCGCAATCTGCGTCAGCGACAGGTACCCCGGAATCGCGCGCGCATTTTCAATCACCGCGCCCAGCCCGCCGGCATGGATCACGCCGCACACCAGCACGCCCACCAGCGCACAGATCATCACGACCGCCTGCATGAAGTCGGACGCGCTTTCCGCCAAAAATCCGCCCAAAATCGTGTACAGCAGCACGAACGCCGCCCCCACGATCATCATCGAGTGGTACGAATATCCAAACAGCCCGGAAAACAGCTTCCCGCACGTCACAAAGCAGCTCGCGGCGTACACGGTGAAGAAAATCAGGATAAAGAACGCCGCGACCACCAGGATCGTTTTCTTTTTCTCGTGGAACCGGTTGCTCAAAAAGTCCGGGATGGTGATCGCGTTGCCGGACACAATCGAGTACGACCGCAGCCGCCGCGACACCAGCAGCCAGTTGACGTACGTGCCGATCGCCAGCCCGATCGCCGTCCACGCCGCGTCCGCAATCCCGCACCAATACGCGACGCCCGGCAGCCCCATCAGCAGCCAGCCGCTCATGTCGGACGCTTCCGCGCTCATCGCGGCCACCCACGGCCCCAGCGAGCGCCCGCCCAAAAAGTAATTGTCTGAATTTGCCTGCGATTTTTTCGCGAAGAACACGCCGATGCCAATCACGATCAGCATATACCCGCCCATCGCGACCAGCAGCTGCAGCTTGTCGCCCATAAAATGTCACCCTTCCTCAAAATAAAACGGATCGTGTATCCATACCAAACTCGCATGAATACCATGATATTATATCATACGTCTCCGGAAAAATCAATGGGGAGAGGCAACGGGATTTGCGCGCCCGTGCGCGCGAATTTTGGCGGAAAAAGCGAAACGGGCGGTCACTTGTCGCGGGAACACTTTTCGGCGTCGATCGCCAGCACCAGCATCAGCGCGATCAGCGCGTCCTCCGGGCGCACCACGTCGATTTCGTACGTATCGGTCAGTTTGAACAGCTGCTTGGAGATGGTCGCCACCAGCGCGCCCGACGCATCGTGCACGGTGTAGTCCCACGCCATCCAGTTGCCGTGCACGAACCAGCCGTTGCACTCGATCAGGTACCGCGGGCGGACGAGGGCGAACTCCTTGCGGATGCACCCGGCGTACTGCGTGCCCAGATACATCTCAAATTTTGGCAGGAACGTCAGCATTCGTTCGCGGACGGTGCCTACCTCCTGCCCGTAGGTGTCAAAAATTTTCAGGCAATGGCCCCACGCCAGCTGGCCCTTCACCTGGTACACGCGGGCGCCGTTTTCGTCGAAGATATCGTAGCTGTCCAGCCACGAAAACAGGCGTTGTTTGAATAGAAGCTTCATGGGGGTTACTCCTTTGGGGATGAAAGACTATTTGTCGCGATAATGGGATCCGCATTGGACGATTTTGACAATTCCGCCGTCAATTCGATACACGATTCGATTTACATCGTCAATCCGGCGACTCCAATAATCCGACAAGTCCCCGCGCAGACGCTCCGATTTCCCGATTTCCTCATATCCGTTGCGATCAATATTGCGCAGTAACTGCAAGATTCGGCGGAGCGTTTTGCGATCCTGTGCCGTCCAATACTCGAAGTCTGCCCATGCATCGTCCGAAAAGGCCTTAATCATCGTAATGCACCTCATGGACCGTGCCGCCCGTACGTTCCATTTGTGCAATAGAAGCGCGCAGGCGCTGCATATTTTCGGATGAATAAAACGGGTCGGCCGTCATCTCAAACGGAATCCGATGCTCCCGGCCGAGTTTTTTCAGGTACACATTGATGGCCGCTGCCATCGAGATGCCGATTTCGGCGCAGACCTGCTCCGCATTTTTCTTGACATCGTCGTCCACCCGCACACTGATTTGTGCCATCGCGCATTCCTCCTTTCTACGATTATTATACGCGTATTTTACGCATTTGTCAAGCATTCTATTCGCAATCTGCTTTCGATTTGCAGAAAAGCGGAGGACGGCTGCGCTGAAAAAGAAGTGCACGCCATCCCCCAACCTCCTCACGGCTTACTAACCACCCGAACCGCAATCTCCCGCGACGCATCGAGTATGTCCGCCTCAGTGAAGGACGCAAAGAGAATCTCCTTCGCGCCGGTGCGCTCGCGATCGTAGGTAAGGAAGATTCGGTCGCCGAAGAAATCCACGTCGGGGTAGGAGACGTCGCAGCGCGCATCGATACAGCGGGTCGTCCAGGTTTCGCCGTCGTCGTCCGACAAACAGAGCGTCATATTCCGGCGCTCGACCGGGTGATCGTTCCGGACGAGCAGCACGCGCCCGGACGGCGTCCGCGCAACGAAAGACCGGGAATTCGGCGCAGTAATCCCGCTGCATTTCGCGTCATCCCAGGTGCGCCCGTGGTCGTGCGAGGTGGATTCGGCCAAACCGCCGGTGTTCGCCGTGCGGGCAAACATCCGGACGTCGCCGTTTTTCTTTTCGTACGCCATCGCCTCGTCAAACGGCGTGGGGATTTTTTTCGCGCCGTAGCCGTGAACGAACGTCGCGCCGCCGTCGGACGAGATGCTGTACCCGTATCGGTCGGACACCTGGTCGTAGTTGAAGCAAAGCCATTCGCCGGTGCGCATCACGAGCGGCTTGCAGCGCAGAAAGCCCTTGTCCGCGTACCGCGGTTCCGAGAAAATGAGTTCGTCGGCATCGGGATCGTCGCAAACCGAGACCCACATCGCGTGGACAAAATCGTCAAAAATCACGCCGTCCACGTCGAATCCGGGGTAAATTTTGGAGCCATCCGGATTCCGCAAATCGGGTTTTGTGTCATTTTGCACCCAAAAGATGAAAAGCCGGCCGTCGGGCGCGGTGAAAAGCTGGATGTCGAGCGCATGGACGAAGCGTTCGCGGCTCGACGGAATGACGGCGATCGGCCGCGACCATGTTTTTCCGCCGTCGTCGCTTTTCACGATGAGGTTGAAGTTTTCGATGTGCGGTTCCTGCGTTCCCCCGGCGTACCAGGCGAGGAAAATCCGCCCGCCTTTTGTGACCGCGATGGTCGGGCAGCCCTGGAATTGCCGGACGTGTTCGTCCGTGAAGCGCGCGTCGGTGGGGTTTGCGATCAGCGCACAGGCGCGTTTGGATGCGGTGGGTTCGATCATGACTTTTCCTCCATTCCGTTCGCATATGCGAACACTGTTCATATTCACGTCTATTATAGCACGCCCATACCCCCCTGTCAAGCCGACAGGATCAAAAAAGGCTTTGCGCAGCGGCATGATATAATCCTCATAGAGTAGACAGTGAAAAACAAAAATATTTTATCAGGAATTCCACCCTGCTGCGCAGCAGAGTGGGGCAATGCGATGAAATTCCATCGGCGTCATGCATTTGGGCCTCTGCTGGTATCGTTGCTTGCACTGCCTCCAACTGCTGTTCTTTAATTTCAGAAAATCTTATTTTTCCCGCCGGAACCACACCACCCGATCCAGCGGCGCGTCCGCCGAAATCGTCTGCCCGCCGTCAAAAACCGTTCCGCGATCGTCCGTCCAGCGCCCGGCCGGCAGCACCACGTCCCGGCGGACGGTGTGCGGCGTGACGACCGGCGCCACTAGGATGTCCGATCCCAGCAGGAACTGGTCAGTGATCTCCGCGTAGCCGCAGCCGGGGAATTCATATTCCATGCACCGCACAATCGGCTCCCCGCCGTGTTCGGCCGCACGCACCAGCGCCAGAATCTCCCCGGCCAGCGCGCTGTGCAGCGCGGCAGCGTCCTGCACCAGCCGCAGCCCCCCCGGCGACAGCACCCGCCACGGCGCCCATGAAAACTGCATCATCGGGCAGAACGCCGACACCTGCGCCATCCGGATGAACAGCTCCTCGTCCACCCGGAACCCCGGAATCAGGTTATACGACCACTCGCCGCCGCCGATCATGTCCGGGCAGATAAACGGATGCCCAATCAGTCCCTGCGCAATGGAGTTCGGAATCAGCGTGTTGATGCCGTCGCCGTCCCAGCGGTGGCCTTTGTCGCGCAGCCGCTGAATCACCGCGTGGCCGCCGCCTTTCCATGTATCTTTGTATTCGTGGTACTCGTACCGTTCGCCGAACGCATTCCACGCCTGATTCAACTCGGCGGGGGTATGCGTCGTGTCAGGCGTGCCGTTCAGACAGTTCGCAGGGGTATAGGTGCCCAGCGTTCCGCCGTCGAATTTGAATCCGTCCACGCCGTAGTCCCGCATCAACGCCTGCAGCTGGTCGTCCAAAAATTGAATATCGTACGGATTGGTCAGATCCAGCGCCGTGCCGTACCCGTTCCACCAGTGAATCAGCGATACGTCGTGCGCCTCGTTTTTCACCCGCAGGAAATGCTTGTCATTCTCCGGATCGCGGTGCCGGTCAGCGCGCAGGATAAACGACCGCCCGTCCGTCGTGACATACGGCGTCACCCACAGCATCAGCTTGAACCCCAGTGCATGCAGCTCGTCCACCATCGCCTTGGGGTCGGGGAACGTCAGCGGGTCGAACCGCCAGTCGCCGTACCGGCCGTGCCACCCCTCGTCGATAATCAAAATTCCCGGCGTGAACCCGTGATCGACCACCCCGTGCGCGTACGCCAGCGTTTTCTCCTGCGTGGGGAAATACGTAAATTCCATCCAGGTGTTGTACTGCGCCGTGGTGAAAAACGTGTCCGGCAGCCGCTTGCCGCTGAACGGGAAATGCGCCGCCATCGCCGCACGGTATGCGTCGCGCAGCGTCTCTCCGGCTTTGACCAGCGTCATCTCCGCCCCGAAAAAACGCAGCACGCCGTCCGCAATCTCCACCCGGAACGGTTCCTCGCTCCAAATATACCGCCCGTGGTCGGACAGGTACAGCGGCATCGTCTGGTTGCTGGCCTCCACCCGAAAGTCGGCCGCATATCGGCTGGCCGCCGTAAACGGCTGCTGGGTGCCGGAGTCGGACGACCCGCCCCACCAGTGCTCGCCGGGTTCCATCGGGAAACAAAATTCCATCTTCATTCTTTTTCCGTCCTTTCGCATTGACAATTGTCCTGATTCTTATTATAATAGAAAAAAAACCGATGTAAATGGGGATTCGGCCAAAAAAGTTTAGAATTCGGCCAAATCCCGCTCCAAAAGGACGATCGCCATGCACTACTTCACCGGCGCGCTGACCCTCACCGACCTAGACAATATTTACGACTACACCTTCGCCGACGACCACGCCTTCGGCGGCCACCGGCACGCGGCGTGGGAGCTGAATGCCGTGCTGGACGGCCAGCTGCAAGTCACCGACGAAAGCCGGGTGATTCTGCTGCGCGGCGGGGATGCACTGCTGCTCGAGCCGGAGCGGTTCCACCGCAACTGCGTCCGGCGGGGCGCATCGGCGGTGCTGGTGGTGCTCCAATTCTACACCGACGACCTCCCCCGCTGCGGCGAAGCGCGTCGGTTCCGAATCCCGCCGTCGGCGGCGCTGGTGATGCAGGCGCTGCGCGCGGAATACGCCGGTTTCTGCGCCCGGACGGGCGGCACGCTGCGCGAATCGGCCGACTGCCCGGCAGTACTGCGGCAGCTGTCGGAAACGTTTCTGGCGATGACCGTCGCCGACGAAGTACCCCCGTACTATGGCCACGACCGTCTGGCCGAAACCTACCGCGCCGCCGTGGAATACATGACCCGCCACATCGCCGAACCGCTGACCACACAGGCGCTGGCGCGTGCCTGCTGCGTCAGTCCCTCCACGCTGAAGTCCGCATTTGCCCGCTGCGCCGGGCAGGGCGCAATGCATTATCTGGCCGAACTGCGGCTGCGCCGCGCCAAACAGCTGCTGCGCAGCGGCCGCTCCGTGCAGTCCACCGCCGCCGCGCTGGGCTATTCGTCGCCGTCCTACTTCTCGCAGGCTTTTTCCGCCGCCACAGGCCGCTCCCCCAAAGCCTATGCCCTCGCAACGAACGACCGCGGCGCGCATACGCCTTAAAATCACGAAAAAAGAGGAATTTTCATGGAACTTGTCACGCCGTCCCGATTCGCTGCCATGCGCAACGACGGCATATTATTCCAATTGGTGCGCGGCCGTCCGTTGCTGCGGACGGCGCATCGTCACACCTTTTTTGAGCTGGTCTGCGTCCTGAACGGGTCATGCTGTCACGAACTGGACGGCACGCCCGACGAACTGACCGCTGGCGACGTCGTCTGGATTGCGCCGGAACAAACGCATTGCTTCCGGTCGCAAAGCGAATCGGTTGTGGTGGCGTCGCTGTCGGTCACCGCCGCGCACCAATCGTCCGTCGGCGTCGCGCAGGCGGCGGGGCGCTATCCGCTGACGCCCGCCGGGCTGGGCTACCTCCGCGAACTGGCCGAGCAGGCGGACATGATGACCGGCGCCGCGCGGTCGTCGATGGCCGACGGACTCCTGCACTTCTTCGCCAGTGCCGCCGCGCAGGCCCGCAACCCGCAGCCGCTCCCCGCCCCGCTGCACGCTGCGATGGCCGCCATGCATACCCCGGAAAATCTGCGCGGCGGCGTTCCGGCGTTCCGCGCGCTGATGCATTTCAGCCCGGCGCAGCTTTGCCGGTGGACGCAGCGGTATCTGCACGAATCGCCGCAATCGTTCGTACAGCGGCTGCGGCTGCAAACGGCGTGCGAGTGGCTGTCGTCCGACCGATCGCTGGAAGAAATTGCCGAATTCGTCGGGTTTTCCAGTTACAGCCACTTCCATTCGCTGTTCCGCCAGCGCTATGGGTTGACGCCCGCGCAAATGCGCCGCAAAATGCAAAACCAGGTGCGCACCGTGTGAGGCGCGTGCTTGTCCTGTTTTGCCGATCCGATTATTCTGCCGTATGGTCAAAATAATACGGCTTGCCCGTTTTGGCCGATTCGTAAATGCCTTCCAAAATCTGTGTCACCACGAACGCCTGTTCCGGCTTGGTGATCGGTGCCGCGCCGCCGCGCACTGCTTCGATCCACAGCCGCTCTTCGCGCTCTGCCGGCTGCTCGCTGCCGTGCGCATCGTTAAACGCTGCGCCGCCGGCTTTGAAGTTCGGCGTCAGCTCGTACTGGCGGTTCTGGCGGATGCCGTTGATGCGTACGCCGCCGATCATGTCGCCGCCCGCTTTGGTGCCGCACACGGTGGTAATCGCTTCGCGCGTGTCCAGCATATTGATCGCCCACGACGATTCCAGCACGATTGTGGCGCCGTTTTCCATCACAATGAAGCCGAACGCGCTGTCCTCCACGGTGAATTTTTCCGGATCCCAGTTGCCCCACGCGTTGCCCTGGTCGGTGTCTTTGTTCAGCTTGTGATACGTGGTGCCCACGCAATATTTCGGCTTGTAGTTGTTCATCGTCCACAGCGTCAGATCCAGCGCGTGCGTGCCGATGTCGATCAGCGGGCCGCCGCCCTGCTCATACTCGTTCAGGAACACGCCCCACGTCGGCACCATCCGGCGGCGCAGCGCGGTCGCTTTGGCGTAGTAAATATCGCCGAACGTACCGGCTTCGGCCTCGCCTTTCAGGAACAGGGAATCGTCGCGGAAGCGGTTCTGGTACCCGATGGTCAGCAGCTTGCCGGTTTCGTGCGCCGCATCCAGCATTTTTTTCGCTTCGGCGGAGTTGATCGCCATCGGCTTTTCGCACATCACATGCTTGCCTGCGTGCAGCGCGTCCACGGTGATGAAGCTGTGCGCGCGGTTCGGGGTGCAGACGTGCACCACGTCGATCTCCGGGTCTTTCAGCAGTTCCTTATAATCGGTATAGGTTTTGGCGTCCGGCGTGCCGAATTTTTGTGCCGCCTTTTCCGCCCGCTCGGGGATGATATCGCAGAACGCGACCATCTCACAGTCTTTGACCTTGGCCAGAGACGACATATGTTTGCCGTTGGCGATGCCGCCGCAGCCGATGATGCCGACCTTTGTGATTTTTTCAGACATGATAATTTCCTCCCAGTTTTTAATTCATTCCGGTCGTCAGACCATGAATTTACGAATGAAATCGCGGGTAAACCGCACGCCCGCGTCGCCGCGTTCGCCGATCCATGCGCCGGAGTGCGGCTCAATCGACAGGTCGCCGTCGTAACCCCGCGCATACAGAATCGCAAACTGCGACGGCCAGTTGAGGTCGTCCATCCCGGCGGGCGGATCGTCCACATGGCGTTTTCCGGCGTGGGTGGTGCCCTTAATATGGACGTGCGCCACGCGTTCGCCGTAGTCGCTCAGCTGCGCCAGGTAATCTTCGCCGCGGTTGTATGCGTGCGATGCGTCGTACTTAATCATCAGCTCCGGCAGCTCCCCGAGCACCACGTCCCAGTCGTGCGGCGACACCACGAAGTTGTTCCAGTTGCAGTTCTGGATCGCGATTTTGATCCGCCCGGCGGCGTGGTCGATCAGTCCGCGGAAAAGCGCGATGGCGTTGGTGTAGTTGCGGTAGCGGCTGACGGATTCGTCGTAGTTGCAGCCGCACACGAACGTTTTCGCGCCGAGCGCGATGGCGGTGTCCAGCAGGTCGTAGTACAGCTGCGCGTTTTCAGCGTCGATCGCGCCGTCGTGCTGCACATGGTGATTCCAGCGCCCCACGCACGATACGTCGATCCCTGTGCGGGCAATCTGCGCTTTCACGTCGTCCTGCGCAGCGATCAGCTTCTGCGCGTCCTCGTCGTAATTGCAGCAGATTTCGATGAACTCCATCCCCTGCGCGGCCGCAAGGTCGAAACCTTCTGCCGTGTAATTGTTTTGAATTCGGCCCAGTCTCATGAAAAATCAATCCTCCTGTGATTTTTTTGTGATTTCAGTATAGCATATCGCGCGAAAATGTGCTATCATATATTTGCAAGCTTCTATCAATTTTTTGCGAATTTATTGTCCCACGCAGGAGGAGGTTCGTCATGCAGGTTCGAGAGGAAGCGCTCGCCCGAATCGACGGGTGGACGCAGTCGGTGCAGTGCATCTTTATGGAATGCAAGCCGCGCGCAACCGATGCGCCG
This sequence comes from uncultured Eubacteriales bacterium, assembly GCA_905198155.1. GTDB lineage: Bacteria > Bacillota > Clostridia > Oscillospirales > Acutalibacteraceae > RGIG4076. The sequence goes on from CAJKBQ010000002.1 coordinate 86,866, forward strand.
CTGATTCCCCATTTTCACGAATATATCGAGCTATTATATGGCATTCGTGACGATGCGGAGGTGCTGGTCGGCGACCGGTGGTACCCAATGCATCCGGGCGACCTGGTCGTCATCAATGCGCGGCAGGTGCACGAAGTCATCACGCGCAGCCGCCCGGCGCGGTACCTGGTTGTCAAATTTTTGCCCGAAGTCCTGTACGCGCAGGGGCAGAGCCTCGCAGGGCTGCGGTATCTGCTGCCGCTGTGGCAAAAGGAGATGCGGTTTTCGCCCGTGATGGCCGCCGACGAGCTGGCGCGCAGCGGGATCGATGTGTTTTTGCAGGACATGGTGCGCGAATTCGCCGACCGTCACATGGGGTACGAGCTGGCGATTCAGGCCGACATCCTCAAGCTGTTCACGTGGATTCTGCGGACGCGCTGCCCGCAGCCGGATCCCCACCCTGCCGAGCTGAGTCCGGATCTGCAGCTGGCGCTGCACCGGGCGCTGCGGCTGGCGCAGGAGCATTACGCCGACTGGACGGTGCGCGACGCCGCGCGGGCGTGCGGGCTGTCGTACAGCTATTTTTCGCGGTCGTTCAAGCAGCTGTTCGGCATTTCGTTCTGCACATATCTGGAGCGGCTGCGCCTGCTGGAGGCCGAGCGGCTGCTGCTGACCACCGGCTCCGCCGTCGGCGAAATTGCGCTGGAAACCGGGTTCGGCACCGCCAGCTACTTTACGCAATGTTTCCGCAAGCGGTACGGCGTTGCGCCGGGGAAATTCCGGGCGCTGGGACGCGCGAAAGAAGAAGCGCACGCGTAAAAGCATACGATTGTCCAACTTTTCGACTACGATTGTGATAGACTTTTGCTCAAAAATGTGCGATAATCAAGGAAATCCAATTGATTTCAATGCAAAGGAGCATGAATGAAATGACGCAACCCAAATTGATCCCGACCGAAAAACAGCTGCGGTTTTTGGACTGGGAGTTCGGCGTATTTTTCCACTTTGGCATTCGCAGCTTTTTCCTGAATCACGACGACTGGGACGGCAAAGAGATGCCGGCGTCGGCGTTTAACCCCGACCGGCTGGACTGCCGCCAGTGGGTGCAGGTTGCCAAGGACATGGGCGCCGCGTACACCATCCTCACCTGCAAGCATCACGACGGGTTTGCCAACTGGCCGACGGCGTATTCCGACTATTCGGTCGCGCACACGCCGTGGCGCGGCGGCAAGGGCGACGTGGTGCGGGAATATGTTGACGCGTGCCGCGCGCTGGACATGAAGGTGGGGCTGTATTACTCCCCGGCGCAGTGGCAGGGCGGTACGCCGTTCTCCGACGACGCCGCGTACGACGATTACTTTATTCACCAAATCACCGAGCTGCTTACAAACTATGGGAAAATCGATTATCTATGGTTCGACGGCTGCGGCTCCGAACATCACGAATACGACCGTGACCGCATCGTCCGCACCATCCGGTCGCTCCAACCGGAGATTCTGATTTTCGAGATGTGGGATCCGGATACGCGCTGGGTCGGCAACGAAGCCGGGTACGCGCCCATGCCGAATCCGAACACCGTGACCGGGCTGGACTTTTCGGTGATGACGACCACGCAGCGTTCGCTGGGCGGCGCGCGGTTCCTGCCGGCGGAGTGCGACTGTATGCTGCGGAACACCTGGTTCGACTGCCGCGAAAACGAGGACGCCATCAAATCCGTAGACCAGCTGGTGGGAATGTACGAGCTGTCGGTCGGCCACGGCGCCAACCTGCTGCTGAATATCGGCCCGAACCGGCACGGCCTGCTCAACGACGCCGACGTCGCGCGGGTGCAGGAATTCGGCGCTGCGCTGCGCCGGCGGTACGGCACGCCGCTGCCGTTTGAAGCGGTTCGGCCGTACGAATCGGCACACGAAACCGCGCCGAACACAGTGTGCATCCGGATGCCGCAGTGGGTGGAGGACGCGCCGTACAAAGGCGGCGACGACGCCGAAAACCGCGCGGTCAACACGCTGGTGGATACCGTCGTGCTGGCAGAGGATCTGACCGCCGGGGAATCGGTGCAGGAGTTCCGCATCTATGCCAATTTGCCCCAGTTCCCGCGTTCCAAGCGCATTTGCGTCTACCACGGCGACACCATCGGCCACAAATGCATCTGCCGCTTCCCGGCAATGTACACCGGCCAGCTGTCCGTCGAGGTGCTGCGCAGCAACGGCGATTGGCGAATCGCGTCGATGCAGGCATTTTACACGGCGGGCGAAAAGGCGTAACGGCCGTACGGTTCCAATCGAAAAGCGGGGACGCGTCTGCGTCCCCGCTTCTTTTACGCCTGCTGCGCCCGTTTCAACTCGTTCAGAATCTGCGGGTACAGCTGTGCGCTCATCCCGCCGTCCACCGTCAGCTCGGTGCCGGTGACGTTTTTGGACTCGTCGCTCCCCAGGTACCACGCCGCGTTGGCAATATCGTCAAAATCCGAGATATCGCCAATCGGCGTTAACGTCCCGTTGACGATCTGGCGGCTGCCCATCTGCACCCAGCGGGCGGTTTTGATCGTGCCGGGCAGCACCACGTTCGACCGGATGCCGTACGGCCCCAGGTCGATCGCGAACGCGCGGGACATCGCGTTGATCCCGCCTTTGGACGCGGAGTACGCGCTGCGGTTCGGGATGGCGCGGTACGCGGTGTTGGAGCTGATGAACACAATCGCGCCCTTGTGCTGCGCGCGCATCCGGATTGCCGCCTGGCGCACGATCGTAAAGTTCCACACCAGGTTCGTTTCGAACACGCGCTGGAACTCCGCCACCGGCACGGTGAAAAAGTCCATCCCCTTTGCCGGGTCGGTGCCGAATCCCATATCGGCGGAGTTGAGCACCACGGTTTCCACAAAGCGATCCAGCCGGTCAATCTCGTTGAAAATTTCGATCACGCGGCCCTCGTCGCGGATGTCCAGCGCGAACCCGCGGGCGAACACGCCGAATTCCGCCGCCACGGCTGCGGCCGCCGATGCGGCGCGGTCGCCGTCGCGGCTGGTGACAAATACATCGTATCCTTCGCGGGCAAACCGCCGGGCAATGGCCAGCCCGCTTCCGACGGTGCCGCCGGTGACAAATACTGCACGATTCATTAATAAATTCCCTCTTTCGATTATTTTAGACTATACAAACTGGAATATTTAGAAGTAAAATTCCGTTTTGGCCGGGCGGATATCCGTCAGCGCGCCGGTGTAGTGCCGCAGCGTATGCGGCCGATACGGATGCGCCGCGCACGCCGTCTCATCGATCTCAATTCCGAGACCGGGTCGATCCGGAATCGCGATCCGGCCGTTTGCGTAGTGCAGCGACTCGTTCGTCACGTCTTTGCGCCATTCCACGTCGCTGTACATAATTTCCAGGATACAGAAGTTGGGGCACGTCGCCGCCAGTTGGAGCGTCGCGGCATTCGCGACCGGGCCGCTGGGGTTGTGCGGTGCAAACGGGATGTAGTAGCTTTCGGCCGTCGCCGCGATTTTTTTCAGCTCCATAATCCCGCCCGCATGGCTAATGTCGGGCTGGATATAGTCGGCCGCGCGCGTCTCGAACAATTCGCGGAACCCGGTGCGGCCATACAGCCGCTCGCCCGCCGCAATCGCCACCGGCGATTTATCGCGCACCGCGCGCAGCGCCGCCACGTTGTCCGGCGGCGTCGGCTCCTCGAAAAACATCGGCCGGAACGGTTCCAGCTCTTTCGCAATGCGGATCCCGGTCGGAACGTCGAACCGGCCATGGCCTTCGATCAGCAGATCGACCGCATCGCCCACTGCCTCGCGCACCGCCGCCACGCACCGGAGCGCCGTGTCCAGCTCGGCGTTGGAAATCTGCAAATAGCTTTTGCCGAACGGGTCCCACTTCATCGCCGTCACGCCGCGCTGCACGGCGATTTTCGCTTTTTCGGCGAATTGCTCCGGCGTTTTTGCGCCCGCAAACCAGCCGTTGACGTAGATGCGCACGTCGTCGTGCACCTTGCCGCCCAGCAGCTGATACACCGGCACGCCCAAATGTTTGCCCAAAATATCCCACAGCGCCATTTCCACCGCCGACAGCGCGCTCATCAGCACCGCGCCGCCGCGCCAGTAGGCGTCGCGGTAAATCGCGTGGTAATGCCGCTCGATGTCCAGCGGATTCTGCCCGATCAAGTAATCCCGGATGTGGTCGAGCGCGCCGAGCAGCGCGTGTTCTTTGTATTCCAGCGTCGCTTCGCCCACGCCGGTCAGCCCTTCGTCGGTGTACACTTTGACGAACACCCAGTTTGTGCGGAAGCAATCCACCGGGAACGCCTTCAAATCTGTAATTTTCACGGAGTATTCTCCTCTCTGTAATGTGCCGCGCGCTTACAACGCAATTTCTTTGAAAAATTCCGGTACCACTTTGCCCGCGCAGCAGAACGCGTCGGCCGTCAGATCGTCAAACAGTCCGATGTGCAGCGGCACCACTGCCCGCGCACCCACTGCTGCCGCAAAATCGGCCGCATCGGTCATGTTCATATTGTTGCCCACGCCGTTCACCGGCAGGAATACTGCATCGATCGCCCCGCCCAGCGCACGGACATCGGCCAGCACATCGGTATTATATAAGGTATCGCCGGTGACATACAGCCGCCGGTCGCCGTCTTCGATCAGCACGCCGATGGCTGCGGGGTCGCTGTGCGCCGCTTTGACCGCCGTCAGCCGGAACGGTCCCGCCGTCCAGCGGGTATGCCGTTCAAATTGAACGTAATTATGCGGCCCGCCGAACGCCCGCGCTTTGGTCCATGCCGTCCCCGGCGCCAGCACCGTCACCGGCTGCGTCCGGTTCAGGAATGCGCCGAGCGTTTCGGGGTCAGTGTGATCCAAATGGTCGTGCGTGCAGAGAATCGCGTCCGGCTGCATTGCCAGGAATTTGGGATCTACCGGTACGCGGCGGTGGCTGCGCGGATTGGCTTTGCCGCAGCTGTCCGACAAATACGGGTCGATCATCAGCCGGAACCCGTCCCGTTCCAGCAGCAGGCCGGCCTGCCCCAGCCAAGTAATATGCGTTTGTGCCATGATTTGTTCCTCCTGTATTTCACTCAATTTGTTTCATTATAATATTATAATGGGCCGAATGTGCGCAGCTTTTCGCAAATCAGCGCTTTCTTTTCCGCCGTCAGCCGGAATTCCGGCAAATAGACGCCCACTGACCCGGCCAGACTGCCGTCCGCGTAGCACGCCGCCGCCGCAAAGCTGGCGACCCCGCCGTGGTACCGTTCCAGCACGCCCGCCGACCGCACCCGCGCGATCTCGCCGTCGAGCTGCGCGCGGTTCACGATCCCGCCCCAGTACGACTTGGGGAAGCCGTGCCGCCGGAGCACCTGCGTCCGCTCCGCTTCGCTGCAATACGCCACCAGAATCCGCCCGGACGGGTACGCGTACAAGTTGTGGGCTTCCAGCATCGAGTAATCCACTTTGATGATGTCGCGCGTTTGCAGGTTGAGGAAGCAAATCCGTTCGCCGCCGCTCAGCACATAAAACGATACCGATTCGCCTGTCTCGTCGCACAGCGCCTGGAGCCGTGCATTCAGGTTCCGGCCCAGATTCGGCCGCAGCCGCAGCCGGTTCAGCGCGCCGATTTGTTCGCACCGCTTGCCCGTGCGGTACCGCGCGTGCGCATCCTGCTCCACATAGCCGCACGCAATCATCGTTTTTAATATGCCGCGCAGCGTGGCGGGCTTTTGATTCAGCCGCGCCGCCAGCTCTGCCAGCCGCAGTCCGCAGCGGTTCGGATCCTCAAACACCAGTACATCCAGCACGTCCAGCGCCTTTTGCACTGCCGCAATCGGCCGGTCGGATGACGGCTTGGGCGCCGCCGGAGAAAAATCCGCCGTCATGCGGTGCCTCCTTTACGCCGAAACATCCGCGAACGCGCCGAACGTCAGCAGCATCGGGAAGTCCGTCACCGGCAGCCCGCGCAGCGTCACTTCGCCGCCGCTCTGCGAGATCAGCGCGTCCGGAATCGCATACACGTCGCCGCGCAGCAGGTCGATCAGCCGGATTTCGCCGGGCAAATGCGTCGCGCGGAAGCTGACGGTCGATTCCAAATCCGTCGTCAGCAGGTCGGTCGGCGCCCAATACGCCAGCGCCGCGCTGCCGTTCGGGCGGCGGAAGCCGTGCAGCGCCACCGCGCCGTCGAAGTCGTGCCCCAGCATCCGGCGCGACGGCTCCACCAGCCGCAGAATCGGCAGATCGACGCATTCCGGCGATTCGGCAAAGGCGGCGCACGCGTTTTGGTACGCGTAATACGCCGGTTTGGGCCGGTAGCCCCCGGACGCATAGCCCGTTTCGTCGAATTCCGTCTCCAGCAAGCCAAAGTACCCGTAATCCATGCGGGATTTCACGTCGTCGTTTCTGCCGCCCAGCGCTTCGGCCATATCGACGCACGAAAAATACGACGTCAGCTCCACCCCCAGCGTCAGATCCAGCACCGCATGACGGATGCACTGCTTGGCCTGGCGCAGCGGCGTCCACGCGGCGCCCGCCAGTGCGCCGTGGCCGTCGCTGCGCGACTGGGATCCGGTTTCGCCCTGCATGATGCGGATTTTGGGATTGTACGACTGTGCCAGCGCCCGCAGCGCCCGCACCGGTTCCACGGTGGACAGCTCGTCCGGATGGTACGAATGGTACGACAGCACGTCGATCGCCTCCGCCATGCCGGTCGCCAGCGCAGTGTCTGCGTATTCCAGCGTACGATTCGTCGCGAACATACACACCACGCCGCCGATCACCGTCGCTTCCGGCTGCGCCGCGCGAATGGCGGCCGCCGTATCGGCGCAGAACCGGCCGTATTCCGCCGCATTGGCGCCATGCTTCCAGCACCCGTTGCTGTCCGGTTCGTTCCAGATCTCCCAGTGATCGACCCGGTCCCGGAAATGCGCGACGGTCGCTTTCACATACGCTGCCCACCCGCGCCGCTGATCGTCGGTGAAAATCGGCGGCACGCCTACCGCACCGAATATGTTCTTCGCTTCGGGGTTGTACAAATCGTTGCCGTAGCACAGGCAAATCCATGGCTGCATCCCGTGCGCGATTAACGTATCGACGATTTCGTCCAGCCATGCAAAATCGTACACACCGCGCGTGCGCTCGGTGCGCTGCCAGCCGGACTGCAGCCGCGCCCATTTTGCGCCGATGGCGCCCAGTTTGTCGTATGCGCGCGTTGGGTCAAACACGGCGCGGTCGAGCTTTTCGAACCCGATCCCCAGCCGGGACGATCCGATCTCCGCCGCCGATTTCGGGACGAGGTGCCCGATTTTCTGCAACTGTTCCATTGATTCTGCTCCTCTCCATTGGTTCGGCAATGCCGAATTTTGTTCTGCGGAACTACTTGTATTATAGCGGGCGGTTTGCGCGATGTCAAGCGGAATTCGCCGCCTGCACCGGGATTATTTTTGTTTGTTCGGCAATGTCGAATTTCATGCGCACGCGCCGGTCAAACGACAAAAATGCAGCCCCGTTTTGTTGGGGCTGCGTTTGGAATCGGATGATAATTCAGCGCGGCAGATAAGGGAATTCGGTCAGCCGCAAATTGGTGTGGCCATACGGCGCCAGGCGAACCAACTGCGGCGCGCCCACCGGCGTCCGCGACGCCGGCTGCGGATCGCAGTGCCCGTGGTGGAATCCCCACGGAATCTCCGCCATCTGCGCCGTCAGGCAAATCGGCGGGACGGCGTTGCCGAACCCGGACGCAAAATCGTGCGTTTCCACATCAAATTGATCGCCAACCAGCGCGTACGCCCATTTCGACTGCGGGTAGATGTAGAAGTCGCAATACGGAAACTTGTGTGCATACCCGCGGGCATACATCGTATTGTTTTCCACCGGCTCCCACTTTTCGTCGATTGCGACGGCATACACCAGCGGCCCGCGCCGCACGCAGACCAAATCGTTGGGGCGCGGCACAATGTGCGCGTCAAACCGCAGCCGGATCTGTACGGTCGTGGTTCCCGTCCACACCCGGTCAATCCGCACGAATGCCCCGGCCGCTGCCGGCTGACCGTCTACCCAGGCGCCGTCGGCGCACGACGGAATCCGGACGGACAGCACGAACCGCACCGGCGCATCCGCCGTAACCCGGTAAACGAGCGTATCACGGAACGGGTATCCGGTTTCCAGCGTGCAGGACACCGGCACGCCGTCCCATACAGTACGCAGTTCAGCCGGTACCAGCGCGCACGATGCGATTCCGTCGCGCGTTTTCGCGAATGCGGACAGCGCCAGCTTCGGCCACCCCTGCCCAAAATTCGCGGTACAGCACCCGAACTCCGGTTCCACCCCGAACGTGTGCGCCAAATACTGATTGGTGCGGAACGGCTGCTTCGACATGGGGAACGCCGCGACCTGGTTGGCCATTTGGTCATACTGATGCGTCCACATATCGGGGCTGATCGCCGCCGGGAGCGCGTTAAACGCCAGATTTTCCAGCCGATCCAGCCATTGCGCGCCGCCGGTGACAGCAAACAGCCATTCGTACGAATACATCGCCTCTACCACGCCGCACAGCTCCGTCCCGTTGATCGGCAGCGTGCCGGACAGCGTTTCGTCTCCGTTGAAATGGCCGGTCGCCGTGCCGTGATGCGCTGCCAAATACGCCAGCGCCGCTTCGGTGTGCGGTGTGGGCGGCTCGTCCGTCATCAGCGACACCAGCGCCTCCGCTTTCAGCATCATTGCAACATTGACCACATGAGATTCGTAATTCCATCCATCCCGGCCCCAGGTCTGCGTGCAGTCGTCGATAAAGTCCAAAAACCGGTTCCAGTCAAACCCTTGCAGCTGCAGCTTGCGCGCCAGCGCCAGCAGCCACGCCTCGTGCGTCCGGCGGTACAGCCAGAAAATCGGGATCAGGCATTCGAACCAGCGTGCCGCGCCCCAGTTTTTCAGCGTATGCGTGTTCAAATGCGTGCTCAGGTTCCGGAGCGCCCGGGACACGGCGTCCGGAATCCGGTCGTCCCCGGAGCAGTCCGCATACACCGTCAGCACCTTCAAAATCAGGAACGCCGCCCACAGGTCATACTCGGCGCGTTCGCTGTCGCTGCACGGGCAGATCCATCCGTCCGGCTGCTGGCGCGCCAAAATCGCATCAATATACCGCCTGCCGCGGCAAATCATGTCAGCATCGTCCAGCAAATAGGCCAGCGGGATAAAGCCGTCCAGCCAATACGGAACGCGCTCCCACCCCTCGGCGCTGCCGCCGATCCATGCGCTGTCCTTTACGTCGGGCCAAATGCGATCTAGGTTGCCGTTCAGCCCGTCCGCCTGCAGCTTCAACTGCGCGCGCAGCCACCCCTGCGGGCGAACTTCCTGAACCCCGTAAAATTGATATTGCAAATCTTTTAACATCTCATGATCCTCCGTTCGGTTGATTTTTCTCATATTATACAGTATAATAAAGCATATTGCAATTTCAATTTCTGATTAGATCATTGCATTTATTGATCGGAGGCACTGAACATCCATGAATTATCTCACAGCCCCGCATCCGCTGCAAATCATCGGATGCGCCATGCGCCGATTCCGCCCGGGTGAACGGCACATCACGCGCATTTGTCCCGACCACGTGCTGATCCTGATGCTGGGCGGCGTGCTGCGTTTCACCGAAAACGGGCAGCCGTTCGCGCTGACGCCCGGCGAATACTACATCCAGCAAATGGGACTGCCGCAGTCCGGGCCGGAGGTCAGCGATTCGCCCGTGTATTTCTATATCCATTTCCGCGGGATGACATTTGACACGCAGCCGGACAGTGCGCAGCCGCAGCTGCCGATTCGCGGCCGGTTCGCGACCGATGAAATCCGCCCGCTCGTTCACCGGTTTTCCCGGCTGTACCTGTCGCCGGCACGCAACGAATTCGCGCTGGCGGGGCTGTTTTTCGACATTCTGGGCTGCCTGAACCCGCAGCGGCCCGCCGACGATGCGCAGTTGCTGAAATCGGTCGAATCCTACATTCTGGCACATTTTCAGGATCCTGCATTTTCGCTGCAAGCGCTGGCGCGCCGGTTTGCATTCAGCGAAGCGCACCTGATCCGCCAGTTCCGCGCGCAGTTCCGCAAAACACCATACCGCTTTGTCACCGAGCTGCGAATCGACTACGCCAAACAGCTGCTGATTTCCACCAACCGCACGGTCGGCAGCATCGCCGCAAGCTGCGGATATTCGGACTATTCCGTCTTTTACAAGCGCTTTCTCCGCGAAACCGGGAAAGGGCCGGCCGCGTGGCGGCAGGGAGCGACGGGGGCGGACGAAAACAAAAAATAAGCGCATCCAACCGTCTTCCCGCCCCTTGTGGAAGAAAGTGCACCATTATGGAAGATTTTAGGGTTTACAAATTGATCTTGTTGTGTTAGAATCTATTTAACGAGCAAAGCCCACAGAAAGCTATTCTCCGGATTGCAGTCCGGCCGGGGCAATCGGAGAATGCGGTGGGCATCGTTACACTTTTACATTCAGAAAGGAAAGTCATTTTATGAAAAAGCACAGCAAGAAAATCTTTGCGGCGCTGGCGTTGATTCTGGCGTTGGCGTGCGCGCTGACGGCCTGCGCTCCGGCCGCTGCATCCAGCGGGAATGCGGAATCCAGGGCGTCGGAGGCTCCGGCATCGTCCAAGGCTGATGAAAAGCCGGTGACGTTAAAGTATGTCAACCATGGTGCAAAGCCGGATACGGGCAATTGCGACGGGATCTGGAAAGCGGTCAATGAGATTTTGCTCAAAGATTTGAACTGCACGGTGGACGTGGAGTATCTTGGGTCCGGTGACAAAGCGCAAATGGCGCTGAAATATGCGGGCAATGAGAAGTTCGATTTCGCATTTACGGTTAGCTGGTTTGGCTTTGGCGAAAACGCGCTGAAAAATGCATTTTACGAGATCAAACAGGATGAACTGGAAAAGTATGCGCCGTATATGGTAAAGACGCTTTCCAAACCTGCATGGCTTGCCTGCACGATCAGCGGAAAGCTGTATGCCGTTCCGGCCATCAGCACCAGTTGGTCTGACCAAACGATCGCCATCCGCGGCGATCTGCGCGAGAAATATGGGATGGATCCGCTGAAAACGACGGACGATTTGGAAAAATACCTGGAAAATGTTGCAAAGAACGAATCGGGCGTGGAACCCTGCGCAAGCATCCTGTATGCGGTGTACTGCAACCAGAAATACGGATACCGGACGAACGGTGAATGGGCGTTTATGGTCGAAGATCCGGAAAAAGGATTTGAACATCTTGCGTTTTTGGACGGCTACCTGGAAATGGCTAAAAAGTCGAGAGAATACGTAGAAAAGGGATTTTTCTCACCGGATTTGGCAAACGATTCAACCACAGCGAACGACAAATTCTTGAATGGATTGAGCGCAACGGTATTCAATGTTTCGCAGACGACCAATAACCGGATCGCGCTGCCGCTTGCGAAATCGCACCCCGAATGGAAAGTCGAAATGTTCAACGCAACTGCCGGCACCAAAACGGTGAAATCTGTGGAGAGCAACGCGTTTGCAATCACCCGCACGTCGGAACATCCAACAAAGGTGCTGGAAGTGATTAACCACATCAACGAATCCGTTGAACTGCAAAAGCTGCTGTGCTTCGGCGTTGAAGGCGTGGACTACGAGATGAAAGACGGGATGCTGGTCAAACTGTCCGATGTGCCTAAGGAGAAAGCGTTCAACATCGGCACCAACTGGAACATGACCAACAAAGTGCTGTGGGCCACGTTCTACAAACAGGAAGCGTACGAAGGATACGACGAGATTCTGGCCGATCTGGAAAAGAATTCGGTTGAGAATATCCTGAGCGTCTTCGCGTTCGACAACAGCGCCGTGGAGACGGAAGTCGCGAATATCAGCGCGGTGCAGAAAGAATTCACCAACGGCTTCAACTACGGCTTGTTTGAAGATGTGGATGCGAAGATGGAAGAATACCGTCAGGCCCTCAAAGACGCCGGATACGACAAGGTGAAGGCCGAGTATAACCGCCAGGCCAAGGAATTTTTGGCGGCGAATCAATAAGTTTGCAAGACTCCCCTCCCCCGCGCGCAGCCGATGGCCGTCACCAAACGCTGCGCCGCGGGGCAGCGGAAAACATCGAAGTCTTTTCTAAAATGGATCAGTCGCAGCGGTCGGGGCAACCCGGCTGCTGCGACTGATTTTTACTTGGAAGATTTATTCCGCGTCTGCGCCGGTTTCCGCCCGCAGCAGCACCCCAAACCGCAGCCCGTCAACGCGCAGCCGCCCGGATTCGTACCGCACCGTCCCCGGCTCCGCCCCCACCGGAAACACCCGCAGCGCGCCGTCCAGTGCCAGCGGAATCGCACCGTTCGCCGGAACCACCGGCTGCAAATCGCGCAGCACCGTCTCCCAGTTTGCCGCATCGTTCCGCAAATACCCCAGCGCAGTGTGCTTTCCGCGCAGCAGCAGCAGCGTCATCCCGCCGCCGCGAAATACCTCCGGCACGAACGCTTCGCGGTCAAACGCCACCCCGTCAATCCAGTCGCGCAGCAGCCCATACACCCAATACAAATTGTTCGGCTCCACATAGCTTTCCCAATGCCACATCTGCCCGCACCCCGCCGCGCCGCAGCACACCGGCGCAAAAACAAAGTCGCACATCAGCAGCCCGTCATGATCTGCCGGGTAATATAAAAACGGCCCGGTGTGATTGGCATTGACCGCGCCGGTTTCCGCCACCAGCGTCGGCCGGTCCGGCCGCGATACGCGCGCAATTCCGTCGCGCAGCAGTTTCAGCGGCGCAGAACGGCACACTTCATCCGCCGCCCCAATGTCCAAATACCGGTGCAGCTGCACCAGGTTGGACGCATCCCAGCAAAAATTCCGGTAATTCTGTGCCGACCGCGGACTGCAAAGGCTCCCCAGCGAATTGACCACCAGCTGCCGCGGGAACATCGCACGCACCGCAGGCAGCATCGCCCGGTTCCACGCAATCATCCCGTCCGTCGGCAAGCAGCTCATCTCGTTCCACAGCTCAATCACCGCCACGGTTGGGTCGCCCCCAATGCGGTCGGCCAGCTGCTGCACCTTGCGCAGCCACGCCGCCCGCCACGCCGGATCGCGCAGCCATTCCGCCGCGCTTTCGCACCGGCGGTCGCCCAGCCACAGCTTCTTGTTAAACAACCGGAAGCACGCATCTGCGTACGAATCGCCGTCCGCCGCCCGCTCGTAGTCAAAATACCGGAACTGCTCGATCGTCAGCTTCATCCGCAGTCCGTACCGCCGTGCCAGCGCGATCAGTGCATCCAGCTTTGCCAGCTGTACCGGATCCAGCACCCCCGCCTGATCCGTATCCGGACACAAATATTCCTGTCCCAGCCAAATCCGAATAAAATTTACGCCCTGTGCCGCGCATTGCCGGAACCACCGTTCGTACCCGCGCAGCCCGATATATGCCCGGCCATGCACGGCAAATTCGCCGCCCGCTGCGCACGCCACCGGTCGCAGCACTGCCAGATTCAGCCCGTTCGCGAAAAACGGCCGGCCGTCGCTCGTCGCCAAATACCGCGGGTCGCGCGCGCTGACCGTCACATACCCCGCCGCGTCCGACGGCGCAGCGGAAACCGTCCCGGACGCGATCGCCGTCCCGTCCTTCCGAGCCGTCCACCGGTATTCCCCCGGTTCCGTCGGCGTGAATCGCACCGCCGGAACCGCCGTCCCCACCGGCACGCACCGTTCAAATCCGGCGTCGTCGTACGCAAACCGCACCGGCTGATCGTCAAACGGATACGTTTTCTCTGTCGCCCCGGACGGCGCCGTCCATACAACTTCATCCGGTTTTTCGTCCGGAAACCGACACGTAACCGGCGTATATTGCAGGCTTTTCATTGGAATCGTTCCTTTCCGGCATCGCCAAATTTTATGTCGTGGGTTGGCGCTGCGCTTTCCCGCCCCCCTGCGCCAATATTCCCTTCAAATACCCGATCGCGAACAGCCGTCCCAGCGCGTCGTACCCGACCAGCCCGTGTTCCCCTGGCATCGACGGCACATGATCCACGCGAATCGGCACGTCCAGCCCGGCGCGCGCGTATGCCTGCATCGCCGCCGCCATATCAATCGCCCCGTCGTCGTGAAACGTCTCGCGGAAATCGGTTTTCGTCCCGCGGACATTGCGAAAATGGATGAAGAAAATCTTGTCCGCCAGCTGTGCAATGGTTTCCGCCAGCGGCGCGCCCATCAGATAATAGCACGCCTGGCAGAACGTCACGCCCAAATAATCCGACCGCACCGTCTCAATCCCGCGGACAATCGCGTCCGCATTCGTGAAAATCCGCCCCACCTGCCCCAGCTGCGGAACCGGCGGGTCATCCGGGTGCAGCGCCAGCCGAATCCGGTACCGTTCGGCGTACGGCACCACCGCTTTCACGAAGTATTCGTAGTTCGCCCACACCTGCGCCGCCGGCAGCGCAAATCCGTCCCCGGCAAAGTCCGCCGCGCGGAATCCCGTCACCTGCGCGCCGCCGCGATCCGGCAAATCGGTCGCCGTCCGCGTCCAGCCGTAGTGCGCCATAAAATTGAAGCACAGCGTCGTGACGCCCGCCTCGTGCAGATTTTTCAGCAGCGCAATCAGTGTCTCAATCGCGCGGTCGCGTCCGGCCGTCCCCAGCTTAATCGCGTCGTGCAGCGCGTTCGGCAGCGGCTCCACCACCAGCGGCGTAATCCCCGCCGCGCGGAACCGATCCATCACCGCCCGCACGTGCGCCCCGTCCGCCGGGTCAAAATCCGCCGTCTCCGGCAGCCGCACCGTGCCGTGCCGCACCCCGCACAGCTTCGCCAGCGCCCACGTTTCGTCCGGTTCGGCGCGAAAATAATCGGTCAGTATCATAAAATCCCCCACTCCGTTTTGTCCCGTACGACTTGACAATCGTCCCGTCCTGCGGTATGATAAATTTATTCTATCACATCCGCGCCGGTTCGGCTACTGCAATCTGCCGAATTTCTGCGCAAATCGTCCGATCGGAGGAAAATGCCGGATGAAAAAAACATACTGCGCCGAAATGGCGCCGCAGCCGCTGTTCACGCTGTTCACCTCGTCCAAGCCGCAAAAGCGCAACCTGTACCGCGTCCACCAGCACACCGAGCTGGAACTGGGGTGGATTCTGCGCGGCGAAGGGGAGTATATATTGGATGGCGCGTCCTACGACGCGCAGCCCGGCGACCTGTTCCTGGTGCGCGGCAACGAGCAGCACTGCATCCCCACCATCCGCACCCCCACGCTGGACGCCTTCAATATTCACCTCACCGTCCCGTACCTGTGGGGCACCGCGGCCGATTATGCCGATCCGGCGCGGCTGCGGCGGCTGGTCGGCACCGGCGACGTCCCGCACCGCTTCCGCGGCGATGCCGTTCTGAACGGCCTGCTGACGCAGCTGATGGACAGTGCGCAGTCCGACGCGCCCGAATCCCGGTTTGCCGTCCGCCGGACGATGATTGCGCTGATCGCCGCACTCGCCGACCGGCTCCCGCCCGACGGCAGCGCACCGGCCACCGCCGCGCACTGGGCAGACATCCAGCGCGCGCTGGCGCTGATCGACGGCCACTTCACCGAGCCGCTCACCCTCGACCGGATGGCGCGCGAAGCCCGGCTCAGCCGCTCGCACTTTTCGGCCGAATTCAAGTCCGTCACCGGCATCGCGCCGTACGAATATGTGCTCCTCCGGCGCATCGAGCGCGCCGTCCGCCTGCTGCGCACCACCGACGATACCGTCCTCGCCGTCGCGCAGGACTGCGGCTTCCGCAGCCTCGCCAGCTTCAACAAGCTGTTCAAAAAGATCACCGGCGCCGTGCCCAGCGCCCTGCGCAATAACGGCTGAATCGCGTCCGGCGGCTTTTCGCTCTTGGCGCTGGTTCCCTTTTTCGCCCGATTCAATTTTCGGGCGCTTTTTTTGTCTATTTGGTCAAATATAGTATGAATTTTTATGCTTGTAGATGCAAATATATACATATTCCGGATTTTACACGTTTATTTCGTCGTTTTGACCGATTTTTTTCAGATTTTTTAGGCAATGATCTCTGCAATGCCACTTGATTTTGCGTTCACATTTGTGTTATGATATTAAATAACATAAAACGTGGGGATTCTATATGTGAGAGGGAACTAATCCACAATTTTGGAAAGCGGGATAGATCAATGAATTCAAAAATGTTCTTGTACATTCTGAAACGCATCGGGCTGGCGATCCTGACGATCTGGGTCGTAATTACGATCACGTTTTTTGTAATGCACGCAGTCCCGGGCGGACCGTTCGTGGGCGAAAAAGCCACCACCCCCGCCGTGCAGGCGGCCATGGAAGCCAAGTACGGTCTGGACAAGCCCGTGATGGAGCAGTACGCTACCTACCTCAAAGACATCGTCACCAAGTTCGACTTTGGCCCGTCGTTGAAGCAGCGCGGCCGTACCGTCATCGACATCGTCGGCGACGGCCTCAAGGTTTCGGCCAAGCTGGGGCTGATTGCAGCGTTTGCGGCGCTGATCGTCGGCGTCGTGCTGGGCGCAGCCGCTGCGCTCCGGCGCAATAAGATCATCGACAAAGTCATCATGGTCATCACCACAGCGTTTGTGTCGATGCCGTCGTTCATCGTGGGGTCGCTGCTGCTGATTATCTTTTCCGTCAGGCTGGGCTGGCTGCCCGCCAACGGCACCACCGCCCAAGGCTTGGTGCTCCCCGTCATCACCCTCGCGCTCTACCCCATGTCCTACATCACGCGTCTCACGCGCTCTTCGATGCTGGACGTCCTCGGCCAGGACTACATCCGCACCGCGCGCGCCAAAGGCGTGCCGGGCTTCCGGGTGATTTTTGGTCATGCACTGAAAAACTCGCTGATCCCGGTCATCACCTACTTCGGGCCGATGCTGGCGTACATCGTCACCGGTTCGCTCGTGGTGGAGCAGGTATTCGCCGTGCCGGGCATCGGCCGCTCGTTCGTCAACAGCATCACCGGACGCGACTATCCGCTGGTGATGGGTACCACCATCGTGCTGGCCGTGCTGATTATCGTCATGAACCTGGTCAGCGACATCATGTACAAAGTCGTCGATCCGCGGATCGAGCTGGAGTAAGGAGTGTAAAGCATGACACTCGGAGAAATCTTCAAAAACGGATTGATTCTCCAGCGCGGCAAGCCTGTGCGGGTGTTCGGCTCGTCCGATACCGGCGCAGCGATCACATTTGCCGGAACCACGCAAACGGCCCCCGCCGGGCCGTTCACCGTGGAATTTCCCGCGATGGATGTCGGCGGTCCCTACACACTGACGGCGGTTGGCGACGGTCAAACCTGTACCGTTCCCGACATTTACATCGGCGAAGTCATTCTGTTTTCGGGGCAGTCGAACATCCAGTTCCGAATGAGCGAAGGCGCCATCGACCCCGAACCGCCGGTGCACGACGATATGCTGCGGATTTTCGTTTCGCAGCGCATGGAGCCGGAACCGCTCACCCCTGCGGACGGCTGGGTCAAAGCCGACCCGGAAAACATCGGAAAATGGTCGGCGATCGCGTATCAAACCGGACGCGCACTGCGGCAGCGCGGGATTCCGGTCGGCGTCGTGGTATGCGCCCAGGGTGCATCCGTCATCCAAAGCTGGATCGACGAACGCCGCATCACCGGCACCGCATTGGATCTGCCGGTTGACCAGCGCCACGGGGACCGAACGTGCCCGCGGTACGCCGCGTGGAATGCCGACGGCGCGTTGTATCATTATATGCTCGAACGGCTTTTCCCGTTTTCGTTCGGTAAAGTGGTTTGGTATCAGGGCGAAAGCAATACCTCCCCGGCCGAAGGCGCCGTGTACGACCAACTGCTCGCGGAGCTGATATCCAATTGGCGCGCGTGCTTCCGGGATCCCGCGCTTCCGTTCGTAATCGTGCAGATTGCCGACTACGAACCCGCCGCAGAACCTGGATGGAAATCCGTGCAGGCCGCACAGCGCCGCGCGGCGCAGTCCATCCCCCATACCGTCCTGGTCGTTTCGGCCGACGTTTGCGAAAAAGACATGATTCACCCGGTGACCAAGTGGAAATTAGCCGCGCGGATCGCCGATCAACTGTAATATCAAGGAGGTTTCCGTCAACATGAGCAAAAAACCGTTTAGCCTCCACGTCAATCTGGATGCATTCACCCCGGCCACGGACGCCGAAAAAGCCTATATGGTCAAAATGCGCCCGTCCACCACGTTCTTCAAAGACGGCGTCCGCCGCCTGCTAAAAAACAAGGTCGCCACCGTCAGCCTGATTATCGTCCTGATTATCACGCTGTCGGCGCTGATTCTGCCGATCTTCTGGCCATATTCGTACGAGCAGCAGCTGGGCGTCACGCCCGGTCAGACGGTGGACGCGTCGTACAGCAACCTTTCGCCGTTTGAATACGGCGCCACCGAGCAGGCGCGCATCGCCGCCGGAGAAAAAGTATTCCCGCACGTATTCGGCACCGACTCCGCCGGGCGCGACTACTTCATCCGCGTCGTCTACGGCACGCGCATCTCGCTGGCCGTCGGCTTCTTCGCCAGCCTGATCGTCCTGATTATCGGCATGACCATCGGCTCCATCGCCGGGTACTGCGGCGGCAAAATCGACCTGTTCATCATGCGCATCGTCGATATCATTTACGCCCTGCCGGACACGCTCATGGTGATCCTGCTGGCGTCCGTGCTGAAGCTGACGCTCCGTGACGCGCTGGAAGGCACTGTACTGGAAAAAATCGGCAGTAACATCATCAGCCTGTTCATCGTGTTCGCGTTGCTGTACTGGGTATCGATGGCGCGGCTCATCCGCGGCCAGATTCTCTCCCTCCGCGAGCAGGAATACGTGCTAGCGGCGCAGTCCACCGGCGCGCGCGGCGGCTGGATCATCATCCGCCACCTGATTCCGAACTGCATCAGCGTCATCATCATCTCGACCGCGCTCCAAATCCCGAACGCGATCTTTACCGAAAGCTTCCTGTCGTTCCTCGGTCTGGGCGTCAACGCGCCGATGCCGTCGCTCGGTTCGCTTGCGTCCGACGCGCTCAACGGCATCTCCTCGTACCCGTACCGCATGGTCATCCCGGCGATCGTGATTTCGCTGATCGTGCTGTCGCTGAACCTGTTCGGCGACGGACTGCGGGACGCGTTCGATCCGAAGCTGAACGGTTGATGAAAAGGAGGCGCAAAGTATCATGGCATTGTTGGAAGTAAACGACCTGCACACCTCCTTTTTCACCGACGCCGGCGAGGTCAAAGCCGTCAACGGCGTGTCGTTTAACCTGGAAAAGGGCAAAGTGCTGGGCATCGTCGGGGAGTCCGGATCGGGCAAATCGGTCACGGCATACTCGATCATGCAGATTCTCGCCGGAACCGGACGCATCGTCTCCGGCTCCATCAAACTCGACGGCCAGGAACTGGTCGGCGCGGACGAAAAAGTGATGAAAACCGTCCGCGGCAATAAAATTTCGATTATTTTTCAGGACCCTATGACGTCCCTGAACCCCACATACACCATCGGTCACCAGCTGATGGAAGCCATCACGCTGCACACCAACCGCACCCGCGCCCAGGCGTATGACCGCGCCGTCGAAATGCTCCGCCTGGTCAACGTCAACGAGCCGGAAAAGCGGATGAAGCAGTATCCGTTTGAGTTTTCGGGCGGTATGCGGCAGCGCGTGATGATTGCAATGGCGCTGGCCTGCGAGCCGGACATCCTGATCGCCGACGAGCCGACCACCGCGCTGGACGTGACCATCCAGGCGCAGATTCTCGACCTGATGAAATCCCTCCAGCAGGAGCTGGGCATGGCGATTATCATGATTACGCACGACCTCGGCGTCGTGGCGCAAATGTGCGACGAAGTGATCGTGATGTACGCCGGTTCCATCTGCGAGCAGGGTACCGCCGACGAGATTTTCTACAATCCCGCCCACGAATACACCAAAGGCCTGCTGCACTCGATCCCCTCGGTGCACAACGTCGGCCAGCGGCTGGATCCGATCAAAGGCACGCCCATCGACCTGCTGAATATGCCGGCCGGATGTCCATTCGCTCCGCGGTGTGACCGCGCAATGAAAATCTGCCTGCGCGAACGCGCCGAGCGGATGAACCTCAACGCCGACCATCAGGCCGCCTGCTGGATGAATGTCAAAAAGGGCATTGACGACGGCACCATCGTACCCGAATCGGCAGACGCAGACGAAGCGCAGAAAGGCGGTGCGGCGCAGTGACTACCAATCAAACGCAGCCGATCCTCGACGTTCGGCATCTGAAAGAATATTTTGACATCAACATGGGGATGTTCCGCTCCAAGCCGCTCAAAGCGGTGGACGACGTCACCTTCTCCATCCAGCCGGGCGAAACGCTGGGGCTGGTCGGCGAATCCGGCTGCGGCAAAACCACCGTCGGCCGCACGATTCTCCACCTGTACAAACCCACTGCCGGCGAAATCTACTACAAAGGCAAAAAAATCGAGTCCAAGGCCGATATCCAGTCATTCCGCCAAAAAGCGGCAATGGTTTTCCAGGATCCCTATTCCTCGCTGAACCCCCGGATGACCGTCGCGGATATCATCGGCGAACCGCTCGATGTCCATAAATTATACAAAACCAAGCAGGAACGCCACGACCGCATCCTGGAACTGATGGATTACGTCGGGCTGAACAGTGAGCACGCCGCCCGCTATGCGCACGAATTTTCCGGCGGTCAGCGGCAGCGCATCGGCATCGCCCGCGCACTGGCCGTGAATCCGGACTTCATCGTCTGCGACGAACCGGTTTCCGCGCTGGACGTTTCCATCCAGGCGCAGGTCATCAATATGTTCGGCGAACTGCAGGAAAAACTGGGTCTCACCTACCTGTTCATCGCGCACGACCTGCTCGTCGTGCGGCACATCAGCAACCGCATCGCCGTGATGTACCTCGGCAAGATGGTGGAGCTGGCGGACGCGTCCGAAATCTACGACCATCCGCTGCACCCCTATTCCAAGTCGCTGCTGTCCGCCGTCCCGGTGCCGGATCCCAAAATCGCGCGCGCCAACCAGCGCATCGTGCTGTCGGGCGATATCCCCAGCCCGCTGAATGCGCCGAGCGGCTGCCCGTTCCGCACCCGCTGCCCCTACGCGTCCGAAGAATGCGCGCAGTCGATGCCGGATTTCAAAGAAGTTTCGTCCGGTCATTTCGTCGCGTGCCACAAGGTCGCCGAAATCAATTGATCTAAATATGCGCAAAGCCGCATATTCAGATAGATATTTTTGAAAGGAAGTCTTACCCATGAAGAAATTTCTCGCAATCGCTCTGGTTCTCGTCATGGTGCTGTCGCTCGGCGCGTGCAGCAAAAGCAGCAAAAAAGGCGACGAAACCAGCAACGGGTTGTCTGTCTGCTTGGCGTCCGAGCCGCAGTCGATCGACCCGGCACTGAACTCCGCAGTGGACGGTGCGACTTTGCTGGCGCATCTGTTCACCGGTTTGGCCAAATGGTCGCAGGACAAGGACGGCAAACTGCAGATCGTCCCGGATGCAGCCACTGAGCTGCCGGAAGGCGTCAAGAACGCGGACGGCACCGTCACCTACACCTACACCCTGCGCGATGGCCTCACCTGGTCCGACGGCAAAGCCGTCACGGCCAACGACTTCGTATTTGCGTGGAACCGCGCGGCCGGCACCGAGCTGGCGGCGGACTACGGCTATATGTTCGAAGTCATCGACGGGTATTCCAAAATATGGGAATCTAAAGACAGCGGCAAAAAAGACGCTGACGGCAACCCGATTCCGGAATACATCAATCCGGACGCGAAGCTGAACGTTGTTGCAAAAGACGACAAGACCCTCGTCGTGACGCTGGCCAGCAGCGTTGCGTACTGGAACGAGCTGCTCGCGTTCCCGACCTACTACCCGGTGCGCGAAGATGTCGTTTCCAACGAATCCTGGGCGACGGATCCGAAAACCTATGTGTGCAACGGTCCGTACACCATGACCGAGTGGAAGCACAACAGCGTGATTACGCTGACGAAGAACGAAAAGTTCTACGACGCGAAAAACGTCACGATGGAAGCCATTCACTTCTATCTGTCGGACGACAGCAACAACATGCTGACCAACTTCAAAAACGGCAGCTGGCAGCTGATTGACGATGTGCCGACCAACGAAATCGAAACCCTGAAAAAAGACTACCCGAACGAGTTTGTCGTCGCGGGTCAGATCGGTACTTACTACGTTTGCTGGAACATCAACGAGCAGATTCTGCCGGCGGATTCCAAGCTGACCGGCACCGATGCCGAAAAAGCCAAGGAAGAAATCCGCAACGCGGTTGCGCTGCTGCTCGACCGCAACTACATCGCAGAGAAGATCGGCCAGGCCGGTCAGGTTCCGGCGTCCTCCTTCGTCGCGATGGGCATGACCAATCCGGACGGCACCCAGTTCTATGAGACGGCCGGTCACAGCAAAGAATTCAAAGGCTACTACAATGTCGCTGCGGATTCCTTTGAGTCCAACTTCAACGCTGCGGTCGAAACGCTGAAGAAGTATTACGACTACAAAGACGGCAAATTCACCAACTTCCCGACGCTGACCTACCTGTACAACACCGGCGAAAGCCACAAGGCGATCGGTGAATACCTGCAGTCTGCGCTGGCAGCAGTCGGCATCACCATGAACCTCGAAAACCAGGAATGGAACACCTTCCTCGAGACCCGTAAAAACGGCGACTATTCCATCGCCCGCAACGGCTGGCTCGCGGACTACAACGACCCGATCTGCTTCTTGGATATGTGGGTCACCAACTCCGGCAACAACGACGTTCAGTTCGGCAAAGGCGCTCATGCCGGTGTCAAGCTTTACAACCTGGATCTCACCAAACTCGGCTACGATGTCAACGTGAAAAACGGCACCTGGGCAGAAACCTATGACGTGCTGATTTCCACCATCAAATCGTGCGAAGACAACGACAAACGCTACGAGATGATGCACATGGCCGAAGATATGCTGATGGAAACCGGCTGCATCGTGCCGCTGTATTTCTACACCGATATCTATATGATCGACGACAGCGTGAAGGGCTTCTTCTCCAACCCGCTGGGCTACAAGTACTTCATGTACTGCACCGTGGAAAAGACGAAATAATCTTTTCCCATCGGTCAAAATAACGCCGAAGCGCGGCGGAGCGGTTTGCAATGCAGCCGCTCCGCCGCGATTTTGCCAATATGCAAAGAAAGGAACATCCGTATGAATGCGCAAAAACTGCGCGATTACGCGCACCTGATCGTTCACGCAGGCGCCAACGTACAGCCCGGTCAGCGTGTGCGGCTCCAAGCCGAAGTCGATCAGGCGCCGCTTGCCGCCGCCGTCACCGAAGCCTGCTACCGCGCCGGCGCCGCATATGTGGAGCGCATCTGGTCGTGCAGCACCACCACCCTGCTGGACTACCAGTACGCCGCCGTCGAAACGCTCGGCGAAGTCCCGCATTGGGAAGAGGAGCGCGCCCGCCAGATGACCGTGGACTGCCCCGTCCGCATTTTCATCGAGTCCGAAGACCCCGACGCGCTCGCGTCCGTCCCCGCCGACCGGCTGGCCGCCGTGGGGCAGATGCGCGCCCGCGTGCTGAAAAAATACCGCGATGCGCTCGACGGCAAGCACCAATGGCTGATCGTCGCCGCCGCGTCGCCCAAATGGGCCAAAAAAGTCTTCCCGGACGACGACGAATCCACCGCCGTGGAAAAACTGTGGGACGCGATTTTCGACTGCGTCTACCTGCACGGCACTGCCGCCGAAACCGAATCGGTTTGGGCAGCGCATACCGCCCGCATGGCCGCCAAAGCCGACTGGCTGAACGCCCAGCACTTTGCCCGCCTGCACTACACCAGCGCCAACGGCACCGACTTCACCGTCTCGCTGATCCCGCAGGCCAAATGGACCGGTGCGCGCGACGTCAACTACCGCAACGGCGTATCTTTTGTCCCCAATATGCCGACCGAAGAGGTGTTCACCAGCCCCATGCGCGGTCAATGCGAAGGCCGCCTCGTCGCGACCAAACCGCTCAGCTGGTCGGGTCAGCTGATTGACGGGTTTTCCGTCGATTTCCGCGGCGGCCGCGTGGTGGACTGCCGCGCCGCGCACGGTGAGGATACGCTCCGCAAGCTGTTCGCGATGGACGACGGCGCGTCGATGCTCGGCGAAGTCGCGCTTGTCCCGAAAGAATCGCCGATCAACCGATCCGGGCTGCTGTTTTACAACACGCTGTTCGACGAAAATGCCTGCTGCCACGTCGCGGTCGGCCGCGGATTTTCGGAGGTCATCGACGGATTTCTGGACATGACCGACGACCAGCTGCGCGGCATTGGCATCAACGACTCGATTGAGCACGTTGATTTCATGATCGGATCCGACGACCTGACCATCACCGGTATCCGGCCCGACGGCACCGAAGTCCCGGTATTTGTCAACGGTAGCTGGGCGGAATAATCCCGCGTACAAAAGAGCGCATACCCGGAAAACACCCGGTATGCGCTTTTTCATATTTGACCGGCTGTGCCAAACGGATCGTCCGATTTGGACGTCCGCACATTTTTCGCGCATATCGCACAATTACCCTGCAAAAGTCGCAAATCTCCCCTTGTCTTTTCCCGCCCGGTGTGATATAATACCGCTGATCTCCCCCAAAACATCGGAAAGGATGCACTGCTCATGAAAAAACTCACGTTCGGTACCCCGGAGCCGCTGACGCCGTCGCGCTTCTGCGCCGGGTTCAATCCGCAGGATACCCCCGTCCGGTACGACACCGCCGCATTCACCTTCCGCGAAACCGCGCGCGGCTGCGTGCTGGAATTCCCGCTCACGGCCGACGAAGAACTCTACGGGTTCGGCCTGCAGCTCAAAGAATTCACGCACAAGCACCGCAAACTGCTGCTGCGCACCAATTCCGACCCCGTCGCCGCCACCGGCGATTCGCACGCGCCCGTGCCGTTTTTCGTCTCGACGCGCGGCTACGGGATGTATTTCGACACTGCCCGCTGCGTCGAAGTCTACTGCGGATTTGCCAAAAAGCAGAATCGCAGCCCGGCGGCGGACAATTCCATCATCGCCAATGCGGACGACCTGTACCGCAAAACCGGTCTGCACGAACCGGTCACCATGGCGGTCGAAATCCCGTCGGCCAAAGGCATCGACGTCTACCTGTTTGAAGGGAACAATATTCTGGACGTAGTGTCGCAGTACAACATGATGTCCGGCGGCGGCTGCACCGTGCCGGACTGGGGGCTGGGCACGCTGTACCGCGCCTACGCCAAATACACCGACGCCGAAGTGCTGCAACTGGCGGACTACTTTGAAAAAACCGACCTCCTGGTGCAGACCATCGGGCTGGAACCGGGCTGGCAGTCGAGCAGTTATTCCTGCTCCTATGTGTGGGATTCGGAGCGCTACCCGAACCACGAAGCCATGGTTGCCGAGCTGCGCCGCCGCGGGTATCACATCAACCTGTGGGAGCACGCCTTCGTCAACGCCGTCTCGCCGATTTACAGCGAAATTTTCCCCTACTGCGGCGACTACGAAGTCTGGAAAGGCCTCGTCCCGGACTTCGCCACACCGGAAGCCCGTCGCATTTTTGCCGATTATCACCGCAAAGTGCTTATCGACCGCGGCATCGACGGCTTCAAACTCGACGAATGCGACAACAGCGACTTTGTCCACAGCGATTGGAGCTTCCCGAACTGCGCGTCCTTCCCCTCCGGGCTGGACGGCGAGCAGTACCACCAGCTGTTCGGCACGCTGTATATGCAGACCATTCTCCGGGCGCTGGACGGTCAGCCCACCCTGTCCGAAGTCCGCAACGCCGGGGCGCTGGCCGCGCCGTACCCGTTCGTGCTGTACAGCGATTTGTACGACCACCGCGACTTTATCCGCGGCATCGTCAATTCCGGGTTCTCCGGCCTGCTGTGGACGGCGGAGCTGCGCGATGCCGCCAGCCGCAAAGACCTGCTGCGCCGCCTGCAAACCACCGTCTTTTCGGTGCAGTGCCTCATCAACGCGTGGTACTGTCCGGAGGTTCCGTGGAAGGAATTTGACTGCGAAGCGGAAGTGCGTGACCTGCTGCGCGTCCGCCAGTCGCTGATCCCCATGCTGCGCGATGCCTTTGCCGACTATCACCGCACGGGCAAGCCGCCGGTGCGCGCCCTGGTGTGCGATTACACCGACGACCGCGAAACTTATGCGATCGACGACGAATACATCTTCTGCGACCGTCTGATCGTTGCGCCGCTGACGGCGGAATCGGACGCGCGGCGCGTGTATCTGCCCGCCGGGACGTGGCGGGACTACTGGAGCAAATCACCGGTCGCGTCCGGCTGGTTCGACGTCTGCACCGAGCAGATTCCGGTGTTTGAACGTGTGGCGGAGTGATTTTTTCCCTGCCATCTCCCCCGATTTTTCACCCCTCGCACCACCGTATTTTCGTCATTCCGACAAAAATCGCGAAAATGTATTTTTATACGCGCCAACCGCTTGACAATTGCCCGCGAATATGATATCATTGATCACATCCACGACATTGGAAAGCAATATTCGCGTTTGCAGGGTCTTTCCAAAGCAAGATAATCCGACCGCCAGGCCGCATCATCGCCGCCTGAGCACCGTCCCGGCTTGCCGGGCGGTACGGCCACACGGACAGCCGGGTCGAATGCCGCACACCGGGGACAGCTGTGCTCCGGTTGGCAACTTCTGTTGCCTTATTGATTTTCTGGGCCGATCGCCCAATGCTTTTATAAGTTGGTTACTTTATAACCTCTGCGTTTCCCCGTTTCCGAAATGCATCAACTTGTGAAAGGTCAATAAGAGTAGTAAAAGTAATCTTTGCTATATAGACTCTGAGGAACCTTGCGAATGATCCAGCGCTTCCGCCCGTTTTGGGCAGATGTCGGCCGGTCTGCGCGTACATACCCGCGCGCAGCATTCCCCTTTTCGTTAAACACAAGTGATGCATGAGCCTGCTCGGCTCGGCATCACTTTTTTATTTTTTACAAACCAAAACTGGAGGCGTGCGCAATGGGCAAGATCATTGAGCTGAAAAAAATTTCAAAGGAATTCGACGGAGAGCCGATTCTGAACCAGATCGACCTGACGATTAACGATCAGGAATTCATCACCCTGCTCGGCCCGTCCGGCTGCGGCAAAACCACCACCCTGCGCATCATCGGCGGATTTGTGACGCCGGACGAAGGCGACGTCCTGTTCGACGGCGTCCGCATCAACGACGTCCCGCCCTACCAGCGCCACGTCAACACCGTGTTCCAAAAATACGCGCTGTTCCCGCACCTGAACGTGTTTGAAAACATCGCGTTCGCCCTGCGGCTCAAAAAACTCCCCCGCGAAGAGATCAAGCAGCGCGTGCAGGAAATGCTGGAGCTGGTCGCGCTCAAAGGCTTTGAAAAGAAAAACGTCACGCTGCTCAGCGGCGGCCAGCAGCAGCGCGTCGCCATCGCCCGCGCGCTCATCAACAAGCCGCGCGTCCTGCTGCTGGACGAACCGCTCGGTGCGCTGGACCTCAAACTCCGCAAGGATATGCAGAACGAACTGAAAAAAATCCAGCAGCAAACCGGAATCACCTTCATCTACGTCACGCATGACCAGGAAGAAGCGCTCTCCATGTCGGACACCGTCGTCGTCATGGCGGACGGCCGCATCCAGCAAATCGGCACCCCCACCGACATCTACAACGAGCCGACCAATGCCTTCGTCGCAGACTTCATCGGCGAAAGCAACATCGTGGACGGCGTGATGCTGGCGGATCGCCGGGTGCGGTTTTCGGGCCAGGTGTTCGACTGCGTGGACGCCGGGTTTGCCCAGAACGAGCCGGTGGACGTCGTCGTCCGGCCGGAGGACGTGGATGTTGTCCCGCAGGATCAGGGGATGCTGCGCGGCGTCGTGACGTCCGTCACGTTCAAAGGCGTCCACTACGAAATCATCGTCGATATCCGCGGCTTCAAATGGATGGTGCAGTCCACCGACTTCGTCGCCGAAGGCGAGCAGATCGGCCTGTACATTGAGCCGGACGCGATTCACATCATGAAAAAGTCCGAATATTCCGGCCAGTTCGGCGACTATTCGTCGTTCAGCGACGAGCTGGACGAACTGTCCAACGTTGATGCCGTGGAGGAATAACGCCATGCAAAAGAAACATTCGCTGCTGCGGTCCATCTCCGCAGCCCCGCACATCTTCTGGTCGGTGCTGTTCATCGTTGCGCCGCTGCTGTTCGTACTGTACTACGCGTTCACCGGCACCGACGGCGGCTTCACGCTGGACAACCTCGCCGCCCTCAGCGAGCACACGCAGACTTTCGCCCTGTCGATTGCGCTGTCGGTCATCGCGACGGCCGCGTGCTTCGTGGTCGGCTACCCGCTGGCCTACGTCATCGCCCGGTCGGGCGGCCGCAGCCAAAAACTGATGCTGATGCTGCTCATGCTGCCCATGTGGACGAACCTGCTCATCCGTACCTATTCCATGATGGCCATCATGGACGACGGCGGCTTCCTCAACGGCATCCTCACCGGGCTGAACCTGCCCAAAGTCCACCTGATCGGCACCAAAGGCGCCGTGATCTTCGGCATGGCGTACGACTACCTGCCGTACATGGTGCTCCCGATTTACACCGTCATGTCCAAAATGGATCCCCGCCTGCTGGAAGCCGCCAGCGACCTCGGCTGCAACAATTTCCGCGCCATGACCCGTGTGGTGCTGCCGCTGTCGCGCGCCGGCATCATCTCCGGGATCACGATGGTGTTCGTCCCGTCGATCAGCACGTTCTACATCTCCCAAAAGCTCGGCGGCGGCACGTTTGAACTCCTTGGCGACACCATCGAGCGCCAATTCCAAAACGAAAACACCTATCACGTCGGCGCGGCCATCTCGCTGGTGATGATGATCCTGATTTTGCTGTCGCTGGCCGTGATGAACCGGTTCGGCGAAGAAGATGAAGCGGAGGTGCTGGTATGAAAACACTCAGCCGAATTTACATGGTGCTGGTGTTCGTGATTCTGTATATCCCGATCCTGGTGCTGATCCTCTTTTCGTTCAACAGCAGCGGCAACACCGGCGCGTTCACCGGATTTTCGCTGTACTGGTACCGCGAACTGTTCCAAAGCGGCGACACGTTCCAGGCGCTGCGCAATACGCTGGTGCTGGCCGTCAGCGCCGCCGCACTCTCCACGCTGATCGGCACCGCCGCGGCGGTCGGCATCAGCCGGATGCGTTCCCGCGCAATGAAAAAAGCCGTCAACACCGTCACCAATATCCCGATGATGAACCCCGACATCGTGACCGGCATTTCGATGATGCTGCTGTTCGTGATGGTCGGCACCTGGATCGGGCTGGAAGAAAAGCTCAGCTTCTGGACGCTGCTGATCGCGCATGTCACGTTCTGCCTGCCGTATGTGATCCTGTCGGTCACGCCGCGCATCCGCCAGATGGACCACGCCCTCCCCGAAGCCGCACTGGATCTCGGCTGCACCCCGGTACAGTCGTTCTTCAAAGTCGAACTGCCGAACATTGCTTCCGGCATCGTCTCCGGTTTCATCATGGCGTTCACCCTGTCGCTGGACGACTTCGTCATCAGCTACTTCACCACCGGCAGCGACTACCAAACCCTGCCGCTGCTGATTTATTCCATGACCAAAAAAGAAGTCAAGCCGGACATTTACGCGCTGTCTACGCTGATTGTCATCACCGTGCTGCTGCTGCTCATCCTGTCCAACGTCGTGGGCGCGCGCGGCAGCCGCAAAAAGCAAGGAGGAAAAGCCGCATGAAAAAGCTCGCTGCAGCCGTGCTGACGCTCCTGCTGCTCGCACTGAGCCTGAGCGGATGCGCATCCGAAAAAACGCTTACGCTCAATGTGTACAACTGGGGGGAATACATCTCCGACGGATCCGAAGGTACGCTGAACGTCAACACCGCGTTTGAAGCATACTACTACGAACAAACCGGCACCCGCGTCCGCGTCAACTACACCACCTATGCCAGCAACGAGGATATGTACAACAAAATCCGCTCCGGCGCCACGCGCTACGACGTGATCATTCCGTCGGACTATATGATCGAGCGGATGATCGCCGAAGGACTGCTCCGGAAGCTCAATTTTGACAATATTCCCAATTTTAAGTACATTGACCCCGACTATCGGCACCTGTTTTACGACCCGACCAACGAATATTCCATCCCTTACGCGTACGGGATGTACGGGATCATCTACAACACCACCCTGGTGGACGAAGAAGTCACCGGATGGGACATCATGTGGAACGAACGCTACGCCGGGCAGATCCTCCAGTTCAACAACCCGCGCGACGCGTTCGGCACCGCGCAGTATGCGCTGGGGATCGACGTCAACACCACCGACCATGCCGATTGGGATCGCGCCAAAGACCTGCTCAGCCGCCAAAAACCGCTGGTGCAAAGCTATGTGATGGACGAAATTTTCAACAAAATGAAAAACGGCTCGGCCGCCGTTGCGTGCTACTACGCGGGGGACTTTCTGTCGATGTACGAAGACAACGAAGACCTTGCCTTTGTTTACCCGGAAGAAGGCACCAACGTTTATGTCGATGCCATGTGCATCCCGACGTGCAGCGCGCAGCCGGAGCTGGCGGAAGCATACATCAACTTCCTGCTGTCCGAAGAACCAGCCGTTGCCAACGCGGAGTACACCTACTACGCCACGCCCAACCGGCTGGTGCGCGAAAACGAAGAATACATCGAATGCATGGAAGAAATCCACCCCGACGCGATGGACATCATCTACCCCGAAGCCGGGTCGGTGAAAGCGACCTTTTTCCAGAACCTGGATCCGGACACGCTTGCTTACGAAAACGCCCTGTGGGAAAGCCTCAAAATCGAAAGCAACGTCAGCAGCTGGGTTTACATCGTCAGCGGCGCCATCGTACTTGCGCTGGTCGCAATGCTGATCGTCCGCGCGGCGGTGCGGAAATACCGCGAAATATATTATTACAACAGCTAATCTGCGGATCATCTGCAAACAGCGTCTGTGGAAATGCAGACGCTGTTTTTTTTGACGGAACGGTTCCATCGCTGCAGCCTTTTCTGTTTTTTGATGAAAATATGCAATATCAGGTATACGGAAGAAAATTTTGCTTTTTTCTGCACTAATATACAAATTTTGAAATTTTAAAAAATTTCTATTGACAGCTTATTCCCCTGCATGGTATAATAGTTTTGTAATAACGTATAAATTCATGTAATTCTGTCGGAATTATTTGAACTGTATTCGTTGCGGGCACGAATCAGAATATATTTTTTCAAAGGAGGGCTTTCTGATGAAAGCAATGAAGAAACTGTTCGCGCTGGGCTTGGTGGTGTGTCTGCTGGTGATTTGCTGCGGAGCGGCTGTGGCGGATACGGACGAACCGTATCGCTTCTCATTTCAACCCCCCTACGCTGGCTCCATCCGTACCACCAATTCGGTACAGCAAGTAGAATCCGGCAACGGGCAGAACGCATATGTCACAAAGACCGGATCCACCGCCGAAACCGAATACGTCCTTTTCCATTGCAAAATCGGCAACATCATCGATCCGCCCGATGACTACGTCGCGTCGCGCGCACTGCACAAACTGACACGCGCCGGAACGTACAGCTTCACGTACATCGACGGCTACGGCGGAAACGGGACGCGTTATTATATGTGCGGATACCCGTCCAACAGCGATTTTGAACAATTCACCGCAACCGGTCGCTGGAACACTTAATCCATTGTTGCGGGACAGCAGGATTCGCCCGTTTCCTGCTGTCCCGCTGCGTAGAAAGGAGTTTTTGCTATGAAAGCAAAGCGATGGTTCGTAATCTTCCTGTTTGCACTGCTTTGCACCGGCTGTGCCGCAACCGAGGAACCGCTGACCCCGCTGGCGGATGATGTCGATATCGAATTCAACGTTGACGAAGCGGAATGCCCGGAAACGGTAAATGAATATGACAGAACATCCCACTGGCAGCCGGATGTAAACGATGTCGTCCGGCTTTTTTTCGGCGATCAGCCGGTCGATCGGAAAGACACCCCGGTGGAAGCCGTTTTTTATTGTCCCGTCAACCCAAACGGGGAACAGACAAACGTTTTGATCATTTCCGACGGGAAACTGGTCGATAAGGATCACGGCAAGATCTATGGAAATTTTTCATACAGTTCCGTCGAATGGATCAAAATGAATCTGACAACCACTTTGTCCACCGCCTGGCGAAACCCCGAAACCCGCTATGTATGGGATGCGGCAAGTGATTGGCCGGCGGAAAAGTCGGATTTTGTCTCCCGCTCACAGGCAGATGCTGAATCCTGGATTGAAAAGCTGTCTCTCCCTGAAATGAAACGTGTGCACATCGGGTATTTCGATGCGGCAGAACAGTTTCAGTTCAATCGGATGCACGGCGATGATCTCTATCGTTTTGACGAACTCAACATTGCGGACTGTTTGATTATTGAATACAAACCCGCGTCTGATGCGCCGGGGAAAACGCTGTTTTTTTACACCGAAAACGGGCTGGCCGCCATTCAGTCGTTCAGCGTCGGCCGTTCGGAACCGCTGGCCGAATACGCGCCCATTTCGCTGCGCGATGCATTGAAGCCCGTCGTCGAAAAATACCGCGGAAAAAAAGACTGCGCCATTGTATCGGCCGAACTTTCGTATCGCGATGACATCGGCGCGCAGCGGCTCTGCCCTGTTTGGAATATTGCAGTCCGCGAAACCCATGCAGCCACAAGCGAATCCGAAGAATCTGTTTCTTTTTTGACCGAAGTCGTAAACGCAAAAGACGGCAAACTGTATGAGCTGCTCTTTGGCTCCGGAAGCTGCCCCACCCGGTTGTATTACGATGCCATCCATACGCTGACGGGAAGGGATGCGAAAAAATGAAATTTCATTTGTACCGCACCAACCTGCTGCGCGCACGGTGGATGCCGAATTTCGCGCTGGCGGTGCTCGCCGGGCTGACCGCACTGCTGCTGACCGCTATGCGCCCGAACCGCTTGTGGGACGATGCCCTCGGCGCGCTCTGCCAGACCAAAACCAATTCCACCGGCGTCGTTTTCTTTACGCTGTGCATCGTTCCGGCCATTCCGCTGGCACTGACTTACGCGCAGGACGTCCAGACACGTTTTTTTTACTTTTGTTCGCTGCGCGGCGGATTGCGGCGCTGCGTGCGCTGCCACTTTCAAATCGCCGTCCTGCTGGGCGCGCTGACGTCCGGGATCAGCGATGCATTATTCGTCATCGTAATGCTTTTGCGCGGATTTCCGTTGGGCGGTACTTATCCGGATGGCGGCGACGCTTTTTTCGAGCTGATCCGCTCGCATATCCTCCTGTATTTTGCAGCGATTCTTTTGAATTCCATGCTGTCCGCCGCTATCACAGCCGGATGGGCTGCACTGGCCGCGGCGGTGTTTTGCCATCCGCTCAGCGGACTGGCTGCCCCGCTCATCGTATATATGCTGTGGCTGCGCGTTGTTCCGTCGTCGGCGCCCACCTACTTCCGCGCAACCGGTGTGTTCAGTGGATACTCCGGCGGTACAGCCGTCGGCAATTTGTTGATTAAGCTGGTCACGACGGTGCTGTTCTGCGCAGTGAGTCAAACCCTGACGGTGCGCATCGTCAAAAGGAGGCAGCAAAATGCGTGATCTGTCTTACGTCTGGATGTGTGCCAGATCCAATTGGGGAAAACTTCGCAGCAACCCCATTCCGCTGACTTTGCTGTGTGTTCAGACAGTGTTCGCTTTGTGGAACCTGGGCTGGATTGTTGAATTTTGCTTCCGGACAGGTACCCGCGTTTCCCCGTGGATTTTTCCGTTTACCTTTCTTTCGGATGTCATGGCAATCTATTACGGCGCATCGCTGCTGCTGCTGTTTGCATCGGCACCGTTTGAAGACGCGCACACCCCGTTCCTCATGATCCGCACCGGCAAAGCGAACTGGATCTGCGGGCAGGTGCTGTACATTTGGGGCTGCGGGGTTCTGCTCCCGCTGTCAATTTATGTGTCGGAACTGCTGATTTTGCTCCCGAGGATGGGGATTTCGTCCGGATGGGGCGGTGTATTGAAATCGCTCGCGGCCGATTCCGATCTGCCTGCCCGCTATGGAATCAGCCCTTCGGGCATTTTCATTGTCGATGCCGTCATAAAACAGTATTCCCCCATCGAGGCGACGATGGTCACCCTGCTGCTGGCAATTGCCGCAGCTGTATTTTTCGGAACGCTCATACTTTTGCTGAATGTCGCGTACAAACCCGGCAGCGGCGTTGTTGCTGCCGGAATTTTGGTGTTCTGGTCGGCGTTATCCACTTATGTCGGGCAGTTTTTATACGGCAAATGGATCGGCTATACCCGTCCGCTTTCGTGGATATCGCTGTTTTGCCTTTCCCCCCACGCCGCCTACGCGCCATCTGTGTCCGCCGCCATCGCCGCCCTGATCGGGCTGAGTCTGATTTTTTCTGCGCTGTCGGTATTTCTGTACTGCCACCGCGATGCCCAGCACAAAACGTGAGGAGGAATAAAATGAGCGCCAATATGGTAGAAGTGCAGTCCGTCACCAAACGGTTCAAATCCCTGACCGCGCTGGACAACGTGTCGGTGCAGTGGGCAGCCGGCAAAATTCACGGCATCATCGGCCGCAACGGCAGCGGCAAAACCGTTCTGTCCAAATGCATTTGCGGATTTATGGCGCCGACGTCCGGCACCATCCGCGTCAACGGGCAAGCAGTGCAGCCGTCCGTCGCGCAGGATATCGGCATCATCATCGAAGACCCCGGGTTTATCCAGTCGATGAACGCGTTCCGCAACCTGAAACTGCTCGCGTCCATCCGCCGAAAAATCTCTGACGACGAGATCAGCACCGCCATCGCACGCGTGGGGCTGGATCCCGCCAGCAAGCAGCACGTCGGCAAATTCTCGCTCGGAATGCGCCACCGCCTGGGCATTGCACAGGCGTTTATGGAGCATCCGCCGCTGATGATCCTGGACGAACCGATGAACGGGCTGGACAAACACGGTGTGCAGGAAATCCGCACGCTGCTCCGCCAGCTGTGCGACAATGAAGGCGTCACGATTCTGATGTCCTCGCACTATGCAGAAGATATCGAGGCGTTGTGCGACACGGTGTGTGAAATGGACGGCGGGGTGCTGACGCAAATCTGCGGATTCGACTAAATTTTGGCATTGTGGGTGTTGTTTTCAGCACCCGCATTTTTTGTGTGCCGTGTACCGTTGACAATCCCTGCGTTCTGTGCTATAATCCACTTATTGCCCGCCTGCACGCCAAATAACCGCCGAAAGGATGCGAACCGTATGAACACCAAGTGGAAAAATATTGGTATTTTGTTCCTTACATTTCTCAAAATCGGCGCATTCACGTTCGGCGGCGGCTACGCGATGATCGCCCTGCTGGAAAACGAGCTGATCACCCGCAAACGCTGGCTGACCCAGCCGGAGTTCCTGGACATGGTCGCCATCGCGGAGTCCACCCCCGGTCCGGTCGCCATCAACAGCGCCACCTACATCGGATTCCGCATCGCCGGGTTCGGCGGCGCCGCAGCGGCTACCGTTGGCGTTTGCATTCCGTCGTTCGCGATTATTTACGCGATTTCGCGTGTATTTGACGCGTTTTTGTCGCTTCGATGGGTGGCCTGTGCATTCCGCGGGATCCAGGCCTGCGTTGTGTATCTGATCCTTTCTGCCGGCATCAAAATGCTGCGGGCGCTCCCGCGCACCCCGCTGAACCTCGTCATTCTGTGCGCCGTCGGCGCTGCAATGATCGGCTGCACGCTGGCCGGCATCGGCTGCTCGTCGATCGTATGCATCCTGGCGTGCGGCGCGGTCGGGCTGCTGCTGCTTGGCGTGCGGCGAATTCGGGAAAAGGCGGTACGAAAATAATGCTGTGGAAGTTGTTTTTCGCATTTCTCAAAATCGGCGCCGTCTCGTTCGGCGGTGGTTACAGTATGATCTCCCTGATCCGTGAAACGGTACTGGCCAACGGCTGGCTCACCGAAAGCGAATTCCTGAACTTCATCGCCGTGTCGGAGTCCACCCCCGGCCCCCTCGCGGTCAACATGGCGACGTTCATCGGCGCATCCCAATGCGACGTCCCCGGCGCGCTCGCGGCGACGCTGGGCGTTGTGCTGCCGTCGTTCGTTATCATCCTGCTGATCGCGGCGGTGCTGCAGAATCTGCTCCGGTACGCTGCCGTTGCCGCATTCCTGGACGGCGTTCGGCCGTGCGTCGTCGCGCTGATTCTCGCCACTGCCGTCACCATGGGGCTGCAAACGCTGCTGGGCGTCACGGCCGTATCCGGCGGACTATCGCCCGACTGCCGCGCCGTCGCGATTTTCGCGCTCATCGCCGCGCTGGACTTCGCCTCCCACAAACTCCGCCGCAAGCCCGTCCCGCCCATCGCGCTGATTCTCATCGCCGCCGGACTCGGCATGGCCGCATACGGCCTACCCGCCTGACAAAAATACAAATCCCGGTGCGGTTCCCTCCCCCCCAGAGCAACCTTCATCGGCGCATCCCAATGCGGCGTCCGCCCGTGCGTCGTCGCGCTGATCCTCGCGACCGCCGTCACCATGGGGCTGCAAACGCTGCTGGGCGTCACGGCCGTATCCGGCGGACTATCGCCCGACTGCCGCGCCGTCGCGATTTTCGCGCTCATCGCCGCGCTGGACTTCGCCTCCCACAAACTCCGCCGCAAGCCCGTCCCGCCCATCGCGCTGATTCTCATCGCCGCCGGACTCGGCATGGCCGCATACGGCCTACCCGCCTGACGAAAATACAAAATCCCCGG
This sequence comes from uncultured Eubacteriales bacterium, assembly GCA_905198155.1. Taxonomy (GTDB): domain Bacteria; phylum Bacillota; class Clostridia; order Oscillospirales; family Acutalibacteraceae; genus RGIG4076. The sequence goes on from CAJKBQ010000002.1 coordinate 123,661, forward strand.
TGCGATTCTCTCCCCCCAGAGAACCGCACCGGGTTTCCATTTTCCCCCGCTCACACAATCGGAATCAGCAGCATCCCCGCCTGCTCAATCACATCGCCGGTCAGCTCATTTTCGGCGCGAATGGCCGCCTCCGTCGTGTTGTACTGCCGCGCAATGTCCCACAGCCGTTCGCCGCCCGCCGCATAATACAAAATCAGCGCGCACGACGCATCCTGCGCCTTGGGCCGCTGCGGGTCGGGCGTCATCGACCGCAGCACCGTGCAGGACTGCATCGCCATCGCCGGACTGGCCACCGTCACGTCAGCGCGCATCTCAATCGCACTCCCCGTCACCCGGTACGCAATTCGATCCACCTGCGCCCGCAGCGTCCATTCGCCGTCGGCCGCGCACGGCGCCGAATCTTCAAAGTCAAGCAGCGCCTCGCGGTAATCGGCCGCGCCCTCCGCGTTCCGGAACAGCACCGCCGTGCACACTTTTCCGCTCAGCGCCAGCGTCCCGTCGCGGTATGTCCCGGTCACACTGCGCACCTCGGCCCACGCATCCAGCACCTCCACGCCCGCGCCGCAGTCCACCGTCCCTTTGGCCAAAACGCTGTGTTCCAACGGCGCCGCCGGCACCGGCAGCGCCAGCGTCTCGGTCTCCACATTCAGCTCGCACGCCGCATCGTACGCGTCCGTCACCAGCTGCACCGTCTGCGTCCGCAGCGCCGTCACGCACACCGCTCCGCGGATCTCCGCACCGAACACCGTCCCGCTTTCGCCGCTGCGCAGCTGCACCTGTACGCTCAGCAGTTCCAGCCGCACATCGCTGGCGCACCCGTCGTCCAGCCCCTCCAAATCCACAATCGTGCTGAACGGCACTTCGTACCCGATGGTGCACGTATCGCCGGTGCGGGCGTCGGTCGCATACAGCACGTGCAGCTGCACGCATCCTTTCAGCACCCATTTGTCCGCCACCTGCTTCCGGTCAGTCAGTGTGCCGGCCGCCGAAAAATAGAGAATCGTTTCGGGCTGCGCGCCGTTTTCCGGCGCAAATTCCGCGCTCAGACTGATCGGCTGCTGCACCGTACCCACGTGCGTGCACGTCTGCACCGTCCGTGTCTGCACCCGAATGTCGCCGCCGGACGCGCCTTGCAGCAGCTCCGCCGTCTGCCGCGCCCACACCTGCGCCGTCACGGTAAACGCGCAGTGAATGTCCACCCGCCGCTTCGTCACCGCGCGGCAATTCATAAAGTCCACCCGCACATTGGTGAATACCGCGGGCTGCTCCGGAACCGTCCGCACGGCAAAATCCGTCGAAAACGCACTGCTCAGCTCGCAGCAGCGCAGCGCACCGCCTTCGTCGGCATACAGCAGCCGCAAGATGGTGCTGCCCTCTACCGTCAGCCGGTCGCCGACCAGCGACCGCGCCGTCACCTGCGGCACCGCCTGGCACTTCAAAATCCGAGCGATATCCGGGCAGTAATCCGGGAGCGCGATGTCTAGGTCAATCGGCTGCTCCGAGCTGCCGCTGAACACCGGCCGGTTGATTGCAATGGGAATCCGCGTCATTTCCAAATCCATGATTTCCTCCATTCCGCCGGAATCGGCTGATTGCGCTCCGGCTTTTACTACCAGAGATATATGCCTCCCCGCCGCGGAATATGACGCAAAGGGCTTGTTTTTCGCGCCGAAATCCTGTATAATGGAAGCATAGAAATTCACATTCGGAACCAGGAGAATTCGCATGAATACCATCCAAAAATGTTGGGGTCACCTGCGCACCGTGCTGCGGCACCGGCACCAGGTGATCCTCCACTGCTGCCGTGCGGGCATTCTGAGCCAGGGGCTGCGCCACGACCTGTCCAAATTCAGCCCCACGGAGTTCTGCCCCGGCGTGCGGTACTACCAAGGCACCCGCAGCCCGAACGAAGGCGAGCGCGAAGCGTTCGGCTATTCGCTCGCCTGGATGCATCACAAGGGCCGCAACCGCCACCACTTCGAGTATTGGACCGACTACAACCCCGCCACCCGCAACGTTGAGCCGGTGGAAATGCCGGTGCGGTACGTCGTGGAAATGTTCTGCGACCGGGTAGCCGCCAGCAAAATCTACCAAAAAGACGCCTACCGGCCGGACAGCGCCCTCCGCTACTTCCTGAACGCCAAGCCCCGCCGCAAAATTCATCCCGCCACCAGCGACCTGCTGGAACATCTGCTGACAATGGTGGCCGAGCAGGGCGAGGACGCCGCATTCGCCGAAGCGCGGCGATTGGTGCGCGCCGACCGGGCGCAGCGAAAGCAGGCGAAGCGTAAATGACCGCCGTCCCGCAAAACGCCCAGCGCTGGCTGGATCAAACCCTCGCCGCGAACGCCCGCACCGGCCGCACGCCGTCGCTGCTGCTGCACGCCTGCTGCGCCCCGTGCAGCAGCTATGTGCTGGAATACCTGTCCGCCCACTTCGCCATCACCGTGTACTACTACAACCCCAACATCGCCCCCGAGCCGGAATACCGCTTCCGCGCGGCCGAATTGCAGCGCCTGATCGCGTCGATGCCCGCCGCGCACCCCGTCGCCTACCTCGAAGGCGCGTACGACCCTGACCGGTTCTACGCCCAAAGCCGCGGCCTGGAACAGCAGCCCGAAGGCGGCGAGCGCTGTTTCCGCTGCTACCGCCTGCGGCTGGAATCGACCGCGCAGGCCGCCCAGGCCGGCGCATTCGACTGCTTCACCACCACCCTGTCGATCAGCCCGTACAAAAACGCCGCCAAGCTCAACGAAATCGGCGCATCGCTGGCCGCATCGTACGGCGTCCCGTACCTGTTTTCCGACTTCAAAAAACGCGGCGGCTACGCCCGTTCCTGCGAATTGTCGGCGGCGTACGGCCTCTACCGCCAGGATTACTGCGGCTGCGTCTATTCCCAAGCGGAAGCCGCCCGCCGCCGCGCGGTGAATGAATAAAAATAAGTATAAATGTATATGCATTCGTCGCGAAATCCCGCAGTTTTTCGCTGAAATCCGTGCGAATTGTCGGTTTTTGTTTGGTTAAAGCGCTGTATTTTCAAAAAAACAAAATTTTTTTCGCAAAACCCCTTGACAAAATACTCAAAAAGATGCATAATAATACACGTCAACAGCAAACAAGCAAATCAAACAACATTCCACACATATAATTATTCTTCAAGGAGGAACTTCTCATGGATAAGTCGAAGATCAAAAAAGTCGTGCTGGCGTACTCCGGCGGACTGGATACGTCCATTATCATCCCGTGGCTGAAAGAAAACTACAACAACTGCGAAGTCATCGCCGTCTCCGCCGACGTGGGCCAGGAGTCCGAGCTGGACGGCCTGGAAGAAAAGGCAATCAAAACCGGTGCATCCAAGCTTTATATCGAGGATCTGAAAAAAGAATTCGTCGAAGAATGCATCTGGCCGACGCTGAAAGCCGACGCCGTGTACGAAAATAAATACCTGCTGGGCACGTCGTTCGCGCGGCCGATCATCGCCAAGCGCATCGTCGAAATCGCGAAAAAAGAAGGCGCCGACGCCATCTGCCACGGCTGCACCGGCAAAGGCAACGACCAGGTGCGGTTCGAGCTGGCCATCAAAGCCTTCGCGCCGGATATGCCCATCATCGCCCCGTGGCGGGAGTGGTCGATCAAATCGCGTGAAGAGGAAATCGACTACGCCGAAGCGCATCAGATCCCGCTGAAAATCAGCCGGGAGACCAACTACTCCAAAGACAAGAATATGTGGCACCTGTCGCACGAGGGCCTCGACCTGGAAGACCCGGCCAACGAGCCGCAGTACGAAAAGCCCGGATTCCTGGAAATGGGCGTTTCGCCGATCGACGCGCCGGACAAACCCACCTACATCACCATCGGGTTTGAAAAAGGCGTCCCGGTCACGCTCGACGGCAAAGCCGTGGACGGCGTCACCATGATCCAGACGCTGAACAAAATCGGCGGCGCCAACGGCATCGGCCTGATCGACATGGTCGAAAACCGGCTCGTCGGCATGAAATGCCGCGGCGTGTACGAAACCCCCGGCGGCACCATCCTCTACGCGGCGCACAACAAGCTGGAAGAAATCTGCCTCGACCGCGACACCTACCACTACAAGCAGCAAATCGCGATCAAATTCGCCGAACTGGTGTACTACGGCCAGTGGTACACGCCGCTCCGGGAAGCGCTTTCCGCATTCGTGGACAGCACGCAGCAGACCGTCACCGGCGAAGTGAAGCTGAAACTGTACAAAGGCAACATCATCGACGCCGGCGTCACCTCTCCGTATTCGCTGTACGATCCGGAAATCGCAACGTTTGACGAAGACCATGTCTACAATCAGGCGGATTCGGCCGGGTTCATCAACCTGTTCGGCCTGCCGGTCAAAGTCAAAGCCAAGAGCATGATCAAAAACGGGCTGCTGTAATCCCGTTTTCTACCAACCAAATTCATCGGGCTGGGCGGAGCAATCCGTCCCAACCCCTTTTTGCGTGAAAGGAGCGCACGATTCCATGGAAAAAATGTGGGCAGGCCGGTTTGCCAAATCGCTCGACCGTTTGGCCGACGACTTCAATTCTTCCATCCACTTCGACAGCCGGATGTTCCGGCAGGACATCCGCGGCTCGATGGCGCACGCCGCCATGCTCGGCGCGCAGCACATCATCGCCCAGTCCGACGCCGACCGGATCATCGACGCGCTGGACACCATCCTGCGCGACCTGGAATCCGGCGCGCTGCAAATCGATCCCGAAGCGGAGGACATTCATATGTTCGTGGAGGCCGAACTGACGCGCCGCATCGGCGACGTCGGCAAACGGCTGCACACCGCCCGCAGCCGCAACGACCAGGTCGCGCTCGACGTCCGGCTCTACCTGCGGGACGAATCGGCCGCGCTCACCGGCGAAGTCCGCGCGCTGATTGACGCGCTGCTGGCGCAGGCCGAAGCGCACCGCGCCACCATCATGCCGGGCTATACGCATTTGCAGCGCGCCCAGCCGATCACGTTCGGTCACCAGCTGATGGCGTACGCGATGATGCTGCTGCGCGACCTGGGCCGCATCGCGGACGCCGTCAAACGGATGAACGTGTCGCCGCTGGGATGCTGCGCGCTCGCCGGCACCACCTACCCCACCGACCGCCGCGCCGTCGCCAAATCGCTGGGAATGGACGGTGTCACCGCCAACAGCCTGGACGGCGTGTCCGACCGGGACTTCTGCGTGGAGCTGTGCAGCGCGCTGGCGGTGCTGATGATGCACCTGTCGCGCCTGTCGGAAGAGATCATTCTGTGGTCGTCGTGGGAGTTCCAATTTGTAGAACTTGACGATGCATACACCACCGGTTCCTCAATTATGCCGCAAAAGAAAAATTCCGACATGGCGGAGCTGGTGCGCGGCAAAACCGGCCGTGTGTACGGCGATTTGGTCACGCTGCTGACCATGCTCAAAGGGCTGCCGCTGGCGTACAACAAGGATATGCAGGAGGACAAAGAGGCAATTTTTGACGCCGTAGATACTGCACACCAGTGCCTGCGCGTGTTCGCCCCGATGATCCGCACCATGCACGTCCACCCCGCCAAAATGTACGCCGCCGCGCAAAAAGGCTTCATCAACGCCACCGACCTGGCCGATTACCTAGTTCGGAAAGGATTGCCATTCCGCAGCGCCTACAAACTCGTCGGCCAAATCGTCGCCAAATGCATCGCGGAAGATCAGGTGCTGGACACGCTGCCGCTGGAAGAATACCGTAAATTTAGTGAATTGTTTGACAATGACCTGTACGGGGATATTGCCCTAGAATCGTGTGTGGCAAAACGAACCAGTGAAGGCGGGACTTCCCCATCATCGGTAGACGCGCAAATTCAATTTGTGCGGAAATGCTTGGAATAATCGCACGGTTTTGCGTCCCATCCCGAAAACGTTTTTTGGCAGCGCGCACGGGTTTTCATATTGGATATTATTCCCATATATTAGAACCCGCGGGATGGTGGAAATGGGATTTGTATGGGAATTTTCTCAATTGTGCGGCTCGCGTTTGTCAATAAAACATATTTATAGAGATTGTTGGAGTATTCGCATCCTCGACATGGCTGCAAAACTGCGCATTTTTGCGTAAAAAACCGCAATTTCATGCAAAAAATCGGCTGCGCACAATGCGCAGCCGATTTGCAGGTTTTTGCAGAAAAACAGGCGGTTTTCTCAGGAAATTACGGCAAAATCCACTGCCGGAACGGTTGTGCCGTCTACCGTCACCGGTGCATCCGTGTAGTTGACGATCATCCGTGCGCCGTTGGCGTAAGTGATCCGGTACACACCATCCGACACGCATTCGTGGTTTTCCATGTATACATATTGCAAATCTTCCATTGCGCGGTAATCTTCCATCATTTTGCGGATGCGTCCGACCGTGTCGGTCAGCTGCTCCGGCGTGTCCATCAGGAAGTCGTCGGTGCCCATCCAGCTGTTGCCGTTCACGAATTTGGCATAGTAATAAATTGCCGGACGGCCGCCAAACTCGAAGAATTTGAGCCGATGTTTGGCGGATTTGACCGGGAAGTTGACGGTTTCGGCAGAAGGATTGTACAAAGTGATCCCATGATATACCAACGGATACAGCGGAACCGTTTCGTCCACGATGTCCGGCTGCTGCCCCATCAGGTTGAACGCACTGTACAGCCCAAAATCCAGCACGTCGGCAGCGTAGCCCCAAGCGCCTTCGGATGAGCTGGCGCCGAACAGATCGGCGGATTTTTTCATGATCCGTCTCCACGCGTCCGCGCACTCATTTTTTAGTGCATAATGCTGTTTCGACAGGCACTGACGCGGCGCAACTGTGGTGATAACATCAATATAATGCGACCCGGCAAATCCCAAATCCCGCACACGCGGCAAATCGCGATCCGCCAGCCGCTCGGCAGCGTGCGGGCACAGCCAGTACATCCTGCCGCCGCTCCAGCCGGTGTCGTTGATTGCCATGCTGCCGTCCGCTTTGCGGATGATCCACTCCGGATCCCAGTCTTCGGCGATCGTGTAGGCGTCGGTGCTGTTGGTGTGGCAAACGATTTGGTACCCGGCATCCTGCGCGGCGGCAATCAAATGGCGCAGCGCGGCTTCTCCGCCTAATTTTGGTTCTACCGGGAACATCTGTGGATATCGTCCATCGTGTCCGCTGACATTCCAGCCTACCAGGCACAGCTCCGCATCTTCCACGCCCTGACGCTTCAGCTCTGCCACCAGCTGCTCCGCCTGTGCAAATGTGCAGGCAACGTGCATTTCCGGCTCGTTTTCGACCGTCTGCTCCAACACTTCCGGCGGGGCGGGCTTCCATGCCATGCGGATGCGGATTTCCGGCGAGTGCGCCAGCCGCTTCAGGATGGGGCGTTCCGCTGCCTTTTCTGCCAGCGGGCGGCAATTTCCCGCTGCCAACTCGTGCGCCCGGTACGCGCGCGCCATCCCGGCGTAGGTCGCATCGGCGCCGGTCAATTGAATCAATTCTACTGAAATATCTTCGTACAATTCCGTATTTTCATGCAGGATGCGTGTATTCAGCGTATAGTGCCCGTCGATCACGGTGACTTCCGGATCCAGTCCCAGGCGCATGCCCTCGAAAATCAGCAAGTCCGCATGGTCGCCGCGAACTGCGCCGGTGAACGACAAATACGAGCTGTTCCACGAAAATTGCGTGTCCGCGCGGTCGTGGAAGCGGGAAATAAAAGTCCCATTGCAAAATGGCACCACATAGTATCCGTCGTCGCCCGCCTGTGCGTCAAAATAACCGGGCAGCAGCCGAATTTCGGCGTAGTCGGCCGGAACCTCGGTCTGCGCCAGCGTCAGGCGCACGCCGTGCGCGGTGGGGGTTTCGGTCATGGCGCGGACGATTTTGGAACCGTCTTGCCGCAAAATTTCTGCTTGAAACATAAATATTGCACTCCTTTTCGGTGTTTGGCTTGATTATACCGGATTTTGCGGCGTTTGAAAAGGGGTAAAATACAGAAAATATCATGCAAAATAAAGATTTTTTGCAAAAAACATACCGTTCCGCGGCAATTTCGGAACGGTATGAGAAATTTTGCGCATTTTTCAGCAAATTACCGCATCGTCTGCGGTGAAGCCGCCGAGCGAATTCGCCTTCGTCTGGATACAGACATACACGATCCCGTTGTCGGGCGCGGCGAAGAATTGACGTTTGGCGGCCGGTGCAACGCACAGCCAATCGCCCGCTTTCAGCGCAATCGTCTCCCCGTCAATTACGGCTTTGCCACTGCCCGTGAGAATTCCGTAAATTTCCTCATTTTCTTTATGCGCGTGGACAAACGGCACGCCTGCTCCGGCCGGGAGGCGATTAACGCTAATTTCTGCGCCAGTCAGGTGCAGTGTGTTGTGCAATTCGACGCGTGCTTCGGTTCCGACATTTGTTTTTTCATAGTTTTTCATGGAAAACACCTCCAAAAAAATTCGCAAATTCACTTTGCCTGTCTTTAATATACCACCGATTGCATTCAAAAACAAGTACGCACTTTTTTATAACTGTATACTTTTTTCAAAATGTGTGGTATAATGGAGCGGAGGTGAGTGTCATGAAAACGAAAGCCGAATTGCCGGCGTGTCCGGTGGCCACGGCCATTGCATTGATTGGCGGAAAGTGGAAACTTTTGATTTTGCGAAATTTGAAAGCGCGCCCGTGGCGATTCAACGAATTGCAGCGGGATTTGGACGGAATTTCGCAAAAAGTGTTGACGGACAGTTTGCGGCAAATGATCGACGATGGGTTGGCGTACCGGCATGATTATCAGGAAATGCCGCCAAAGGTAGAGTATGGGTTGACTGAATTGGGACGCAAGATGCTCCCGATTATCGATGCGTTGGCGGATTTTGGGGAGTATTACAAGTCGGTGGTTTGAGGACGGCGGAATAGGATGGATTTTATATTAAAAATGTATTGATTTTACTCTTATAGCTTTGTTTTTATTCGTTATGTATGCCTTTTCCTGGCTATTTTTTAATATTGTACCATTCACGAACGCCAAAAATGTACATTCGTCATACGCAAAAACCAGATGTCCGGATCGATCCGATCTCATTGCATCTTCGCATTGATACAGCCAATCGAAAAAGTCGTTTGATAATTTTTTGATATCATTCACATATCCATCCGGGATATATATTATTTTTTCGTGATAATCGAAACATAGCTTGATATACATAGGCTCCTCTGTATTCACGAATCAGTTGAAGCAGACGTCTGGGCGGGGCAATACAAATATACCCAACAGAGCGTCAATGGGCATTGATCGACTGCGCAAAGGATTTGTTGCACTTTTTTGGCAACGTCCAAGGTGCTGCATAGCCCATCCGAATTCAGTAACGCGCGGACTCCGGAGGGGTTCCAATTGGGATTTTCTAAGAAGGATCCCCCATCATTCACAATATCGATTCCCAAAAAGTGATATGCTTCGGATTCTGGCGGGTGCAGCGGGTGGTCGCCGTAGAGAATGATCTCGCAGTTTGCATGATATTGCTCGAATTGTTGCTTATATTTTTTCAAGGTCTCCAATGTTGGCGCCGTTGGAGATAGATCGGTATCGTTGACAAAATCGAAATACAATTCCAGGTCTTTTGCGCTGTATTTCCGTCCGGGGAAGATGTCCTCCGTGGACATCGCGCGGTCGATTCCTCGATAGGACCCATTTTTCGGAACCAGCGCATAATGCATTTTGTGGTTCATTTTGTTTCCTCCGGCTTGGGGTATTGCTGTATAATATGTGAATTTTGCTCAAAATCTTTGGAAATTCATGATGTGGTCGAGGTCTGTCAGCACGTATCGATATCGTTTGTGCGATTGGGATTCGATGATTTGAAATTCAGTCGGGGATCGCGAAGCGCGATACTCGATCGTCCCGATTAGCAATATTTCGCCCGTTCGGTCAACGAAATACAGCGTCCTCCCGTCTTTGTTGAATTTGATGTGAAAAATTTGAATTCCGCCGGGTTCAAACACTTCGCAGCCGTGTATCTCTGTCGCGGATTCGGTGACATTGAATTGGATATAGCTGTTCTTTTCCGGGCAAAACCATATGCCGCTTTGGGGAAAAGTTGGCTGCGGATGGTTTGCGTGCCAGACAAATCCGGCGAAAAGGATGGTGATTAGGGCTGTTGCGGCGTAGATGATGCGATTTCGGAGTGTTTTGGGGAGGGACATGGTGGGGAGCTCCTTGTGTATCAAATCATACGGAATTCTTTTATTGCAACGGCGTCTATTTATTCAACAGTGCCTTCACAACACGCCCCGTATCTTGTTCGATAATGATAAATCCGCCGCGGTGGAACAGGTAAGCTTTATTGACTTTCCACAACCGGTTCTCCGCATCATATGCAATGTCCACACTGCCAAACAGATGGTTTCCGGTCATCGCGTCAATCATGCACGATCCGATTCTTTGGGCTGTTTTGGCATCCGGGATATATCCGGCGGCCGGCAAGTAGTTGTTTTCCGGGTGAAATTGTGCTGCATATGCTTTCAAGTCTGTTTGCGTGACCGGTGCTTCAAATGGTTGGTGGAAAAATACAATTGCGCCAATCAGAAGTAATTCCGTGAGCAGAATCAGCACGAGGTGGATTTTTCGGGAATTTTTTATTGGTCTTGCCGCCGTTGGGGTGGGAATGCTGCCTTTGGCGTCGCAGGGGGAAATCTGCCCGCACGAACTTTGCACAATCTTTTCAATGCCGTCCGCTACACAGTCCCGGATCTGCGAAAAATTTTCTTTTCGCAGATATATAGCAAATGCGGAGTACGCGTCGGGGTTATCCCCATCGGTAATGACAAATGAAATATTTTCGTCTTTCAGGCACGCGCGGGGCGTTTGGTTGAAAAACGCGGGGGTGAAGTCGAACTCGGACAAAAGCGATCCTGCAACAATCCGATCGGTGCGCTGCGAGGACCCGTTCCAGTTTTCCGCAAGAAATGCGGCATCCGCCGGTGTCAATTCGCTGACAACCAGGGCGCGCGGGCTTTGCTTGCGGGGATATACGGCATTTTTATCAGACAATTCCGTCGCACGGATGCCGAAATGCGCTCGCTGCGCGGTGAGGTCCGGATCTGCGGCGTAATAAATCAGGGAAAATGTTTCGCACAATCTGGTGATGAGGGTCTGCAAAAAATGTTCCATGAGTTCGTCCTGAGCGGAAACATTGATCGCGATTACGGGGCCATCTGTTGAGATGTCAATATAGGGGTTTTCTGACATTTGTTATTCACCTGCTTTCTCCTGTTTGGGATTGTCGAAAAAGTTCATAAGCTCCTTTTTGATCTTTTTTTGTTTTCGGTTTTGAGAACGGAGCAGGAAAAATACCGCCGCGCCCATCCCGCAAAGGATGAACAGTACGATCCATGCAGCCAAAGCGATGTGGTTCGCGATGGCGACATACAAAAGATACGACAGGATGAGCAAAAGTGTTGCAGATATGGCCCCTATTTTACGGGCATACTGCACATATGCGCGGGAAATCTCACTGGGGTTTGGACAATAAATGGGGTTAATTGGAACGTCTGGAACGACGTTGATCGCGGGCATCGTCCAGTGGGATGTTATCTCATCGTATATTGCATCCTCGTATACGAGTTTCAAATTTGTGTCGCTGAATACATTTATTGTAAACGCTACTTTTAGAAAAATGGGGTGCGCGTTTTGGAGCCAATTGGATTCATTGTTTAATATTAAAATATGGAATATGCCCTGAATTACCATCGTTGAAAAATAAATCAGCCAATCCGGCAGCTTCGGGATGGAGGCGGTCGCTGCGGATCGCAGTTCAACGGCATATTCCCCGCAATCCAGTTCAAATGAGGCTTCGGGCGTCATATTGTCCAATTCTTTTTCCGTTCCGTTCACGCGAATTGTGAATCGCATTTCTGCCGGAAGCGCATTTACTTTGAAACAAACGTGCATAAAATCACTCCGATGGGATTGTTTGGGTGTTTATTTGTCGGTTTATTCCATTTTTCATCAATCTTCCCCTGCCATTTATGCGCACAAACCGATGTGCTCCTGCGCATTTTACTTTCTATATAACTGCATGAACCAAGGTTCATCCCATTTGCTGCTCGCCATCAATACCATTTTCTGGTCTCCAATATATCCAACCCAATAGGGTTCCTGGTCCTTTGTTTCTCGCTCGTTTTGGAACATGTTTTTGAGTTTGGCATATTGGCTTTTCGCGCAGTAATAGTCAATATGCACCAATTCCATTGTTTGGGAATCAAAACAATACGCTCGCCAATCTTCATTCTCTTTGGGCTGAGCCGGGAACGAAAGCCATATGCCATACGGTTTCAAATCCATGCGATCGTACGTAGACACGCCATAATAACCTTGTTCCCGTTTTACGACATCTTCGATGGTCAAATCGAAAGAATCGAGTCCAAAATATGTAGAGAAATCGTTTTGGGTGTAGTCGGGAGCGCATGACAAAAGAAACAGGGAAAGCATCGCGGCAAGAAAAACGGGCCATTTGATTGGTTTTTTATAGTGGGGCATCGGTTATGTGTCGTCCTCCTTTGCTTGTACTGCGGTCGTCCGGAGCGGAACCTGAAAAACAGCCGAAGCATTTGTTACAATTAACTCCGAAAAGCAATTCAACAAGTCTTCCTTTGAAATGTCTAAAAACCAACCAAATCGAAAATGAAAAATGAGCGCACACACAATCGCAGCCACTACTGTAAAAATAATACATCCTAACATTGATAAACTGCCATAAAGGATATATACAGCAAAAAGAATGCATAACAAAAGAAACGGATAAACAAACTTCCACGCAATACTTCGCCACTTGGCAGTATCGTCTATGAAATCAATGCATAATGCGTTATCCTGCGGGGTTACGCGTGCATACAAATGCACAAGGTAGTTTTCATGCCCCAAATTTTCTTCGGTATTCACAAAGCAGTAGCGAACTACAAAATAGCGCTTTCTTCTGCTAAATTCGCCGCCAAGGCGGGGAATGGTGTGGTAATCCTGGTTCCAAAATTTAAGGCATTGGCGCATTAAACGCGTGTTTTCTTCGCACGAATATGGTGTGGTGATTCGTTCCGAACGTATGATTTCGCTTTTCATTTGAAGATCTCCCTAGGATTCGGACGAAGTATTGTGATTTCCCCATTCGGGTTCATATTTGCTCTGTGACTTTCTGATCGTCGATCGAAAATTCACCATCCATGCCAGCAATAGGGCGCCGCCGACCGAGAGAATCTTCCAATCGTATCTTCCCAAGCAAATTTGAAGAGTAATTGCGATCAACCACAAGGCTGGCGGAAAAATCCGCACAAAAATCCACTTTCTTCTGTTCCGATTGTTGAAAAATCCCTTTTGTGTGAGATCGATTCCGCTGCACCGTTCCATTCGGAAAACAAAGTATGTGCCGAATAATTTCTTGTTCGAGAATTTCTTTTCGAGTACAAAATAAAGCGCGGAACGTTTTTGGGGGTTATTCAACACTACGGAAAAGCCGGGGCATTCGCATGAGAATGCATCCGCTTCTCCATTTTTTCGCTTGAAACAGGCATATCCCAGCAAGACGAATGGATTTATGAGTTCCAATGCCCATCGATTCGTATCGTATTTTGTTTTTCTCCAGACCGTTAAGGTGACTGGAAATCGACCGGTTTCTATTGGGAATTCATAATGGGTGTCGTCCATTTTCTCGGCAAAAAAACGCTTTTCGTCTATGAAAAAAAGCAGTTGCTCATTTGGTGGGACTTCAATGTGAATATTTAACTTCATTTCTGTCACACTGCCTCAATTCTATTTAGCTGCCCAGTGCATAGAATATACTGGGCAGCTAATAATTCTTACCACAGTCTTATTTTCCCATCCATTTTCTTATCGGACACATAATCCATCACGCCTGCAATGAATCCTCCCCAAGACAATATGCAAGAAATATATGCAGACCAATTTTTTGATATGAACCCAATAGCCATATCTATAGCTTTGCTGGAGAGAAAATTCAAAGAGACGCCTGCTATCCGCCACATAATTCTCCTCGCAACTGTTAGAATTGGACTGATAAAACCTCGAATAAATACTGGAATAACCGTTCCAAGCAACAGACGTTCTGCAGTCTTAAATGTATACCACGAACGAGAAAGAATCCATATTGTACTACTGTAAGCGGTATACCCTAACCACATCGCTTTATTCATTAGCACAAACGCAGTATCTAGTGCCGCTGAAACAATCCATGCAGATATGGTAAGAGTCCCCGTCGGATCCGCCGCATTCACCGGATTATTCTCGCAATACCCAAACAGATTATACCCCAACGCAGTCCCGCTTGCGCCCAGATACTGCGTATCGTCCGCGCTAATGAACCGGCCGATTTCCGGGTCGTAGTACCGGCTTTGCAGATAGTATAACCCGGTTTCAGCGTCGTAGTAGTAGCTCCGGTAACGGATGGGATTGATCTCTGCGATTGTTCCCGTTGCGGACAAAACTTTTCCCCACGCATCGTAGGTATAGCTGCCCACCACATTGCCGCTGCCGTCCACAATTTTCAACACATCGCCCTGCTGGTTTTTCAGGTAATAATATGCCGTTCCGTTGTGAATCAGACCGAGCACGTCGCCGCTGTCGTCGTAGATGAACCAGTTGACGGTGTTTCCGGTTTTTTCCGCAAGGATAGCGCTGCCGTTCAGGAAATATTCGGTTGTAGTACCGTTTACGGTTTTCTGCGTACGGATACCGTCGGCGTTGTAGAGATAAGAATTCACTACGCCGTTTTGGGTCAGAGTATCCAGTCGGCGGCCCGTCCAGGTCAGCGTTTTTCCGCGGTAACTTAGCGGGTTGCCAATCTGGTCGTAGGTGATAGACTCCCCGTTGTAGGCAGTCAGCAGGTCTTTCCACTCCGTGTCGCCGTAGGAGTAAGTATAAGTTTGGCCATTGACCGTTTTGCTCGTCAAGTTTCCGCCGTTGTCATAGCTGAACGTGACAGTATAGCTGTTATCGCTGGTCGCGACGGCAGTCAACTGGTTCAAAGCGTCGTAGGTATAGGTGTAAGTAACACCGTCCTGCACCATGGTAGAAATATTTCCAACGGCGTCGTAGGTATAGTTCACATTCAGCAGGCTGCTTCCGCCGAATTGGTACGATACAGCCGACGGAATGCTCGTGGTGCGGTTGCCGGATACGTTTTCGTACGTCAGCTGCCGTTTCAGCGAAGCGCCAATGGCATATATCGTCTCCCGATTTAGTGTATCATAAGTTTTCTGCGCTGTCAAGCCCGAAATCAGCGTGGCAGTGCTGTTGAGGCCGTCGGCATTCTGCGTCAGCGTGAACGCCTTCTGCTGGCCGCCGAACGCGTACACCGTCTGCGACTGCAAGTCCGACTGCGTGTACATCCGGATATCGCTGTACCCCGGCTGCTGGACGCGGATGACGTTGCCGCTTTGGTCGTAGGTGTATTCTTAGCCACAACCACTTAACATTTATTCAAATTGAAAGAAGTTCAATGATGACCCTCCGCTCCCATCTATAAATGTAACTATTTTTCCACAATCTAAATGACTGCTTATTACCTTGGAAAAATTCACACAATACGATTTTGGCGTAATCTCCAGGACATTTTGAAAATCCGAAAACAAGTAACCATCCCTGTCTGAAAAAACCATGAACGAGTTTCTAAAATCCATTTGAAGCAACTGTGCTGCTATGTCCATCTGAGAGAAACGAAACTGCGCCATTCCACAAAACGCAATATACCGATTGAACACGTACTTTTGTTCTCCTTGCCTTTTCACCTCAAATTTATACTTTTTTTTTATATGTTCCCACAATCCGAAATATGCGTCGATTTTTCCGACCGGGTAAAAACATTTTCTTGACGTAAATAAATATAAATATGGAAATGGACATTCATCTTTCATTATTTTTGCAATATCGTGTATCAAAATATTGTTGGTTTCATCCCATTCATAGCGTTTTGCTACTATTTTGTTATCAATATTGCCGTAACCATAAAATAACGTGCAATCCTGTATTTGTTTATATTCCATTTCGCCACCTCATTCGTAAAAAATATGTAATCCGTTTGGGGTATTGAAATGTGGGCCAATATGCGTCCCATCTTGAAAAGTATGCCCTACTACATCATCTCTGATATAACGACCATTTCCAAAATCAAAAACTCGTCCTGGATTTATCTCTCCTCTATTGCCTATGTTAGGTAATACTGTCGGTTGTTGAGATCTTGGAACTCCAATTTCTCTCTTTGCAGCATTGAATGCTTGTTTTCTGGTCGAATAGGTTGCTTGTTTTTTCGGTCCACACGTATTGTGAACCAATACAGATCCATATCCAACATAATACGTATGGAAATCCGCAACTTCAAAATTGTAGACTGTAATGGGTGCTTCTAAAATTTCATGCTGCACTTTCTCGACAACAACATATTGCCCATCATGCCTGACAAGAATATCACCCGCACGCAGCTGACTCGCCGCCGTCCAACCTTTTTGCGGCACATAAAATGGATGTTCCGGAGTTGTTGTAATTCTTTCTTCGCCAACAGAAAGATGGACAAGTTCCGAAGTCTCACGCACATAAGTTTGTCTTACAACTTTTAGTGCCATTTCCCCATTATCCGCATTTTTCGACCAGACCATATCACCAACCTTTATTTCTTCAATTGATACATATCCACACGCAGCTAAGACTGGCGTTCCTGCAACAAAGCATACACCTGGACTCTGTGCCGCAAGTTCAAGCATTCCACTTGTAGCTACGCTGGCTACCATCAATCCGGTATTATATGCTCCAACATTACCTCTGAAAACAGTTTTCAGCAGTGGACTATCCCCAGTAATAGACGAGTATGCAATATCAGCCGCATATGTTGCTGCTACGGCTGTTACCGCTACCGCCGTAACCGTAGCAGCAGTATATGCAACCGCACAACTCAATCCCACCTTCATTCCAATAGCGGTCATCGTGCATATGGCCGCAGGGGCAGCTGCACCCAATGTTGCAACGGTAAGTGCCACTGCTGCAACCGCCGCTACCACCCCCAATGCAACCGTAGCCCATTTTGGCCATGCACCAGATTTATCAGACATATTCACCGGGTTGTTGAGACCGTATGCGAACATATTATATCCACAAATCTCTCCACCCACACCAGCAAGCTGATTATCCGCATTCACAAACCGCCCAATCTCCGGATCATAATACCGACTATTGAGATAATACAGCTCAGTTTCAGCGTCATAGTAATAACTCCGGTAACGAATGGGGTTAATCTGCGCAATTTCTCCTGTTGCGGACAAGACTTTCCCCCATGCATCGTAGGTATAGCTACCAACGACGTTATTGGACGCATCCACAATTGCCAGCACGTCATCCTGCATATTCTTCACATAGTAGTAGGCTGTACCATTATATGCGAAGCCCAGAATCGTGCCGTCACTGTCGTAGATGTACCAAATGATGTTGTTGCCGGTTTTTTCCGCAAGGATAGCGCTGCCGTTCAGGAAATATTCCGTTGTGGTACCATTTACGGTTTTCTGCGTACGGATACCGTCGGCGTTGTAGAGATATGTGTTCGTGCTGCCATTTTGAGTGAGACTATCCAGCCGGCGACCCGTCCAAGTCAGCGTTTTCCCGCGGTAACTTAGCGGGTTGCCAATCTGGTCGTAGGTAATGGACTCACCATTGTAGGCAGTGAGCAGGTCTTTCCATTCCGTGTCGCCATAGGAATAGGTGTAAGTTTGACCATTGACCGTTTTGCTCGTCAAGTTGCCGCCATTGTCGTAGCTGAACGCGGCGGTATAGCTGTTGTCGCTCGTTGCGACGGCGGTCAGCTGGTTCAAAGAGTCGTAGGTATAGGTGTAAGTGACACCATTCTGCACCATGGTAGAGATATTGCCAACGGCGTCGTAGGTATAACTCACATTCAGCAGTGTATTGCCATTGCCCGTGTAAATCACCGACGCCGGAAGCGTGGTAGTGCGGTTGCCCGACACGTTCACATACGAAATTGCGCGGGACAGTGCGCCGATGGACGCAGCGGTCTCCCGGTTCAGCGAATCGTATGTCGTGGTGCGCTGTGCGCCGTTGAGCAGCGTCGCATTGCCTTTGCGCCCGTCCGCACCATAGGCAAAGCTCGCGTTCTGCTGCTGACCGGCAAAGCGGTACTGCATTCCCGTCACGCGGTTCATGACGTCGTAGCTGGTGGAAATGTCGCTGTACCCCGGCTGCAGCGTCCGCAGCAAGCGTCCGCTCTCGTCATAAGTATACACCGTTTTCCGCCCGATTGCAAGGTCATTTTGCTCCGCAATCGCGCCTTTCGCGTTGTACAGGATTTCCGTCAGCAGATTGCCGTTCAACCTGCGCTGCGTGATGCGACCCTGGTTGTCGTAGGCATAGTCGTAATACGCACCATTGCCGTACGTCGTGCGCTGCAAATAGCCGTTGTTCGGCGCGTAGGTGAAGCTGGACAGCGTGCGGCTGCCAACGCGGATGGTACTGCGGTTGCCGAACGCGTCATAGGTAAATCCATAGGTAAATCCGTTGTGCTGAATGCCGCTCAACCGCTGGTTCGCGTCGTATGTATACTGAATCGAGCGGCCGCCGCTGATCATTCCGGTCAACAGCCACGAATTGTACGCGTAGGTATAATCCGTCACGTTTCCGTTCGCATCCGTCATGCGATTCGTCAGACCGCTCAGGGCGGAAATATCGTAATAAGTGGTGTTGCCGCGCTGGTCGGTTTCCTGGATGACATAGTTTCCGTTTGTGGAAAGTCCCGTTTCGCTTTGCAGGTACGGCGCATTGGTGTCCAGTATCCCGGAATCACTCACCGTTCCCATTTTGGTGCCGGTTACGGTGCCGTGCGAATCGTAGGTGTAGGTGAATCCGTTCCCCAGCTGCTTTGACCGGGCAGCGATAACCTGATGCGGGTTGGCCGCCGCGTAGGTATACGCATAGCTTTCGTTCCGCTCGTTGGTGTATTGGGTCAGTTCGTCCGCGCTGTTGTAGGAATAGGTACTGTTGCGGTTCGCATTGTCTTTTGCGCTGATGACGTTGCCTTTGGCGTCGTAGGTATAGGCAGTGCTCGTTTCATCAAACGTCATCATACAGTCGTCAAAATAGACCGTATTGGCGTTTTTGTAATAAATCAGGTAGTAAACGACGTATTTGATCTTCAAATCCTTTTTGGATTCGGGGATCAGGACCGTCAGCGAGGCGCGCTGCTGGTCGGAAGTGTCCGGGTTGAAGTGCGCAAGGTGCCAGGAGCTGGTTCCGTTTTCGTAGTAAACGCCCAGATCGACCGCGTAGTACCGGCCGTCGTACCCCGTCGGCACCGACTGTCCCGTTGCTTTGGCCGAGATTGTGAAGCTGGTGTGCGTGCGGTTGACCTGCACCGTCTGGTGCCCCGCACGGTTGGCCGAAGCGCCGCCCGTCAGGCGGAACCAGCCGTTGACCGTGTTCGTTCCGTCGCCGCTGGCCATACCCTTGCCCGTCCAGCTGCCCAGCCGCTCAAACGAGCTGCTTTCGATCATGTTGTACCCGTTCATGGTGCGGCCGGATTCCAGCTGCATACAGTCGAACCACGCCGTCCCGGACGCCGACATCAGCCCGCAGTATACCTGCACCGACGTCGCGCCGCTGGGCGCGGTGAACGTCAGCTTCACGCGCTGCCACTCGTTTGTCCCGGTGACGCCCGCCGCGCGCACCGTCGAAAGGGCGGTGCCGCCGTTGTAGAACGTCGCATACAGTCCCGCGCCGTTTGTGCCGGACGCGGCCACGTCGCTTGTCCGCATATAGGCCGAAAACGTATAGCTTTGCCCGGCCGTCACGGCGGCGGACTGGAAGTAGCCGTGATCCGCGCCGTCCGCCGACGCGCTGACTTTCAGCGATTTGTAGCCCAGGAAATACTGCGCCGTGTCGATGGCAAACGACGCCGCACCGTCCGAAGCCGTCCACTGGCTGGTGCTTTTTTCTGCGCTGGTGTCCAGCAGCAGGTTATTGACGTACTGCTCGCCCGACGACGACTGCGTGATCCGGTTGCCGGTGCGCCCGGCGTCAGGATGGTACGCCGCCTGCGCGAAGCTGCCGTCGTCGTTCCGAATGGCTTTGGTGCGGCCGCAATTGTCGAACTGATAGGTTTCTCCGGATGTTTTGTCGCCGCAGGTATACGCAAAGTGCGTGGTATTGTTGACGCCGTACGCGATATCCACCCGGTTCCCGGATGTGCCGTCGGCGCCGGTTTCCCGAATCGCCGTCACACGGGCTTTCTGCCCGTCCGCGCCGTTCGTTTGGTATTCGTACGACACATACGATCCGTCGCGATCCGTCGCGCGGGTCAGCAGGCTGTAACTGCTGCCGTTGATCGTCACGGATTCGTACACGAACTGCACGCTGGTGCCGTCCGCATAGGTGACGCTTTGCAAATTGTTTCCGTTATAATTCAGCGTGACGGTGCGGCCGGTCGGGTCGGTCACGCTGGTCAGCCGCCGCACCGACCCGCTGGTTTCGGACGCCAGCGTCGTCACCCGGCCGACGCCGTCGTTGAGAGCGGTGATGGTGGATCCGCTGTAATTCACGGTCGCGATGTTGCC
Organism: uncultured Eubacteriales bacterium; assembly: GCA_905198155.1. Taxonomy (GTDB): domain Bacteria; phylum Bacillota; class Clostridia; order Oscillospirales; family Acutalibacteraceae; genus RGIG4076. The sequence continues at coordinate 144,244 of CAJKBQ010000002.1, forward strand.
GTTCGCGTCCTCGATCTTATAAATATAGCCGTACGCGGTGAAGTGCAGCTTGCTGCCGTCGCTGCATTCGATCAGGTAGGGGCTGGACGGATTGGAATTGATCCGCATGGTCATCCCCAGGCCGTCTTCGTCTTCCAGCGTGTAGTCGTCGGTTGTGGTTTTGAAGTAGTGGACGGTGCCGTCTTCGTCGATATAGATGCGTTTGAACCCGGCGGCCTGCAAAGCGGCCACCACGTCGCTGCCCAGTCCCGGCAGCTGCTCCACGCGGTAGCACCGCTGGCTCCAGTTCATTTGCCAGCCGTTCCCCGCGGTCAGTCCGGAATTTCCGTTGAGGTACGGCCGGTGCGCGGTATATCCGTTGTACGTCAGGTTCAGCGAAATCGGCATCCGATTGCCGCTTTCCGACAGGATCGGCACCTGCACCACCAGGTTGCCCGAATAGTCGTTGACGGCGCCGACGGTGCCGTTTTCCAGCGTTTGTTCGTGATACGTCCAGTAGCTTTCCAGCCCTTTGTTATTCCGATAGGTGAGCGAAAACACGGGGCGCACCGTCACGGTGGACGGATAGGTGGAGGCGTAGTAGATCACGCGCGACATGGACGTGCTGGTTTCGGTCGGCGCGATCAGCATCACGCCGTGATTGCTGGACGGCGCGCTGTACCATTCCCGGGTCAT
>CAJKBQ010000003.1 GCA_905198155.1 uncultured Eubacteriales bacterium
TGACCCGGCAGTTTTCCGTGTTCCGTTTTACCTTGTCACGGATTGCCATTCGTTCATTGAACATCCATGGCGAATACGCTTTGACCTCCATTAAAAGCACATCCGGCCGATGCGTTTTGCACCACTCGGCAGTTGCGTCCGGCGACTCGGAAATCACAACCTGGCAATCGTCCAATTTCTGCATCAGCATTCGCTCCATGGTGTGCGCATGGATATCGCTCTGAATGTCCAGAACGATTTTTTTCATCATTCATCACCACCTTTCCGAATTAAAACAATTGCCAAAATATCCACGCCAATCACCACTGCGGCGATAACAGCAACGATCCACCACGAAAAAGAAAAACTCTCGTTCTCCGCAGGAGAAGTTTGTTCTGTGCTATTTTCGTTATTTTCTTTTAGATCGGTGCTCCTGTCTTTATCCGGCTCAACGCTGCTTTTTTCAACATTGTCGCCTTCAAGATCTCCGCTGTATTTTACCGGTTCTGTCATAGCTACCTTACAGACAAGGCAGCTATAGGTCTTTTCGCCATCGGCTTTGGGAGTAGGTTCCCTGGTTATTGTTCCCGCATTCCAGTTATGTCCGGCAGCGGGAATTTCAGCCCGTTCGGTAACACCGCAATCACATTCCCGTGCCTTAATGCCTGCCTCTGTACAGGTTGGCTTTGTGGTCAACATCCACTCGCCGAAGCTGTGGGTGTGCGCGGAACTGTTTTCGTAAAATTCCACACGGATCAGGCGGCTGTATGTCGGCTCACTCTCTAAACCTCCGACCACATTCCAGGCAGCATAACAGTACCATTTCACTCCCAGTTCCTCCGGCACCTGATAGCTGTCTCCCTCTGCGCCGTCAATAGCACGGATCATCGTCATGTTTTCTATATCCGTGGCATACCACTGATATTTCAGCGTACCGCCGTCGGGCACACTGGCATTCGTGAACAGGATAATCCCGTCACTGCCGATAGTCATATAGCAATCCGGCATTTCCCCTTCAATCACGGGCTTCGCCGGTCCCTCCGCACTAACCGTTGCGGCAGCAAACCCTACAAATGCTAATACAAACATAAAAGCAAAAACAAACCTTTTCATATCTGCTCCTCACACTCCTCATATGTTTTTTTCCGAATTCCAATAGCCCCTTGGAATCTGAAAATCCATATCATAAAGGCTGTTTCTAATCAGATGATTCAGTAATTTTCCCATCTGCCGAGAAAAGATTTCGGTATGTTCCCTAATCCTAAAAAAGGAAAGATTATTCACTTTTTTCCCAATAGGGATAGTCTGAAAACACAAACTCTCCCGCAGCGTTTTTCTCTGTCGGCAGGTCAACATAGAGCTTGCTGCCGCTTGGCGGCATTTTCACAGCAATCACAACCGTAAATTTTCCGTTGCCTTCATCCCGGACGCAGTCCACACAGCTGTTGTAAGCGGCTTCGCCCTTGCGCTTCTTACAAACCACATAGGCATCACCTTTATATTCAATCAGTTCTTTATCTGCAATAGCACGGTTCAACGTTTTATCGGTAAATTCCTCCGAAAAAACCTTTAAGAATTTTTTGCGTACACCTTCGATCGTGTTTATATAATCATACGGAGGAAACATAGGCACATAATTCTTCCGCTTGAACCGTACAGGCTTCGTGTTACCAGAATACTCACCTGCAAAATTCAGGCTCAGCCAAAGGCTTCTCGCTTCATCTGCCATTTCCCTCGCATCTGCGTAGTACAGGACTGTTCCGTTCTCAGGAGAAAGCGCATACCCGTTTACTCCGCGAAGACTTTCAATTATGGCAAGCTTATCGTTTTCATAATTCTTCCAAATCGCAAGCGCTTCCTCCGAAACGCTTTTCGCGTATGAAGCTATTAAATAATTGTCGCGTGCCGTAATAAATCTGACATCCTCGTCCGAAATAAGCCGCCCGACTTCTATTCTGCCCTTATAGGTATCCGATGCATAGCCGTATGTATCGTTATCGATTATAAAAAAGGTAAGCTCTCCTCCATCGGTTTTATCAACATAAAACGCTACATGGCTTTCCGAAAAGCTTGCCGTAACTGTACCGACCCAGCTTTCCGGCAGTGTGATCTCATAGGTGCCTTCGGAAAACCGCACCGAGCTTATTTTTTCGGTCGTTATGAGCTTACAAAGCTTCTGCGCAAATGACGAATAGTTTTTCGGGAAACTGTTGGTTCCGTTGGCTTTCACCTGTGTACCGTCCGCCAATACGGCTTCAAAACTCATACAGGTTCCGTCAAGGGTCTGGGAATCGTGGCCTCGAAAGCCCGCCCATTCCGCTATTTTATAGTTGCCGAATACTGCGCACAGCTTTTGAAAAACGCTCTCATCTGCGTCAATTGCGCGAACGACATTGCGGCATTCCACATTTCCGGAGGTCTTATCATCCCACATTTCCGTGCTGATGTAATACTCCAAATGAACGCCGTTCTCTGTTTTATATCCCTCGTAAACACGACGCTGCGCCGTCATATCGCTTTGCACCAGCTTAAAGCTTTTGAAATCCATGGGATCCCCTCCGTAACAATTATTACTGCAATTATTATGTTTTGAAGCGCAAGCGGAAACGGATATTAAAGAGATGAATACCAACATAAAACATAAAAGTAGCTTTTTCATTTATCCTTCCTTTCCGAAAGGTGCCGAATCCCATTCGGCACCTTTCGGAAAGAAGCTTGCAGCAGCAAGCCTCTCCCGCATAGACTATGACATTTTCGGAAAACCGAGATTGTATGCGCCGCAGGCGTAGAGCTTGCCATCCTTAAACCAGACATGCAGCACTCTTGCTTTGCTTTTTGCAGCATACCATGAATAAATCTGCGCCTCCCGCTCAGCATCGTAACGATACTCCGAAGGATCCACACCGATATGTGCAATCACATCCTCAAGGGTAAAATCAGCCTGTTCTGCAGCAAAGAAATAGTTCAACCCTCCGAAAAATTCCTTGAAAGTCTCTTTCAGAACCGATTCATCGGCTCGATTTTCGCTTACCATCTGCGTTTCTGTTGATTCCAGGTTGAGGTTATATGGATTATCAGCATTCATTGTATCACCTTCACCGTTGTAAACAGTCGGGTCAGACTCTTTCCAGAAGAATCATTCCGTAGCTATACAGCAGGCATCCGTCTTCGGTGACGGGAATCTCCGCAAAGGAATCGACCTTTTCCCCGAGGACTTCACCCTCGATCTTCGTGTCATAGTAGATCTTTCCGTTCTCTTCCTTCCATACCGTGCTTTCAACAGCGGCATAGCCGTCCTCGCGGACGACCGCCCCGTGCTTGGCAGCCTCCCCGCGCATTTCCTCCGGCACAAACATGAGCGTGTTGAGCACACCGTCCTCGGCAAACTCCGTCCGGTACTGCATCAATTGGGCGCTGCCCTCAAATCTCTCATCCGCCGGTGGATTATCGGGTGTAAAAACCTTCTCTCCGTCCGGTGTAGGCACACGGACTTCCTTTACTTTCCAAATTCCGCGAATATCCATCTTGTTTTCCTCCTTATTTGCTTCCTAAGCTTTCGGCGTGCGCACGCCGAAAGCTGTTGCTTTTCCCATATAAACCACTTGTCGTCGGATCCTTGCCGACGCAGTTGGATCAGGCATGGACTATTAGCACCACTCAGCTGCGCTTGATAACTTTACCATCTTTATCGGTAAACTTGCCGGTCGCTATCTTAATAAGATCGACAAGAATTCCTATTCCAAATACGCCTGCTGTCAGAGTATAAAGGATACCAGTACCTATTTTCCCGACATAGTAACGATGGATACCGAGGCCGCCTACTAACACGCAAAGAAGCAGTGTCGTAATAAAATCCTTTGAGGATACGTCTGTTGTGATTGCAACACTATTATTGTTTTCCATTGTAAAATTCCTTTCGTGAAAAAAATTATAAATTTCATTTGTGCTTACATTGATGGACAACATCGGTTATTTACTATTATCCAAAATGCAATTTTCAGAAACCATTAAAACATCAAAAAATCCGATCGCTAAAATTCCATGCCGTGATTACTTGCGTCAATTGGTGCCGGATTGCTCTAAATGTGCACTTTTGCAAACATATGGGTTCGTTTGTTTTGAGTTATGCCCACGGATCGGCGGCTTTTGGTGTGCGCACACCAGTCAGTAAGTATTGTTCCCACAAAAACCACTTGCCGTCGGATCCGCGCTGACGCATCTTAATGGGTCGAGGATCATCTGCGCCACCGCAGGGGATAAACAGTTTCATATATCCCTGTTCCTCGCCGGACACATGATTGCTTTCGATGATAAGGGTATATGGCTCAGTAGGCGTGTAGTTGTTGTCCGGCGTAGAACCGACGAAATAGGTAAACGGCAGATAGGTCTTACCGTCGCGGAAACGGTCGTTCAGGAAGGAAATTTCCTGTCCGTTCAGCGGGCGGGGGCCCCGCAGCCAATTCAGCATCTCGGTACCGATGTTCTTATCCGCCGCGTATGCACAGAGGGCAAGAACCGTAAGTGCTGCCGTTTTGAACGGCGTATCGAGACTTGCCTCGGGTAGCGCCTGCATTTCTGCAAGGCTTTCCGGCAGCGATGAAAAGGTGAAGGTCTCCCGTTTGTTGCCGATGGATTGTGCAGCGGTACTCACCGCCTGCTGGGCTGTGCTTTTTAATTTGTCAAAGATACTCATGGGTTATCTCTCCTTTATAAAATATTTTTATTGCTGCTTTTTCTTGCGAGTGAAGATGGCATTAGAATTTGCCTCCTCCGCCACCATGGGACGATCCGGAAGAAGATGTGTGTGTGCTGCTCCCTCCGCCTGAATCGTTGTCTTTCGGTTTCGCAGTGCGTGAGACTGTATTATACAGGAACATATCGCGGCTCTCGGTAATGTTCATGCTGCCTGCTTTCATATAACTGTTCGCCGCCGGCTGAAACCGTACTGTTTTGAGTTTGCTCTTCATAGCGCCTACTGTAATGAAAGATAGCACAAATCCGGCTATAATCGCCACCAGTATCCAGCCGGGTTTCATAGACTCTTTGGGCATATTGCCTGAATCGTATGGCTTTCCGGTTCTTGCTTTTGTAATAAAATCGTCGCATAGCTCAGCAAAGGTATTAAAAGCGGCAGCATAATCGCCATCCGACAGATGCTCCTTTATCTTATTACCGATATATTGAATTCCCGCATCGGTGAATGCCGTGATGCCGTAGCCGGTGGTGGATATGTACCAGTCACGATCCTCCATGCTGATAAGCAGCAGCAGACCGTCCCTGTTGTTGCCGTAACCGTAGCCGTTATAATCGTAGGTGTCGTCGGCATAGTCGGCGGGCGTAGCTCCGTTCAGCGTTTTCGCAGTCACGATGACGATATCCATCTTTTGTCGCACACGGATTTCCTCGAGTTTTTCCCGCAGCGCCGTCTCCTCGCTATCGGACAACAGATTGGCATCATCTACGACCCGATCCTTATCACCCGCAAAACCGGCGGCGCCCTCGGCAAAGGCAGGAACTGTCACGCACAGACAGAGTACAAGAGTAAACAGAACTGTCCATATTTTCTTTTTCATTCTGTTTCCTCCTTAAAACAGCCCGATCAGGTGCAGAAGCCAAGCCACGCCATAGGCAGCGACACTGTATATCGCCGCCAGAAAGAATGTCCAGCGCGTCGCCGCAGCTTTATCCACCGGCAGATCGCCGACGAATTTCCCTGTCTGTCCGTTCATGGCAAAGATATATTGGTTGCCGTTCCATGAAGTGTTCAAAAGCCACACCGGATAAAGCGCATACTGAGCCTTTCCGCCGCGGAACTGCATACTGCTGTATTCCGTCGTGACCGTGGTATACCCCTGCACCGTTCCGGCAAAGGTATCCTCGGTGGAGCGCTTGACGCGCTTGTTGGCACGGTCAATACTCGCCTCAGCAGTCACATCGTATTTATCCGCCAGATACCCTGCAAGATACGCTGTCCGAAAGTCCACCGCCTCGGAAAAATCGTACGGTTCGATAGATTCCATAAGGTCATCCGCCATTTTTGACGAGCCATCCACCGGGACATGCTCAAAGCCGATGCTTCCGCCACGATGCGCCATATAATAGCTGGTTTCCGTATAATTGTAGTCTTTGTCACTCCAGGTACGCACCCGGGTGGCGCGATAGCGAATCTGCGCATCCACATCGGTGTCAAAAAGCCAGAAAGGAACATAGACCCCCTTGATCTCGTCGATATGGTTCTGATCCTTAAAAATCTTAGGCAGCAGCCGCTTACCGGTCAGGTGCTTCATTAGCCCCGCCTTCGCCGCCTTTTTATCCAGCTTGAACGGAATGACAAGATCCGGCTTGAGAGCACCTGAGAATTGGCCCATCATCACCACGGGATTGCCGCAAAAAGGACAAGCTGTAGCTGCCAAGTTGGCATCGCCGACGATCTCGCCTCCGCAGGACTTGCACACATAGGAGCGCAGGCCGTCGGTTTCTCCCTCCTGCCAGTCTCCTCCGGCAGTGGTTTCCCATTCCATATTGTCGGATTTTTCGCTCTGCAGCTCGGTGTCGTAGCTCGCCAGCGCCTCCATTTCAAACTCCGTGTCGCAATAAGGGCACTTCATTTTCTGGAGTGTGCTGTCAAAGGCTATCGCGCCGCCGCAGCAGGGGCATTTATATTCCTGCAGGGTTTGCATGAAAAGACCTCCTCTCTTAAAGAATTTCACCCATTAAATGCTGCAAGAGCCGCATCTGCTTTCTGAATCCACTCGGTGCGGTCGCCGTAGATTGCGGCATCCAGGGAGTCGATTGCCTGCGCCGCCTTATCGCCGGCATCGGCTTCTCCCTTTACCGCGGCAGAAAACCCTGACGCTATATCCTTAACCGCAGTCATCTGCTGCTTCCAAACATTTGAGGCATTGCCGAATGTATTCTGTATGCCGAACAGCTTATCGAAGTATTTTTTGAGTCCTTCAAAATCCTTTCTGTTGTTCATGGGAAGAACGATCTCGTAAAGACCCTGCGTATTGGTAAAGCTGAGCCTTGCAAAAGGTTTTTTCTCGGTCTTATCGCCGTTTTTAACGAGCTGCTCCTCATACTTATAGCTGCGCAGGTCGGCAACGCGGTACACACAGGCACGCGTGGTCTTGCCGAACATCATAAACTTGTAATCATTCTGGATATACGCCAACAAACCGATATCCTCCGCCACATAGAGATAAGTGCCGAAGCGCTTCAGTTTTTTGCTCTTATCCTTTGTTTTCCTCCTCGGAACGAAATAGTGCTCCCACAGCTTGGTGCCGCGCTCCACCTGTGCAAGATGCGCCTTGACACCCGGAAGATTGCTATGCACATAGTCATATGCCTTGAAGCCCTTTTTCCTGCAATTCTTGCGGCATATACAGTTGCCGTCCGACAGCTTTTGGGTTTGGATCAGATTGATATCCGCACCACAGATAGCGCATTTATTAGCCATAATTAAGACCCTTCCTTTCCGCTGCGCTTCAAGGCACAAAAGGGATATGAAATCCGAGTGCGGTCACGCAGCATTCAAAAATTTGTGTTAAAATATTACTTAATGAAGCAGACACACTACACAATACGTGAAAGTGAGTAGCATGGCATCTCGCCAGCCGAATAATTATATGTGTCGAATGCTCTTTCAAGCACAAATGAGTAGGGCTATGAACCCTGTAAGCTTATGCCTTTCGGTTGGCAAGAAGGTATTTGTTTCTTCCAAGCTTCTCCTCCTTTTTCCGGCAGCGTCGGTTTGTTTTCCGGTTTTTCTTGCTTTGGCAAGATGACGTTCAGTCCGTTGCTGTATCCGGCGGAGTGTCTGCTGAACTTTCAGCCGCCTCATAATACCTGTCGGCAAGCACATAGAGATAGTTAAGCACCCTGTCACCGAGCATTGTCTCCTTCTCTATCGTGTTTCCGTCAGAGAAGGTCATTCCGGAACTGCGTGCCGGTACATCGGAACTGCTAAAAATCCGTATCGGATTACGGTACCTGCAAAGCCTTTCCGTCTCGCTGTCCTCACAGAGGATACGAAGGAAGCCTTCCGCATCCTCTGCCGTTATCGGGAAGGAGCCAAACGAGGTGTAGTGATCCTTCTGACTTCCCACAAAACAGTCTGCAGAGAATAACCAGCCGTCTTTTTCTTTTTTCAGGGCGAAGGAATACACAGGGTTCATTTCCGTGCCGTAATAAGCGGTATTGATTAAGACAACATCATCGGAAGTGTATTTTTTACTTCCGCCGCAGCCGAAAAGCCCGAAAACCGGCAAGAGAACAAACACAACTGTCACGACCTTATATATGGTGTGCTTCATTGCTTTATTGAAGCGGTCTGCCGCACTCCGGGCAGAATTTCGGCAAGCTCTGCCCATTCGCAGGTCTCCACCCGCAATTGGAACAACAAGAACGCGCTACGGGTTTTACAGCGCCGCAGTTTGCGCAGAATTTTCCGCTATTTTGTGCGCCGCAGGACGGGCATACCCATAACTCACCGCCCATTGCATTAGGCGCGGAGGCGGGTCTTTCCGGGCGGATGTTCGCGTTATCCACCCGATTCATCATGCCGTTGCCGTCCCAAACCCGGTTCCTGTTATCCCGGCGCATCAGAATATCCGCAAGCTCGTGCATCCTCTGCTCATATTGGCGGTACAGGTCGGTATAGGGACTGTCGGGGCGGTTGCCGTTGCTCAGCTCCAGTTCAATCTCGTCAAACCACGGGGAATCCACTCGAATCGTCACATTGAACTCATAGTCGCAGGCATAACGGGGCGGTACATAGCTCTTCTCATTTCCCTCGGAGTCCTTGTAAAAGATCTCCTCCTTATTCTCCCGGATATCCGTGTTCACCCCCAGAACCTGGGAAAATGCAATGAGATCGGGGTTGCTGCCGCGCCAGTTGGAGGCACCGGTAACGATGAACCGTTCCCCTATAGGATCGATGTATACCTTTTTGCTCCCGTCAAAGGTGATCGATGGCGCAAAGTCGGCAAGCTTCTTTTCGTTTTCTGCACGGTAAGCAAGCTGGCGCTTAATGTCCTCCACGGTCGAGTTCCGCCGTTCGCTGAAAAATGGCGAGAGCTTTCGTGCACAGTCCTTGCAGAGATTTCCGTCCTCCAGTTTGCGGTTTCCAAGAAGTCCGATTTTCTCACCGCAAATGTCGCAATATTTTTTGTCAAACAGTCCCATAATGTGTTCCTCCGTTTATTATTTGTTTATATGTACAATCCATTTTGCATTGTTGACCTGTAAGCCAAACCCACAGAACGAACAGCAGTGGTTTTCATCAGGCATAAAATTGGCACCGCAGGACGGGCAATCCTTTTCGGTAAAGAATTCGCCGTCCGCTTTTCGTTTTTCGGGATGTCTTGCCCTTTGCATGATCACTCTCTTTTTAATTTTTTCTGTATACGGCTTTTGATTTTCGGGAAGAAAGGTTTTTGTTCCGAAAATGTCAGCCGTAACGGTTGTTGTTTCTTCTGTGTGGGCAACTTTTAAAAGCTTAATTGTACCAACGCTGAAATCAAGCAGGTCTTCGTCGTTTTCATTCTCCCAAAAATATTCGTTTAAGCAGGCTCTGAGAAAATTCTCGGAATATCTTACGATTTTTCCGGCAAGCTTTTCTTGCTTGATTTTCCCGCAGATAATTGGTGCAACAATTATTCCGAAAACAAGAACCGCCGCACCGACTCCGGCAGCAAGAGAAATCTCGGTATCCTCGATTAAATATAAGCACAGAAAAACACATAAGAAAAGTATGGAGCCGGACACAAGAAGCTGTAAAAATCTTTTCAGGTTTGTACTGATAGACTCGTAAATCTCAAACGATTCGGTCTGCCAATCGTAAAACTCGTTTTTAATAACGGCGCCGCAATATTCGCAGGTCACCTGCTGACTGTCAAGCTTGACTCTTGCACCGCAGGACGGGCAGGTTATTCTTAACATATCGGAATAATAGCTTTTCTTTTTTTCTTTTCGGTCGGCGCTGCGGATGTGTCTTGACTGAAGTATTCTGAGATACGAATTCTTACGGTATATCTCATGCTGAACCCTGTTGTCTTCGGTTGACTCAAAACGCTCCAGTGTGCTGCACTTTAAAACTGACTCCCGCCATTCTCTGCCATCGTCGTTCCATTTTTCAAAATCGTTTTTCGGCACAGGAACAACATCCGTAACGTAAATATTGCGGCAAAGGTTATTCTTATTAAGCCTGTCGATTTGACTGACGATTTTTTTTCGGAATGTCATATCCATTCTTGCAGGGAGAAGTTTTTGGTCCGCTTTCCCGAGCGGGATCAAAACTCCTTCAAAGGCCTTTCTCATATCCCTGCGGATTTTGGAATCATGAAGAGGCGTCTCCCGTTTTGCAAGCAATCTTTCCAGCTTGGCTTTTTTAGAATTTTGGGAACAGTATTCCGAAAAATCTATTGTAAGTACTCTTTTACCGATATAGGATGTACATAATACAGCAAAGGAAGCCGCAATAAACAGCGATACTGATAAATCCATAAAAATACCTCTGATTTACTGCCCGTCGATCGTTTCGTTTTCATTTTTCGTTTTACTGCCATGTTTTATAATGTCGATTATCATTATAACAACAAAGAACAAACCGACGGGGATCGCCGCACAATAGAGCAGAAAATCAACGGGATTTCCTTCAGGAGCAAGTTTGTAATTGCCTGTCGGGGTTTTATAAACCTCGATATTTATTGTGTCGCCTTTTCTCAATTTATCATAGGTATATTTTCTTGCGTAGCTGCTTGACCAGACACGTTCTTCATATTTTCCCTTATAGGTTTTTCCGTCAATAACATATGAAACTTTAAATTTATAGGTTGTATACTTAACATCACCGGAATCATCCTTACTGTTGCTGGTTGAAAAGTCAATAATAACGGCAGGAATTTTCCGTATATCGGTTGAGTTTTTATATTCCCTGCTGTCAGCGCGGCTTGTAATTATACCGATAATCCCAGCCGCAATTAAACCAAGTCCTAAAAGCAAAAACAATACGGAGTATCGCATGTTTTCTCTGCTTTCTCTATTCTTCGTCACGGTTGCACCTCCTTTGGTGAACAGATCTTCTTTCGGCGGCCTCTGTTTCCCGGAAGGCTGTTATACACAGCACTCCCGGGAGCAGGGCAGCTTGCCTTTTCGGGGATAAAATGAGTGGCGCATTTGCCATCTGTGTTATTTTCTATCGTTATCGTCAAAAATATCGCCGCATTCTGGACAAAACTTCGGCGGATTAGTCGGATCCTCCGGCTCCCAGCCGCATTTATCGCAACGGTAGAGCGGTGCGCCCTCGGGTTTTTTTGCGCCGCAGTTTTGGCAGAATTTACCTTTGTTCAAAGTGCCGCACGAACAGGTCCAGCCCTCGGTGTCCGCCGGCTTAGGTGAGCCGCACTCGGGACAGAATTTACCCGTGGCCGTGGCGCCGCACTTACACCTCCAGGCACCTGCCTTCGGCTGCGGCTCCGGCTTCTTGGCGCCGCAGTTCGGGCAGAAATTGCCGCTGACCGTAGCCCCGCAGGCACATTTCCAGCCGCCCGCTGCCGGGGCTGCCGGCGCCGCCGGGGCTTGCTGCTGGGTCTGCTGTTGCTGCTGACCCATAGCAAACAGGTTTTGGGCGTTCATGCCGCCGCCTGCGTTCATTGCCATACCCATGCCCATAAAGCCTGTCATGGCGCCGGCAGAGTTGCCCGCCGCGGTCTTCATGGCATCTGCCTGCGCGCCGACAAGTGTTGCCGCCGCCATAGTCGGATCCCGCATAATAGCCGTGCGCTGAGCCTGCTTGATCATCTCCGCATCCTCGTCCGGCAGCGTGACCGAGCCCAAAGCGATGCTGACGACCTTTAATCCACGCAGTTCTCCCCATTTTTCCGAAAGCGCCGTATTCATGGCATTTTCAAGGTCGGTATTGTGCGTCACAATCTGATTGGGGCGAAGCTCCAAATCGGAAAGTCGCCCGAACGCCGGCTGCAAAGCGCTGACAAATTCGGTTTTCAGCTGACCGTCCAGCTCCTCGCGGGAATACTCCTGCTCCACATTGCCGCAGACATTGGTGTAAAACAGCAGCGGATCTGCGATTTTGTAGGAATAAACACCGGAGCAACGCACCGACACATCTAAATCCAGACCGATTTTAGAATCAACCACACGGAAAGGAATGGGATTCGGAGTACCGAATTTATTATCGATAAGCTCCTTGGTATTGAAATAGTAAACACGCTGATCCTTACCGGTGTCTCCGCCGTAGGTAAAGCGTTTACCGACAGTCTTAAAGGTCTCCTTAATGCTCTCACCAAGATTGCCGGAGAAGATAGAGGGTTCGGTGGAAGTATCATATGTAAATTCGCCGGGTTCCGCACAGACCTCCACGACCTTACCCTGTTCAACAATAATCATGCACTGCCCATCAGCCACGGCAATACCGGAACCATTGGAGATGATGTTGTCATTTCCTTTCGTGTTGGAGGAACGTCCGCTGATGCGCTTTTGTCCCTTGGTAACAAGTACCTCCTTAGGCATAGACTCGCAGTAGAAGAATTCCTTCCATTGATCAGCAAGAGTGCCGCCCAACGCGCCGATACCTGCTTTAATAAGTCCCATAATAATTGCTCCTTTCCAATTGTAAGAATGATCCATATATTCCCCGACCGAAGCCGGCAGATCACCGTTTATTTTCCGTACTCCCTACGGAATACAAATTTTTGTTTTCTTTCGGCAAATCGCGCGCTGAGCCACATTTACCTGCACAGCCGATAAAAGCCATCCACATAATCAAATATAAAAGCCATGCGATAAACGCACCAACCGACCACCACACCGATATTTTCAGCCAAAAATGCAAAACCAATAAAATCACAGCCGGCAGCAGGCCTTCAATATTCATTAGCATATTGACGAAGAGACAAGGAAAAAAACTGCCGCTTTGTTTTGAATTGCGCATCTTTTCTCCTTTTATCCTACATCCTCCCGAGAACCGCCCATGTATCGCTCACTGCATCATAGACATAGATGAGATTGTCGCATACGCCGTAATAGCGCTCCCGGACAAACTGACCCTCGCTGTCGGTTCCGAGAGCAAACAGCAGGCAGGTTCGGCCTTCGATCATCTGCATATCTCCGGTATACATGATCTTCATCCCGTTTTCGAGAGCAAGCTTTACCTCGTCGGCTTCCGAAAGAATTTCTGTTGCAATTTGAACCGAACGCTCGTCGGGTGTTTCCTCGTATATTGAGAAATCGTACACCGACTGCTCCGTCGCCAGATGCCCGTTCTCCAGAGAGACGGAGGGGCGGTACAGGATGGCTCCGCCGCCGTCGGTAGCGCTTATCAGTACATTTGAATAAATCTCGCTGAGATTGCAGCGCAGCAAAAGCGGCTCGCCCGGCTTTCCGCTGTGCAGCGGATGCTCCCGATCGTCCGCATATTGACCGTTCTCGTTCATAGCGGAAGCATACACGGTAATCCCGCCCGCCGCGCAGGGCGGCACGATTGCATACAACTCCTGTCCCTCAGCCATGTAAAGCGGTGCATACACTAAGTCGGGGTAGACCTTTCCCGTTTCGCTGCTTGCATAATAGGCGCGCAGATCGACTTCAGAGCTTTCGCTGTCCACATAGCCGATAAAAGCAACGCCCGCGCCCTTGCTATGATAATTTATCTTCTGCTGCAGCGCTGTCAAAGCAGGGTCTTCTGAATTTGTATCCTCCGGTTCCGGTTTCGACTCCGGTTCCGACTCCGGTTTCGACTCCGGTTCCGACTCCGGTTCCGACCCCGGTTTCGACTCCGGTTCTGACCCCGGAACGGAACTGATATTATGGTTCTGACTCTCACCTGGGTATGAAGGGTTTTCTCCGGGCAACGCCACGCATCCGCACAAAGAGCAGACAAGTAATGTTGCTATACAAAACATCAAAACTTTTCTTTTCATGTCGGCCTCCTCTTCTCATGATGTTTTTTTATTTATCTACTCACCGCATTTCGTAAAGGGGCTTTTGCAAGCCATTTTCAAAAGCGAAGTGCAGCGGTATGTATCGCTGTGCAATCTTTGTCTTTTTAAGCCTCGGTCCCTGTCCCATACGGTTTATGGGACAGGGCATCGACTATGAGACAGAACAGATCGATCACCAAAGGAGATTTTTCCCTTTCGCATGGGCATTAAGTTTGCCAACATCACTGGTATTCACTTTACCGTCGCCGTTGATGTCAGCGCAGGCAAATTGATACCCTGTAAGCGAGGAAGCGCCTTTTGCGTGAGCATTTACTTTACCGACATCGCTGGTATTGACCTTGCCGTCACCGTTGACGTCGCCTTTCAGATGTATCTGCGCATTCTGCGTCACCGCTTGAGTTCCTACCGTGACCGTATACTCCCGCGTGACGTGGTTCTTTTTCGACACCTTCATGGTGTAGGTGCCGGAAGCAACGCCGGAAATGGTGTAGGAGGCGGAATTTCCCTTGACGGTGGTGCTGTACGCCGCCGCAGAGGAGCCGCTCTTAAACAGCTGCACCGTCACCTTATCGGTAGCGGAATTAAAGCTCTTCACCGTGCCGCTGACGGAGCCGCGGGCGTTGGGGTCAGTCACCTTATAGAATTTATAGAACTCCCAGACATGCCAATTAGTATAGTCAAGTGTATAGTCGTCTATTATCCAAGAGTCTGAGCGTGCACTTTTACCGTTCACCTTGAACTCTTCCCAATTTTTCGGATATACTTGGCCCATTTCTTCGCCGCCCTCAAATCCGATACGAAGATCGAGGGTATACTCTTTTCCGATCTCGAATTTGTCATTTACCCCCATGGGTTTGTGGTCGGGTCCCAGCCATTGCATCGACACTACCTTCATATTATACGGCAGGCTTGTCGGTTTGGCATAGCTGTCATCGGCAGCAGGGCGGTCTCCCGGCACTGGCTCCTTTATGCGGATATCGGTCCCGTATTCCTTCAACTGGCTGGTTGCATCCATCCAGCGTTCGGTCCGGTATTTCTGGCTTATCGGTGAATAGTCATACCAATCGCCCTTATAGAGCGTGTCGTATGTAAGGGGATCGTGGACTGTTGCGTAGCCGTAGCCCGCGGGCCGTATCACCTTTACCGAAGCGTCCTCGGGGAGATAATACCCAACACCGGGCGTTACATCGAAGTAGAATACATACATTTCCCGCTCGTTGATATAACCTGCCTCCATGTCATAATCGTCGTGTACCAAGGTATTTTTGAAGGTGTACTTTTTCGGCTCATTCGATACGATCTCCGTATAATAGGAGTCGGCACCGTAGCGGAAGTTTTTGAGCGTACCGCGCACATCCGTCAGCTTCCGCTTTGCCACAAGGTTGACAGTGAGGCATTTTTCTCCATTGGTGAATGACCTCCTTGTAACCTTTGTATGCTGCACATTCAGCGTAACTCCGTTGTCTGCCGTCGCAGTCGAATCGGCAAACTCGTATCCGTGCCGCGGTCTTACCCAGAAGTACATAATATACGCATCCTCATCGGCCAGATATCTCCACTCGGAGGGGATACCAGTTGAATATGACTCGTCGGTATAGCATTTCGCCAATGTACCCGGATCCAGGGAGATCTTGTGGGTGGCGTTGGTTGCTTCGGTAAATTCGCCCCCCGCCTGCAGAAGATGAACATTATATATGTATTGTTTGCCGCTGACCGATTCGTTCATCTGCACATCAAATTCGATGTGTGTCTGATAAAGGACACTCGCTTCTGTCATCGGTCTGACATAGTTACTATCTATCGACGGCCTGCAGGCCCAGTAGAACTCCACACCGTGTTTTCCGGTGCGGTCCACATAAAAATCATACGTATACGCATAGGGGTCTTCTTCATAGCCCTCTTGCAGACCCGGCTTGCACAGGAGGCCGTAGAAATAGAATCTGACTCTGCCTGCATCCTTCAGCTTTTGCATCCACTGGGGCATATACACAATATCCGCAGACATCTCATAGCCCAGGCCGGCCTTCAGGTCCCACACCGTCTGCCCCCCCTTCACCTCATTGAAGTTAAGGTTGAAGCGAATCTGCGGCAAATCGCCTCTGTGATCCAGGGTGAGATTATAGCAGCCGCTGTTGTCGGTTCTTCCGGCTATATACCATTCGCTGCCGATCTTACCGATGTTCCTGTAATACTTAAATACCTTCGCCGGGTCGGTTTCGCCGTTGTTGCCGAATAATACCCATCCGCCGGAGCCCCGCTGCACATAGACATTCAGACTCTTTGCGTTGAGGAGCTTGAAATTGTTCATATGGCAGCTCCATGCGGCGGCGTTGGTCCGGGGATTCTTGATATAAAGGGAAACATCCCTGGTGGTGTCGATGGTGAGTGAGATCGTCTGGATCAGGGAGCTCACATCTCTGTGGCTGTTGCCGCAGACGATACTCAGCGCGGCATCCTCCAGAACCGATGTGTTTTTCGCCACGATGGCATAGTCGGGGCTGGTTTTCCTGGGGGCACTCGTCGTAACGATACCGAGCTCCCCGTTTCCGCACAGCTCAAAGGTACCGCAGCCGTTCAAGCTTCCTTCCGACTGCGCCAGATCGATCACCGCGCCGGTTGCACCGTTTTGGGGGCAGTAGGCGGTCTTGTTCTTATACCGGGTGCTGTGGTTGAAGGTGACATAGGCGCCGTTGGTCACCATCAGCTTCAGATCGACGCCGGGAGCATACAGGGCGGACAGCTTCAGATTGTCGAACAGAACCAGCGTCAGAGACCGGCCCTCAAGCCCTGAAAGATCCAGAAAATCATTCTCGGTACGCGTCCAATACATAAGAATGCCGTTATCGTATGACACAACCCGCTGAAGATTTGGTTCGCTCTTATAGCCTTCGAGTAATCTCGTGTTATACCTGCAATCCTCCAGGTCTAAAGCGACCGAACGGCTCACCACCCTGCCGTTTTTATAGAAAAAATAGACATGACCGTAGATTATCTCCGTTCCCTCGACCAAATTGGTCAGCGTGGGATACGACGAAGAGGCCCGCGCTGCGCCCCGACTGGCGCCGGTCGTCTCCTCACCGCCGCTTTCAGCGCTCACCGACAGCACAGAAAACGGCAGCAAGCCCACCAGCATGATCAGTGCCAGCAAAAAGCTGAGCCCTCGATTTCGTTTACTTGTTTTCATCTCGTTTCCTCCTTCACAAAAATACAGATGGTTTTTTAAAGCTGAGTACCTTCGCGGGTTACTGCATAACATTGCCTTTCCAAAGAAAACCAACTGCTTGATTTTCCTTGGGAAAGCAAAAGGGCGATGGCGGATGGCTTCCGTCCCGCCCTTTGCTTAAATCTTTTGGCTCGGTTTTCCGATATTATCGGTTATTTGCTCTCTTTTTGCGGCCGTACAGCGCAGCACCCGTCAGCGCAGCACCGGATACAAACAGCAGCGCGATCCAAAGAACCGCCATACTGGTTTCACCGGTCTCGGGAGCTCCCGGTTTCGGTGGGGTGGGAGGCGTTTCCGGTTTTTTGGCGTAATAGCTGTTGGTGAAGCCGATTTCCTCGATCGGGTTGTTGTAGTCGGGCTCAGCGTTCTCGTCATACTTTAAGAATCTCCAGTCCGCAACGTTTGCGTAGGTATCGGCAAACATCGGCATCGCATAGAACTTTGTCTCGTCATAGGTCCAGCCCTCAGCATTGCCCTTAACCTGACGGATGACGAAGCCCTCGGCCAGATACCTCACCATATTCTCGGGGATCTCGAAGATAAACTTGCCGTCATAGGTCTTTTCGCCATTGGTATCGATGGTATCCTGCACCAGCACAAAGTCAACGGGGGCGCAGAAGTCTTCGATGACAAATTTGAAGGTTTCTTTGCCGGGATCCATTTCGCCGGTCTTCTTCACAGTAAGCTTGAAAGGAACCTCGATGCGAATTTTGCCTGCTTCCAGCTGGGCCTCAAGCACACGACCGCATTCGGTGCATTTCACAGCGTACTCGTAGGTCGCTCCACCCTCATGATCGGGCGTATGGGGCTGCACTGTATCATGATGCTCCGCATTGCGGTTGCAGACATGGGCGTGTCCGTCGGCCTCTTTGTATCCCCACTCGGAAGTGTTGAAATCGTGGTCGTCGTTGAGCGCTCTGTACGGAATTTCTGCAATGGGATTGTCATTCATATCAAACAGTTTGCCGCAAAGATCGCATTTCTTATAAGCGTCCCAGCCTTTTTCCGTGCAGTTCGAGTCCTTCTCCGGGAAGGGGGTGAGGGAGTCGTGAGTGCAGGGAGCGGCTTGAACCTTAACGGTGCAGGTTGCCGTTTTTGTTCCTGCCGTTGCGGTAATGATCGCTTCGCCCGGGGCTACTGCAGTTACTTTGCCCGTGTTGTCCACCGTGGCAACGTCCGTATTGTCGGAACTCCACTGCACCATGTCGGTCGTGTCTTCCGGCTCCACCGCAGCGATCAGCGTCTCCATGCCGCCGACGGTGAGCGCCAGCTCGGTCTTGTTGAGGGAAATACCGGTCGCCGGCTTCGGTGCGGCAGTGATGGTGACCATAGAGTCGTTGGGATCATAGTTGATTGTGTAGTATTTTTCTTCCGAATCGGCAAAATAGAAGGATCCCTCTTCCTCTATAACCTTAACGACTGGCTTCGCGCCGGCGGTTACGCCCTCCTTCACCTTGCAGGTGAAGGTTGCCAGCAGCGTATTCTCGGTGCTGGTATACTCTCCGGTACCGGTAAGAACAAAGATCTTACTGCCGGATGTGTACTCCGCTGAAAATGCATTCATTTTGGCCGCCAGTCCTTCCGGACTGCTGCCGCCGGTATATTCCAGTTCATCCGGAATCACCAGCTTAAATTCCGCTGTTTGCAGTTTTTCTACCGGGCCGATAATCGCCTGATAGGTGATGGTGTCGCCGGGTTTCGCAGTGGTTTTGTCCGGTCTGATTGTAAACGTGATCGCCGGATGCGCCGACGGCTCAGCATATGCAGGCACCGCAGATGCCAGCATGGCAACAACCATAACGAGACAAAGGAATAGGGTTGTAATTCGCTTGTTCATGACCAAGCTCCTTTTCATTAATTTGCGGGGCGTTTGATACACATCCCGGCGCAGCCTCGCTTAGTTGCGATCGGGACGGGAAGATCGCTCTCCATTTTTATTTCTTAAACCGTGTGCCTCTCTCATAAGGCGTATGAAACAGACATACCGGCATTAAGACTATAGTAGGTGCGCTTACCACAGAGGCTGGGTCTCGTTCACATGCTTAAGCAGACGCGTGCAGTCCATGGCATTCACACGGCCGTCCCCGTTCACATTGGCGCACTTCAGCGCATACGCATCGGTCAACAGCTGGGTCTCGTTCACGTGCTTGAGCAGACGCGTGCAGTCCATGGCATTCACACGGCCGTCCAGATTCACGTCCCCCAGCAGATGGATCTGGGCATTCAGCGTCGCCATATTACTGCCCACAGTCACGGTATACGTCCGGGCAACGTGATTCTTTTTGGACACCTGCACGGTGTAGGTACCGGGGGCAACGTCGGGGATGTCGTAAACTGCGGTATATTTCCTGCCGCTCTTTTCCCCGGCGGGCACTGTTGTGGTGTATTTGGGCTGCGCGCTGCTGCCGACGAACAGGGCGACGGTTACATCGCTGTCGTCATGGAAGCTCACCACCTGTCCGCGTACACCCGAAGCAACGGGAACGGAGTATCCTACGGTAAGAGTTGTTCTGTCCCCGTCCTGCGCGCTTACATACGCTTTTTCCCCGTTCACATAAGCATCCAGCTCCTCGTCGTCAGCTATGTAATAGCCCTCTTCGCACTGTAAAATCACGTTTACGTGATATCTTCTGCCTGCGTTAAAGGTCATATCAGCCTGAATCGGCTCCCCCGTAGCAGAAGCATACCATGTATAGCTTACAACCGAAACGCCGCCCGGCAGCCCCGCAACCAGATTATTGTTATATATCGGTCTTTCGCCCGCCCACGGAAGTGGCACGCCCAAAGACAGATAGTCATAATTAATCACATCCGGTTCCGGTACCAAATCTATTACATATGCCTGGGCGGATGCATCATACGGCACTTCAAGATAATTTTCTGCAATGTTGGTATCACTGTACATCCGCAGCTTGACGTTCGTGTTGAGATGATAGTGAAATGTGTAATCGTACAGCCACGGACCGTTGCTGAAGGTCATATCACGCTTGCCAACACCCACCACCTTGATCCGATAGTTGTAATCCGGATCGATCACATCGTTGGGGCTTGTGCTGGAAACAACGCCGTTTTTGACCCGCTGGATCTCTTTTATCTGCAGCTCGAAGCTGTTGTCATTCGGCCGGATTTCCACCCCGCTGACCAGGCTTCCCGCCCGCAGGCCGGTAACGGTTCCCCAAGCGTTTTGAATCAGCTCGGAAGGACGGGAGGACGGACCCACCCACAGGGATTTTCCGTCGTTCTTAACCCGAACATCTATTTCGTCGCATTCCCGGTTGAGTCCCAGGATCTTGACTTTCGGCGGGTTGTTCTTATCGAATTTATAATTGCCCTCGCAGTCCGCCTTGATGTTCACCCAGAAGCCGCGCCAGTACTTATCCCCCGCTACCGCAGGAACGGGGCTGTTTCCGTTCAGACTCCAATCATCGTGTTCCCAGTAACCCGTATTGTCCACGACGGTATAGGGAGCGCTCGCGTCCGCAGTGATGTCGCCGCTGGTATAATCCCCCTGCACCAAAGGCTGGCTGATATTCAGATAGACGGTGTCGATGGTTTTCGTCCGATCCACCCACTGCACCAGCTTTGCGCCCTTGTAGCCGGTCGTAACCCGCCTCTTTACCCCGTTGGTCTCCAGCATCAGGTCATACTGCAGCTCCATGGTGGTCAGTGCATCCACATCGGATTCACTAATATAGTAAGTCACCGAAAACGGCTGGTCTCCTGACTCGGGAACATCGGGATAATGCACCATGCCCTGTCCCGTATGGTCACTAACGTATATCCGAATATATCCGGTGGAATATTCGTTGGAATAGCTGTACCCGAGCACACGCAGCATGGGGGAAATCGGATACATCACAAAACTCACCTGATGCTCCTGCTCCGCGGCGGTATCCACCTGCGGCGCGCTGTATCCCCACTCGCCGTATTCCATCGGCTCGCCGTCCAGCAGAACCTCCTTCACGCCGTAGGCGTTGGAGATCACCTTGGCTATGCCGCCCTGAACACCCAGCGACATGCCCTGGAAAGCCATGATCGGCCCGCCGTTTTCAACCGACCGGCGCATATTGCCCCGCACATACCAGTTTCCGTCGTGCACATCGGTGAAGACCGCGCCGTTTTCACTGATAAGGTACGGCGTCAGACCCCACATCATAGTCTTTGCATCATCCAGGGTCGCGCCCGGAATATCGTTATAAAGTAAGTCGTAATCCCAGTTTCTGTCATAAAAGTTTTTCATCTTCCCGCCTATCACCAGACGGCACGGGTCCAGCTTATCGGTGGTGCGCATGAAATACGCATCGTTGATCTGCATGGGCAGATGATCGAAATTGCTGGCATAGACATCGCCGACCAGGATCAGCGCGATGGACTGCCGGAAAAATCCGCCGTTGACCACCAGCTCATACTTTCCCAGGTTCTCCGGTGTGGGGGCGCTGTGCAGAACCACCCGGTCGAAGGTACCTCCGTTGATGGTGACGCTGCCGCCCTTTTCTCCCCGAATGGCTTGCAGCCGGCGGGAAAGATACCGCTCCTCCCTCTCGCCCCCGGGACTGGTCACCTGCGTCAGCACCTCGCCGCCGTTAAAGACCGCCGTACCGGATACGCTGATGGCGCACTTCGTATACTGATTATCTTTAGAGGGACACAGCATCTTGACCGTGCCGCTCTCCATGACCAGCGTGCCTCCACTCACATTGATAAACTGATAGTAAAATTCCTGATTAAACTCGCCGATCAGGGCGCCGCCCCCCACGCTGTCGCGGATGGTCAGGCGGGCATCCTTGTGGCTGATATTGAACAGATACCCCTGCGCAACCTCCGAATAGTATTTCGCATACGCATTGACGGTGTGTCCGTTCAGATCCAGCACCTTGTCCATGGCCATCGTCATGAAGATGATGTTGTCCTGATGCAGACCGGTGTGTCCGTTCATGGCCTTTGTTTCAATGTCCGCGACGACCTTCACCACCGAGCAATTCGTCGTGTAATCCAGCGCTCTTTTCAGTTCATCCCAGGTGGAAACCTCCACCGTTCCATCCGCCGCACTTGCCGTCACCGGCGAGAACGGCACCATTGACAGGAGCATCACTGCTGCCAGCAGCAAACTAAGCCATTTTCTTTTTTTCATTGCGCTTCACCTCCGCTTTTTGTGTCGCTGTTACATCGCATAAATTTGATCCATCAGATATTCAGCGGTCATAGAGCCGTAGAAAAACTGATCGATAAGACCGCTTTTTTTGGCGTCCCGAATGTCCTTTGCTGCTTGTTTTTCAGTATTAGAGTCTACGATGAGGGTTATTTTACAATCCGGGCACACCGCCTTTATCTCGTCCCGCAGCTTCATCCTTTCACATAGCAGCCAGGGCGTATAGGCGGTCACTTCCATTACAAGGACAAACGGTTTGTACACTCGGCACAGTTCGACAGTATCCTGCGGGGTTTCCGCACGAACCACGTCGATATCATAGTTCGAATTCTTGAAAGCAACCGCTATGGAATCGGCGAACAGAAAATTCTGCATATCGACCACAATTTTTTTCATCGAACCATACCTCCTTTTCCTTCATGAATTTGCTTCATCTTATTTTTCAACATTATTATATCATGAAAAAAAGGTTCTGTCTGTCCTCAAAAGTGTGGACAAATGCAGATTTTGATTGTAAACAAATTATGAATTCACAATCTTTTTTACTTCAGACAACAGCAAAGCCGCCCGACTGATAAAAAGCCGGGCGGCTTTGCGCGAATGCATATAAATGCATATACTATCTCGCTTATTGCATATATATCAGGTCTCTTTGTGTTCTTCCAGCCAGCATCCGGGAACCACCATGCGTTTGCCGACGGCTGCAATCATCAGGCGGTTACGGTTTGTATAACCTGTTTTTTCCAGCATTCGGTTAATGTAGGTTCGCACCGAGGATTCGGCCACACTCAGTTTTTCGGCAATTTCGGCATTGGTTTTTCCCTCACAGAGCAGACGCAGAGTCTCCATCTCACGGTCGGACAGTTCACAGGAAAGCGTTTTGCCAAATCGGACAGTCGGAACACCGTCAGGCCAGAAGCGATTACCCGAAAGAGTGCCTTCAATCACGCTCACAAGGTCACCGGAAGGGGAATCCTTATACCAGAAGCTGTCGGCGCCGATCTTTTTTGCCCGGTCAAGAAATCGTCCCTCCAGCATGGAGGTCACCATAACGATCTTTATCCTGGGGTAGAACTTTTTAATCGATTCGGCAGCAGCCAGACCGTCCGAGTCACTTTCGGTGCATATATCCATGAGAATCAGGTCGATGTGACCCTCGCCGCAGCGACGAAGCGCCGCATCAGCACGTGTCAGCGTGCCCGCGACCTCGCAATCTGCGCACTTCTCCACGCAGGAGCACAGATATGTTCTCGCCAGTGCCTGATCTTCAACGATCAATATTTTCCTTATAGCCATAGGTTATCCTCCCCCCCAGGTTTTCATTTTTTGGTATCTCAATCACCAAAGAAAATTCCGGCAAGCTCTGTACTGTCATCTTTCCGCCCGATTTTTCTATCCTGCGGCGCAGATTGGTAAGACCACCGCCCTCTGTAATCTTTTTCTCCGGCGGCTTGCCGTTATTGCGTATCATGACGGTATAGCTGTATTCGTTTTCCCAAATATTCGCAGAAACCTCGGTCGCATTGGCATGCTGAATCGCGTTGGTTAAACAGACCTGCATGGCGGTGTACATCAACTCCGCCTCACCGCCCGCCGGGGCTTCACCTCTTATCCTCACGGCCACACCGCCCGACTTTGCACTGTCAAGCAGTTTTTCCTTTGCCGACAGACCGATTCCAGCCCGAAAGGTAATAACTTTCTCCCATTCACGGCACACAACATCCGCATCAATACCATCAAATTCTCCTGTTATGTACTGTTTCGTCAGTGTAATGCAGGCGGCAAGGTTGTCGTGCATGGAAGATTTTGCGTCAAGTCTCTCCTTTTCCCGCGATAATGCCCCGACATTATCGGAAAGCTGCTTCAATTTTTCCGAATCCTCCTCCAGTTTTCTGCTGTCGTCGGTAAGTTGCACCAAGGCGCGCTGCAGCTCGGTAACATCGGCGGCGGTGAGCTGTATATAGCTCTCCCCATATCGATCGGTGACCTCGGTTTTTTCAAACCTCCACACCTTTTTGTCCGGAAACCGATAGGTATTCTCTACATTCGGAATCTGTACAATACCATTTTGAGGAGCCGACAGTGCTTCCTCCACCTCGCCTAAATACTGCATATCGCTGTCAAGCAGTTGTCGGCTCAACTGATACATCTGCCGGTTGCAGAGGACGATACTACCCGTGCGGTCAAAAAAACATGCGGCAGTGGGAAGTCGGTCAAAGCTCTCTTTGATGGCATTAAACCCTAAGCGTTTCATTCTATGCACCGTTCACTCCTCCTATCAGCGTGCGAATAAGCCACAATCCGTCCTCCTGCTTAACGGTTACATTCGAAGAGATGAGGAAAGACAGATCTGCGGCGCATTCCACCGACAGATCCATCTCACTGTCGGATACGGAAATAAACAGAGAGTGCAGCCCGTTTATCGTTGTTTCCGCGACGGTCTTCAAAAGATCGAACAAGCGCATCACCTCTGACGAAAGCATCGGTTTTGTTGTATGATAGACCACGCTGCACTCTGTGCCGCAAACGGTCATGACCCTCACCGCCTCATCTACAGTCAGCCGGAGCTCCTGCTGCGGCAGAAACTCATATTCCAGGCTGAGAAAATACAGATTGGCGTCGCGCTTGATGTAAGTGCCAAGCAGAAGAATTCTTTTCAGCAAGCTTTGTGTTTCGGCAGGCTCTGCACCCTCACATTGTTTCAGCAGTTGCCCGATCCTGGCTATCTGCTTTCCGTACTTTGTCTCCAATTCGTCATAAATACGGTTTTTTTCGGTCAGCTCATTCAGCTTTTTCTGTATGAGATAAGCTTCCTGCAATTTCTCTTTGTTGTTTTTTATTTTGGCCTTGTTTTCGCTTAACTTTGTGCGAAGTTCGGTCAGCGGGCGCACATTATCCTGCCAGACGGTATATCCTCCGCTGATCGGTGCCGAAGAAATGCGTATTCCGTCGGGACGGATGATCTGAAGTCCGTTTTTCGGGCAAACCATATCTTCATCCGCAGCCCGGGAACGGAGAACGATATTTCCGCTGCGATCCGCAATGCACGCCGCTAGGGTGGCTGCCTCGAACAGTTCGACATAGCCTGTATTGGATTGTATCATCCGGCAGCGTATACAGCTTTCACAAATCGCCGCATATAAAAGGCAAAACATCACATTCATATCGCCGAACCACCAGCGTACAGCCGGCAGTCCCGACAGATACAAAATCCCGTACAGAACCGTTGCGCAGCCTATCACAAACGGTGTAAGCTTCTTTTTTTGGCTGCTCGGGACGCGGCTTTTCTTCAAAAGGAGGGTAAGTGAAAAAAACATGCAGACCACCATCCAGCCGAGGCAGCAGAAGTAAACCGGGCCGTGGAAATAGCTATAATTGTCCGGCACACCCGGCACACCGCTGTCGAATGCAAACATCTGCTGGTGCAGGTCGTTGGTGATTACCAGCAAAAACAGCACAGCCGGAATGATTGCCAAAGCGCCCTTCCTTCCGGTCAGGCGGAATTCCTCCGATCTTCCGAGAGATAAAGCAATGTACACCCCAAGCAACGGGATGAAAAGCATTGGTAGATAGTAAAGATACCAAATGTACCGTGCTACTGTCAGGTCGGTGACAAACTCATATTTCAGCGTACGCAAAACAAGCCATACCAGCATCAGCGCCGCCGTCAGACGCAGGCAGTGCAGCGCCTGCTTCTGTATAATGCGCCGGTCGAGGGAAAAGCCCCACAGGGCAAACAGCAGCAAATAAAGCAGCGCACGGATATAGTTTATGCAAACACCGCCGATGTCGAACATGGCAAGCATCCGGCAGGAATAGGCCGCCGCAATGATCGTAAAAACAAGGATCATTGGGAGCAGCCGTTTCGTATTCCGTTTCATAGGGGAAATCTCTCGCTTTCTCTCTCGCAGACAATGATCGGTTTCTTCTTTACGCCAAATATCCTTTGAAATTCTTCGTCCTTGAGTCTGGTGATCCTTTTTGCGTTATCCGTTTCTTTTCACCCTTCTCAAGTTTATTCCTTATTTGTGTATTTTTCCACCCTCTTAGAGGTTATCGAACAGGTCTGTTGTCTAAATCTCTAACTCTCTTCCATGCTTCAAAGTAGCGACGGCCGAATTCGCGCTGGGACTGTGCGGTGAAGTGGACGGCGTCGCCGCGGTCGGTCAGGCCTTCGGACGAAGCGATGGCGATGCGGTCGTGCGTGTCGGCCAGGTGATGCAGCGCGCGGTTGACGTCCGCTGCATACGGCGCAGTGAAAAACCGCCCCAGCTCGCCGACGACAATGTCCAGCGAAACGCCCAGCCGGGACTGAAATTCCGTCATGATGTGCAGGAATCGCGATTCGTAGCTGTGCGCCAGCGTCGGGTCGCCGGATTCGGCTTCGCCCTGGTGCCACAGGATGCCCGTCAGATCGCCGACGTTCGCGGCCAGCCTGGCCATGTAGTACGCGTGGAGAAACAGCTGTCCGTCCACCGCCCATTCCGCCAGCGACGTGCCGCCGTCGGCGCACGGCACCAGGCCGATGTCCTCATGGTACTGCGCCGCATACGCTGCGGCGAACGATGCCGCCGGGCCGATGCCGCTGTTCGTGCCCATTTTGCCGGAAAATTTGATCGGCCGGTCGATGTTCAGCGGCTCCGTCATCGGCTGCCAGCGGCCGCAGCGCAGCACGAATGCGTGCGTGCTCGGCAGCGGCGCGACGTCTGCCGGGTCGCCCCGCCCGGCCATGTTGGATTGCCCCATCATTAGAAAGACTTTCATGTTTTTTGCTCCTTTTGCGATTTGAATTGTCTCAGGAACATTATACCGCCGCGCATCGCCGTCTGTCAATTGCTTTTTTCGGAATTGCCGAAAATCAGATGAACAATCCGAAAAAATTTCGCATCGACTTCCCGTTTACGCATTGACAATCGCGCACGATTCGTTTATAATAGAAACCGTAATAGCAGAATGCGATGATGGGGAAATTGCGCCCGAATCCGGGACAGAGAGCAGACGCCGGGGCTGAAACGTCTGCGCGGAGCTGTTCGGACCGCGATGCCGCCCCGGAGCTCCTCCGTGCCGAGCGGGGGCGAAGTTTTCCGCGTTAAGGAATCAGAAGCGGCACGCCGGGGTTCGGCTTGCAATTTGGGTGGTACCACGGATTTTTTCGTCCCATGAATCGAGACGGAGAGGTCCATATTTTTTTGCGCCGACTGCACCGCCGCGCTGCGAAATCTTACGATGAAAGGGGTTCTTCTGGATATGGAATGGACCGGTCTGAACGAACTGAGAGAGAAATATTTGTCGTTTTTTGAGTCGAAAGGACACCTGCGGCTCAAAAGCTTTTCGCTGATCCCGCAAAACGACAAAAGCCTGCTGCTGATTAACTCCGGGATGGCGCCGATGAAAAAGTATTTCACCGGCGAAGTCACCCCGCCGTGCAAACGCGTCACGACGTGCCAGAAATGCATCCGTACGCCGGACATTGAGCGCGTGGGCATTACGGCGCGCCACGGCACATACTTTGAGATGCTGGGCAACTTTTCGTTCGGCGACTACTTCAAGCGCGAAGCGATCCACTGGTCGTGGGAATTTTTCACCGACGTGCTGAAAATGCCGAAAGAGAAGATTTACTGCTCCGTGTACGAAAACGACGACGAAGCGTACGATATTTGGACGAAGGAAGTCGGCGTTGCGCCCGACCACATGAAGCGGCTGGGCAAGGAAGATAACTTCTGGGAGCACGGTTCCGGCCCGTGCGGCCCCTGCTCGGAGATTTACTTCGACCGCGGGGAACAATACGGATGCGGCAAGCCGACCTGCGGCGTGGGGTGCGACTGCGACCGGTACGTGGAGATTTGGAACAACGTGTTCTCCCAGTTTAACAACGACGGGCAGGGACACTACACCGATTTGGCGCAGAAAAATATCGATACCGGCATGGGGCTGGAACGGCTGGCGTGCGTGATGCAGGGCGTGGACAATATGTTCCTGGTCGATACCGTGCAGAACATTGTGAAGCGTGTGAGCGAACTGACCGGCGTGGCGTACGGCGCGAGCGACAAAACCGATATTTCGCTGCGCGTGATTACCGACCACATCCGCTCCACCTGCTTTATGATCGCCGACGGCGTGATGCCGTCCAACGAAGGGCGCGGATATGTGCTGCGGCGGCTGCTGCGCCGCGCGGCGCGTCACGGCCGGCTGCTCGGGATGAAACAGACGTTCCTGGCCGACCTGGTGGACACCGTGATTCACGAAAATCAGCCGGCGTACCCCGAGCTGCTCGAAAAACGCGATTATATCAAAAAGCTGATCTCTGTGGAGGAAGAAAACTTCAACCGCACCATCGACCAGGGGTTGGCGGTGCTGAACGATATGGAATCGAAGACCGAAGGCGGCGTGCTGTCCGGCGACGATGCGTTCAAGCTGAACGACACCTACGGTTTCCCGCTGGATCTGACCCGCGAGATTCTGGCGGAGCGCGGGATGACGGTGGACGAGGATCGGTTCCGCGAATGCATGAAAGCGCAGAAGGATCGCGCCCGCGCGGCGCGCAAAAAGTCCGACACCGATGCGTGGGCGGACGAAGGCTCTGCGATGGATGAACTGCCCGCGACGAAATTCCTGGGCTACACCGCGCTGGAATGCCCGGCGAAGGTGTGCATGATTCTGGACAACGGCGAGCCGGTCAGCGTGGCGCGTGCGCGCGCCGAGGTGCAGATTGCGCTGGATCAGACGGTGTTTTACGGCGAAAGCGGCGGCCAGATCGGCGACACCGGCGTGCTGACGGCCGACGGGCTGCGGATTGCGGTCAAAAACACGACCAAGACGGCGACCGGCGTGTATGTGCACACGGCGGTGATCGAGGAAGGCGAGCTGAACCTCGACCAGACGGTGACGGCCGCGGTGGATGCAGACCGCCGCGCGGCGATTATGCGCAACCACACGGCGGCGCATCTGCTGCAAGCCGCGCTGCGCCGGGTGCTGGGCACGCATGTGGAACAGGCCGGTCAGCTGGTGACGGACGAGCGGCTGCGCTTCGACTTCACGCATTTCTCTGCGCTGACGGCGGACGAGCTGAAAGCGGTGGAACGCACGGTCAATGCCGAAATCTTCAAGGGCCTGCCGGTCACGATGACGGAGATGCCGATTGAAGAAGCAAAAAAACTCGGTGCAATGGCGCTGTTCGGCGAAAAATACGGCGACGTGGTGCGCGTGGTGCGCGCAGGCGATCTGTCGGTCGAATTCTGCGGCGGCACGCACATGGACAACACGGCGAAGCTGGGACTGTTCAAGATTTGCAGTGAATCCTCTGTGGCGGCCGGTGTCCGCCGGATTGAAGCCGTGACCGGGACGGGCGTCAGCGCGATGCTCGACCATGCGCTGGCGCAGCTGGACGAAGCGGCAGCCGCGCTGAAAGCCGGAAATGCCGCCGAGCTGACGCACCGTGCGGCGCAGGTGATGGCGGAGCTGAAAGCCAAAGAAAAAGAGAACGAATCGCTGAAACAGAAGCTGGCGGCGTCGCATATGGACGAGCTGATGGCCGGGGCAAAGCAGGTTGGTGCGGTACGCGTACTGACGGCGCAGCTGGACGGCGCAGGCGCGGACGAAGTGCGGTCAATGTGCGACCAGGTGCGCGACCGGGCGGACGATATTGTCGCGGTGATCGTCGGGACAGCCGGCGGCAAAGCGGTGATTGCGTCGTCGGTGGGCAAACGCGCCCAGGCAGCCGGTGCGCATGCAGGCAATATCGTGCGCGAAACGGCGAAGCTGGCGGGCGGCAACGGCGGCGGACGGCCGGACAGCGCGACGGCCGGCGCCAAGGATCTGAGCCGGATCCCGGCGGCGCTCACGCAGGTGGAATCCATTGTGGCGGCGATGCTGAAATAATTCCTGAAAACGTTTGGATATGAACGACTCATTGGAAAGGAGGACGGCAAACATGGATTGCATTTTCTGTAAAATTGCGGCAGGAGAGATCCCATCCCGCAAAGCGTACGAGGACGATCAGGTGGTTGCGTTCTACGATTTGGACCCGCAGGCGCCGGTTCATGTGCTGATTATCCCGAAAGCGCACATTCAGTCGGTTGCGGCGATCACGCCGGAAAACAGCGCCGTGGTGGCGCATATCTTTGAAGTGGCGGCGAAGCTGGCGGCGGAGCTGGGGCTGCGCGACGGATTCCGCGTGGTGTCCAACACCGGCGCGGCGGCGGGGCAAAGCGTTCCGCACCTGCATTTTCACCTGCTGGGCGGCCGGGACTTCACATGGCCGCCGGGCTGACGCGTCCGGATGAATTCATCGACTTATTTTTGGAAAGGATCATACGAAGATCATGCAGAAATTTCATGAAATGACCATCGCAGGCTGCACGCGCAAGCTGCCGCTGTGCGAAGTGAACGAACACTTGGATATCGCGGCGTTCGTGATGTTCGGCGACGTCGAGATTACGGAGAAGGCGGCGGCGGCACTGCTGGAAAAGTGCCCGGCGCACGACTGCGTTGTGACGGCGGAGGCCAAAGGAATTCCGCTGGGGTACGAGATGGCGCGCCAGGGCTGCCGTCACTACTTTGTGGCGCGCAAAGGCACGAAGCTGTATATGACCAACCCGCTGGGGGTGGAGGTGCAGTCGATCACGACCGACCATTTGCAGCACCTGTATCTGTCGGAAGAAGAAGTGGCGCAGATTCGCGGCAAGCGCGTGTTAATTGCGGACGACGTGATCAGCACCGGCGAATCGCTGACTGCGGTGGAAAAGCTGGTGGAAGCGGCGGGCGGCAACATCGTCGGCCGTGCGGCGGTGCTGGCGGAAGGCGACGCGGCCGACCGGGACGACATCATCTTCCTGGAAAAGCTGCCGCTGTTCTTTAAGTAAGCGGCAAAATCGCGAAAACCGAAGGGGGATTGGACATGAAGCGGCCATTGGCAGTCATCGGATTTTCCGGAATGATTGCGCAGTGCCTCGCGATGTGGCTCCATCCCTCTTTTTCATTGATTGCCGGGGCGGCGCTGCTGGGCGTCGGCATGATTTTGCTGCTGCAGCGGTCGGTACCGGCACTGCGCACGGCGGCTTTGGCAGCCGGTGTGGTGATGCTGCTGACCGGCGGAATGCAGTGGGTGAAAGTGGAACCGGTGCGTGCGCTGGACGGCATGACCGCGGAAGTGATTGGGACGGTCGCGGATCAGAACGCATCGGACGGCGTATATCTGACGGTGCGGGATGCGCGGATTGTATCGGCAGACGGCCGGACGCTTGCCGAACGGCAGAAGCTGCGGATTTACCTGTCTGCGCCGATTGACGCCGCGCCGTACGATCAGGTGACGCTGCGGCACGTGCGGCTGACGGCACCGCGGGACGGGTTCGGGCTGACGGCGCGCGGGCACTATGAGTCAATGGGGATTTATGTGACCGGCGCGGCAACGGCGTACGACGCGTCGGTATCGACGCCGGAACAGCGGCCGTGGACGGCGTTTATCTCCGACGCCCGGGCGGCGATGCAGCGCGCCGTCCGGACAATGCTGCCGGAGGCGGAGGCCGGGATCATCGACGCGATGGTGCTCGGCGACCGGCAGTCGCTGTCGGTTGAAACGCAGACGGCGTTTCGGCGGTGCGGACTGAGCGCGCTGCTGGTGGTGTCCGGGCTGCATTTGTCGTACCTGATCGGCGGGCTGATGCAGCTGCTGACCGGCGTGCTGCGGGTACGCCGGGTGGCGGCGGCGCTGTGCATTCCGGCGACGGTTTTGGTGATGGCGCTCACGGGCTTCAATGGTTCCGGTATTCGCGCCGGAACCACGATGCTGATTTATCTGGTCGGGATCGTGCTGATTCGCGTGCCGGATCCGATCAATTCGCTCGGCGCGGCGGCGATGGTGTTGCTGGCGGCGCAGCCGATGTGCGCCGGGAACATCGGGGTGCAGCTGTCGTTCCTTTCGACGGCCGGAATTTTGTATTGGTCGCCGAAGTGGACGGCGTGGATCGTGTCGTGGCTGCCGGCATGGGCGCAGCACGGCCGGGCGCACGCGGTGATTGCGGCGTGCGCCGTATCGGCGGCGGCCACGGCAGCCACGGCGCCGCTGACGGCGATGGCTTTCGGCGAGTGGTCGGTGATCGGGGTGGGGATGAATTTGCTGGTGGCCATCCCGGCGCAGATTTTGCTGATCGGCGGGGCGTGCGCGGCCGGATTCGGCGCACTGGGTTGGACGGCATTGGCTCGCCCGGCAGCATGGTGCGCCGGACAGATGGCCCGGCTGCTGCGGTTCGGAACATCGGTGGGCAGCCGCTGCCCGATGCTGACGGATCCCGACGGGCTGCTGACGGCGTGGGCGGCGCTGGTGCTGGCGGTTGCCGGGGTGCTGCTGATATGCGGCGCGTCCCGCAAGGCCCGGCGGATTGCGGCTATTTGCTGCGCCGTACTGCTGGCGATCCCGGTGTGGTCCGGCGTTCGGCCGCGCGAAGAATTGACGGCCGTCCGATGCGGCGACGGGTTGGCGGTGTGCGTTGCGACGGGCGGCCGGAGAATCCTGCTGCTGGACGGGACGTCCGCCTCGCTGGAACGCAATGTGTGCCGCGCGTTTTCCGGCGTTTCGATCGACGAGGTGCTGATTTTGTCGGCGGACGCGGAAGTTCCGGCGCGCACCGCTGCGGCGCTGGCACGCGCACACGGCGTGCGGCGGATTTACTATGCCGGGGCGGACTGCCCGGATGCCCTGCGCCGCGTGGACGATGCGTGCGCCGTTCGTCCGATCGTGGAATGGGCACGTCCGGCAGAAATGCGCCGGATTTTTCCGGGAAGCGACGGCGGATGGGTTCGGATTGGGCCGGTGCTGGTGGCGTACGGGACGGCAGACGCGGCCGATTTGCCGGTTTCGATGGTTGCGCCCGCCGTGTGGGTGACTTCGGAGGCGCCGGACGGCGCGGAGACGATTCGGGCGCAGGCAACAATCCTGTCGTGCGCCGGGTGGACGGAATTGCAGCGGCTGAGCCGGTTGGTTCCCGCGTGCGGAACGGTGTTCACTACGGCGCAGAACGGCACGGTTCGCGTGCCGCTGGACGAGAAAGGAGTACGCGTATGGCGCAGTTGACGGAAGAGGTGTTTCGCAAGCATCTGAAATCGGGGACGTTTTCGCGCGTATATGTGATATACGGCGCGGAATCGGCGCTGGTGGCGCGGTATGCTTCGCAGCTGGAACAGAAAGCGGCCCCGACGCAGTTTCCGGATTTTAATCTGCATCACCTGAGCGGCGATGTGGGCGCGGATGCAATTGCAGAGGCAGTGGAAGCGCTGCCGATGATGGACACGCGCAGCTGCGTGGTGGTGTACAATTACGACCCGGACGCGGCCAATGCGGCCGAAACCAAAAAAATGGCGCAGCTGCTGGGCGAATTGCCCGACTACTGCACGCTGATTTTCCGGATGGCGTCGGTGACGATGAATCCGAAAAAACCGGCCAAGTGGAAAGCGTTTCTGAAAGCCGCCGGGGCGGCGGGCGACGTGCTGGAACTGCCGCAGCGGAGCGAATCGGAATTGGTGCGCTATATGACGGCGTACGCGCAGAAAAACGGCTGCGCGATGGATGCGGCTGCTGCACGGCTGCTGATTGCGCAGTGCGGCCGCGATTGGGCGCTGCTGCAAAACGAGCTGGATAAGCTGTGCGCGTGGACGGACGGCGGGCCGATCGACCGTGCGGCGATCGAGGCGGTAGCGTGCGTGATGCCGGAAACGGCGGCGTATAAAATGGCCGCCGCGCTGGTGAGCGGCGCATTCGACGACGCGTACCGCCAGCTGGACACGCTGCTGTTCCAGCGCGAAGAGCCGGTGATGCTGCTGGGCGCGATTGCGTCGGCGTATGTGGATTTGTACCGCGCGCGGGCGGCTGCGGACAGCGGCGAAAGCGCGATGGCGCTGGGGCCGGTGTTCGATTACGGACGGATGGAATTCAAGCTGCGCAACGCGGCGCGCGATTGCCAGCGGTACACGCTGGCACAGCTGCGCCGGTGCCTGGATGCACTGGCGGACGCCGATGCAGCGCTCAAAGGCAGCCGCACGCCGTCGCGCGTGGTGCTGGAAAAAATGATGGCGGAATTGATGCAGATTTACGGCGACCGGTCGGGGAGGTGAGCGAATGGCGGAGAAGATTCCGGTGCGCGAGGTGATCCTCGTGGAGGGAAAATACGACAAGATTCGGCTGGAATCGCTGGTGGACGGGTATATCCTGCAAACGGACGGGTTCCGCATATTCGCGGATCCGGACAAGCAGCGGCTGATCCGCCAATTGGCGGCGGTGCGCGGCATACTGGTGCTGACGGACAGCGACGGCGCCGGGTTTGTGATCCGCAATTTTCTGAACGGTCTGGTGCCGCCGGAACAGATTCGGCACGCATATATCCCGGATGTGCTGGGCAAAGAAAGGCGCAAGACCCGACCGTCCCGCGAGGGCAAGCTCGGCGTGGAGGGCATGGAGACGGAAGTACTGCGGACGGCGCTGCGCCGCGCCGGTGTGGGTACGGATGCGCCGGTGCACCGCGATCCGGTGACGAAAGCGGATTTGTATGCGGACGGACTGTCCGGCGGGCCGGGGAGTGCCGCGCTGCGGCAGCGGATGCTGCGGATGCTGCAATTGCCGGAAAATATGACAACAAACGGGATGCTGCACGCGATCAACAGTTTTTTGAGCCGGGACGAATACCGCGCCGCGGTGGATCGGCTGCGGGCAGAACCGGTGGAAGAAGGAGCGCATTCATGAAAGTACGGATTTCACGCGGACAGATTTTGCTGTATGCGCCGGCGGCGATGCAGGCGGAAGCGGATGGGATTACGGAAACGCTGCGCCGGGACGGATTCCCGGTCGTGCAGTGCGGCGAAGCGGACATTGGAAGGACGATTGCGGATTGCTGCGCAGGGCGGCTGGGCGGCGCGGGCGATGCGGAACCGATTCCGGAACCGGTGGCCGTGCTGGCCGGGCTGGACACGCGGCAGATGAATCGCGCACTGGCGCTGCTGCGCCCGCTGCCGATGCTGAAAGCGGTGCGGACGGACACCAACCAGGACTGGACATGGGCGCAGCTGTACCGGGCATTGTGCGACGAGCGGGCGCAGTTCCGCGCGGCGCAGGCAAAGGAGGGTTTGGACGATGGCATGGCGGAAAAATGATTGCACCGAGCTGGAAATCACCGGGATGACGGCCGAAGGCAGCGGCGTGGGACGTGCAGACGGGCTGGCCGTGTTCGTACCGGGGACGGCGGTCGGCGATGTGCTGCGGGTGAAGCTGATTAAAGTCGAAAAGCGCTATGCCGTCGGCCGGGTGGAAGCGATTTTGCAACCGTCGGCCGATCGAATCCCGCCGGACTGTGCGGTGGCGGTTCCGTGCGGCGGGTGCGTGTACCGGCATATTTCGTACGATGCGGAACTGCGGATTAAGCAGCAGAAAGTCGCGGACGCGCTGGCACGCATCGGCGGACTGACGGAATTGCCGGTGCGGCCGATTATCGGTGCGCCGCAGCCGGATCATTACCGCAACAAGGCGCAGCTGCCTGTCGGGCGCGGCGCGGACGGATCGGTGCAGGTCGGCTTTTTTGCGCCGCACAGCCATCGGATTGTTCCGTGCGGCGACTGCCGGCTGCAACCGGAATCGTTTGCCGGAATCGTCCGAGCGTTTTTGCAGTGGGCGACGGAAACCGGCGCTGCGCCGTACGACGAAGAGACGCACAGCGGATTGCTGCGGCATTTGTGCATCCGGCAGGCGGCGGCCACCGGGGCGCATATGGTGTGCGTGGTGGCCAACGGCGATGCGCTGCCGTGCGAGGAGCGACTGACGGCGTTGGTGCGGGCAGCGGAGCCGCGGGTGACGAGCGTGGTATTGAATGTCAACCGCGCCCGCACGAATGTGATTTGGGGGACGGAGTGCCGCACGATATGGGGCGACGATGCCATTTTGGACCGGCTGTGCGGGCTGGAATTTTCGATCTCGCCGCTGTCGTTTTACCAGGTGAATCACGATCAGACGGAGCGGCTGTATGCGCAGGCCGCGGAATTCGCGGCGCTGACCGGGCACGAAACGCTGCTCGATTTGTACTGCGGAACGGGCACGATCGGCCTGTCGATGGCGAACCGCGCCGGGCGGCTGATCGGTGCGGAAATTGTGCCGCAGGCGGTGGCGGATGCGCGCCGCAATGCGCAGCGCAATGGGATTGCGCACGCGGAGTTCTTCTGCGGCGATGCTGCGGACGCCGCCGACCGGCTTGCGGCGCGCGGGATCCGGCCGGACGTGGTGGTGGTCGATCCGCCGCGCAAGGGGTGCAGCGAAGAAGTGATCCGGATCATCACGCAGCGGCTTTGCCCGGCGCGGGTGGTATACGTTTCGTGCGACCCGGCGACGCTGGCGCGCGATTTGAAACTGTTCGGCACGCTGGGGTATGCGGCGCGGGCGGCGGTGCCGGTGGATATGTTTCCGAGGACGTGCCACGTGGAGACGGTGGTATTGATGTCAAGGGGGGGGATAAAATGAAATTTGATCTTAACGAGTATAAATCACAACTAACCGATGATGAAATACTAACTGATATAATAGAAACGGCTAACCGACTGGGCAAAGACTATATTTCCCTTTCTACATATAAGTTATATGGCAGGTATTCTCAGACTGCAATCCAGGCGCATTTTGGTACATGGAAAAATGCTTTGTTGTTAGCAGGACTGCGAAATGAAAGGACTTCATCTGAATTAAAATCGATTTCTGATGATGAGTATTATCGTGATTTGCAACGTGTAGCAAATAGTCTGAATTTAAGGACTGTACCATATGGCGAGTATAAAAAATACGGAAAATACTCTGCGGAACACATTATCACAAGGTTTGGGAAATGGAATACTGCACTTATAAATGCTGGGTTAGAATCCACGGGATTCAATAAAGATAAAATAACGGAGCAGGAGTGCTTTGACGAAATTGAACGGATATGGCGATTATTAGGGCGGCAACCGACTTCGACCGATATAATTAAAACAGGAATCTGTAATTATTCTATTGATACATTCAAAAGAAGATTTGGAGGATGGCGCAGAGCATTAGAGGCATTTGTAGAGTATATAAACGCTACAGATAGTGAATATGAGCCATGTGCTTCTGGGCTTGACACTATCAGAAATAATACAAACGATAAATTAGCGAAAGTAAATGATGTAGTAACTCTGCCAAAACATTGCACATCAAGAAATATCAATACTCGCTTGAGATTTAAGGTGTTAAATCGTGACAATTTTAAATGTTGTGCTTGCGGTGCATCTCCAGCAAAAGATCCATCTGTTGAACTTCATGTGGATCATATTGTCCCTTGGTCCAAGGGTGGCGAAACAGTGATTGAAAACCTACAAACCCTATGTTCAAAATGCAATCTTGGCAAAAGTAATCTGATTTCAGATTGATGTGTTTCCAAGGACTATGAATGTTATCTTAGACAAAGGCAGTCAGTCGATTTGTTTCCGCAAACGATGGTAGAAATCTGACATCAATACTGTTTTCTCGTGCCATATTGAGACGGTTGTCCTCTTGTCACAGGAAACAAATCCACTGACGGTTGAGGTCAGAATGGAAGTGGAAACCGGCGAGGTCAAGGAGCATCCGACCTATAAGCGTATTCAGGAGTATGTGCAGGAGAAGTACGGCTTCAAAGTCCATACGGCGTATATTGCAGAGGTCAAGCGTATGGTCGGACTGGGTGTCAAGCGCAACATGGTTTACAAAATGTGAAGGCACATGGTTTACAAGTTCGTCGATTCAAAAAGTTTTCACTCTGCCTGCGCCATCATTTGAATTTTACAAATCGGACGTATTCGCGCGAGGATCGCCGTCAATCAAAAAGATCCTTTATATATCCTTTGAAATTCTTCTTCCTTGAGTCTGGTGATCCTTTTTGCGTTATCCCTTTCTTTTCACCTTTCTCAGGTATACTCCTCATTTGTGTCTTTTTCTACCATCTTGGAAGTTATCGAACAGGTCTAATTAAAATTAAAACCCGAAAGGAGTCTTTCCCATGTCTGCTTCCACTTCCGCCCCGCTCTTCCTAGCCGCCAAACCCGTCTGGCAGCGCGGCGAAGAAACCACCATGAACCGCACCCTGACCTTTTGCGCCGATCTGGACGGCGCGGCCGCAAATGCCGTGCTGTACGTCGCCGGTGCGTCGTCCTACATTGTGACCGTCAACGGACGGCTGATCGCGCACGGACCGCAGCGCTGCGCGCATGGATACTACCGGGCAGACGCACTGCCGCTCGGCGCGCACCTGCGCCCCGGCGCCAATACCATCGCCATCCGCGTCGCAGGGTACAACTGCAACAGCTTTTCCTACCTCGACCAGCCGTCGTTCTGCTGCGCAGAGATTCGCGACGGTGACCGCGTGCTGGCCTATACGGCGGAACCGCTGCACGGCTTCCGCGCCTCCGTGTGTACCGCCCGCATCCAAAAAGTGCAGCGGTTTTCGTTCCAGCGGACATTCGTCGAATCCTATGACCTGACCGCCGGAGACTTTGCATGCGAAACCGGCGGCTACGGCGCGGAATGCGTGATTGCCGAAACGCAGCCCAAAGTATTCCTGCCGCGCAGCGTCCCCTACGGCGACTACGAAGTGCTGCCCGCGCACGCCTTCCAGTGCGGCCGCGTGA
Source organism: uncultured Eubacteriales bacterium (assembly GCA_905198155.1). Taxonomy (GTDB): domain Bacteria; phylum Bacillota; class Clostridia; order Oscillospirales; family Acutalibacteraceae; genus RGIG4076. Next base: position 38,957 of record CAJKBQ010000003.1, read on the forward strand.
CCGACGCCCCGAAATCGTCGCACTACCAGAACCGCTATTTGCAGAACATCGGCCCCCGGCTCAAAGGCTTCCGCCCCGACGCGCTGGACTACGCCTCGTACGTCGTGTATGAGGACACGGACTGCGCCGTCCCCGCCCCGATGGACGCCCCTGCGGACGGCATGTACGCAATCGCGGCCAATACCTACATCGACTTCGACTTTGGCCGGGACTACGCCGGAATCTTTGAGTTCGACGCGGAAGGCCAATGCGACACCCTGATGCTGGCGTTTGACGAGCTGCTCGATCACGGCGCAGTCAACGCGCTGCGGTTCAGCACTTCGGCGCTGGTCACTTACCGCCACCTGAACGGATCTTATCACTTCGTCTGCGCCGAGCCGTATACGCTGCGCTACCTGCGCATCATCGCGCGCGGCGACGTGACCATCCGGAACCTGACCATGCGCAAAATCGCGTTCCCGCTGAAAAAATACCCCGTGCAATTCACCGGTCCTGCATCGCTGCGCCCGATTTTTGACGCCGCGCGCGAAACGTTCGCCGCCAACGCCGTGGATATTTTCATGGACTGCCCGTCCCGTGAGCGCGCCGGATGGCTGTGCGACGGCTTTTTCACCGGACGCGTCGAGTTCGCGCTGACCGGCCGGTCGGACGTGGAACGTGCCTTCCTCGAAAACTTTCTCCTGCCGGATTCATTCCGCTGCCTGCCGCGCGGCGTGCTGCCGATGTGCTACCCCAGCGACTTTTACAACGGCTCCTTCATCCCCAACTGGATGATGTGGTACGTGCTGGAGCTGCGCGAATATGTGACCCGCAGCGGCGATACCGCATTGGCGGCGCAGGCCGTGCCCAAACTGACGGCGCTCGACCGCTACCTCCGCCGGTACGAAAACGAATTCGGCCTGCTGGAACACCTGGACGGCTGGGTGTTCGTCGAATGGTCGAAAGCCAACGACTACTTGCAGGACGTCAATTTCCCCTCCAATATGCTGTACGCCGGCTACAAGCGCGCGATGGCCGCGCTGCTCCCCGACCGCGCCGCATCGTTCTCCGCCGAAGCGGACACGCTGGCGCAGACCATCCGCACCATGGCGCGCACCGGCAGCGGCTTCTTCTGCGACAATGCCGTACGGCAGGACGGGCAGCTCGTCCCGACCGACCACCGCACCGAAGCGTGCCAGTATTACGCATTTTTCTTCGACGTCGCAACCCCCGCGCAGGATGCCCCGCTGTGGGACACGCTGTGCCGCGACTTCGGCCCCGACCGCGCATCGCGCGGCGCATACCCGGAGATCGCCCCCGCCAACGCCTTCATCGGCAACTACCTCCGGCTGGATCTGCTGATGCGCAACGGCCGCGGCGACCAGCTGCTGCGCGAAGTCGGCGGCTACTTTGCCGAAATGGCCGCCCGCACCGGCACTCTGTGGGAAAATATGACCCCCACCGCCAGCTGCAACCACGGATTCGCCTCGCACATCCTTTACTGGATGGATCAGCTGGGCATGATCCGCAAATAACCCCAAACGCCAACCGGGCCGAACGCTGCTTGCGTCCGACCCGGTCTTTTTTATTCGTGCGCCGGTTCCCCGTGTGCGCGCCTTGTCCGCCCATGCGGCGAAACGCCATACGCTTTTTTGAACACCGTCGAAAAATACGCCGGGCTGCAAAATCCCAGGGAGTCGGAAATTTCCGTAACGGAAAATTCCGATTGTTTCAGCAGCCACTCCGCATCGTCAGCCGTTCGTGATGGTGCACGGTGATATACCGCAGCGCCTGCGTGTACAGGTCGTCGCCGCGCGGGCAGATTCTCCGCTGCTGCGCGTACGCCGCAAGCATATGGCACAGCGGCCGAACTACGGCGTCCACCGTCTCCTGCGGCGGCGCAGGCCGCAGATACTTCGTCCGCATCCGGCCAATCGCCGCCGCAGGCGCATGGTACCGCCGCGCAAAATGCGCGGCCTTTTCGCGTGCCGTCGATTCGTCGTGCCCCAAATATCCGCTGACCGACAAAAACCCGATCTGCACCCCGTCCGCCGTCAACGGATACACATACTCGCCCACCCCGGCATAGCAGATCCCGAAAAAAAGCCCCGTCCCGGCACGCCGCCGTCACCTTCCGCTGGCGCGCAATGCATTCCGACCAGCATTCGCACACAGTTTTCACATAGTGACAGTACGGATTCGGGTGAAAATTGTACCGCACAAACTCCGGCCATTCCGCCGGTTCGCCGTGCAGCGTAATGCAGTAACCCGGTTCGTCCCGCAAAAAATCCAGATAACGGCAAATATCGCCGCGGTCAATCTCCATCCAAACCCGTCCTTCCCCGCGCCGAGCAGGTCTGCCGGTCGCAGCTGACCCCCATCGTCGATTTTCTGCGCGCCTATGTACCGGGGTACGCGCATTGCTATGTGGTCAGCGCCGCGTCGATGGTCGGTATCCGCGAAACCCGGCATTTCGTCGGGATGAAGCAGCTGACGGAGTCGGACATCCTGTCCGCCCGGCAGTTCGACGATTGGGTCGTGCGCGGCGCGCATTTCGGGTTCGACGTTCACAACCTCACCGGCCCCAGCCTGGACAAAACCGGCGTACAGCATCGCTTCCCGCAGCCGGACGGCTGCACCATCCCGTACGGCTGCTTGGTGCCGCAGCAGATCGACGGCCTGCTGCTGAGCGGCCGGAACATCTCCGGAACGCACCTGGCGCATTCCAGCTTCCGGGTAATGCCCATCTGCGTCGGAATCGGCGAAGCGTGCGGGACGGCCGCCGCCATCGCCGTGCGCCGCGGGATTGCTCCGCGCGCCGTGAATCCGGCGGAAATTCAGCAGCTTCTGCTGCGCGAACCGCAGCCCGCCTAATCCATCCGATTCACCACATCCCAAATCCCGTCCGCAACCTGACGAAACACCGGCGCGCACTTCGCGCTGCCCGATCGGCCGTTCTCCGCGAATACGACGATCACATACTGCGGCGATTCCGCCGGAACGAACCCGGCGCACCACGCCTGAATCACCGCTTCGCCGTCCTGAATCCATCCGGTCTCGGCGGTCGCCGTTTTCGCGCCCGCACCGCCGGCGGACGGGCAGGCGCGCGTCGCCGTACCGGACGCCACCGCCGCAACCATATAGCTGCGCACCATCGCCGCCGACCGCGCGGAAATCACCCGTTCCGCCGCGTTTTCCGCCGCAGCCGTCCGCACCCCGTCGCTGCGGACGGTGTATTCCACCAGGCTAGGCGCAATCCGATACCCGTCGTTCGCAATGCACTGCACCATCGACGCCACCTGCACCGGCGACGCCAGCAGTTCCCCCTGTCCGAACGAAAAATTCGCCCGCGCTGCCGGGGCGCTGAGGTCTGTCAGCGACGGCATCACCCCGCCGGACACCAAATTGCTCGTCAGCCACAGATTCTGCCCGAATCCCATCTTCTGCGCCAGCCGGTACACCGGCTCCGCACCGATGCGATCCAGCAGCTGAATAAAATAGCAATTGCACGACACCGCAATCCCGCGCGACAAATCGACCGTGCCGTGCGCCGTCCCGCCGATGCATTGGAACGACCGCCCGCCGTACGTCATCGTTCCGGCGCATTCGACGACCATCTCCGTTTCGCCCGATTCGGCCGCCGCGCACGCCGCTGCCAGCTTGAATACCGACCCCACGTTGTAGCTCCCCAGCACCCGGTTCACCAGCGGCGCATTGGGCTGTTCCATCGCGCCCGCCACATCGGTCGGGTCAAACGACGGCGCGCTGACCGCCGCGCGCAGCTTGCCGGTCGCCACCTCCTGAATCACAATCGCGCCCACGCCCAGCGACTCCGCCGCAATCCGCTCTGCCATGCGCTGCAAATCGCGGTCAATCGTCAGCACCACGCCGCCCGCGCTGTTCGCAATGGTATTTTCCGTTTCCAGCGGATCTCCTGTCAGCGCCCGGCCCCACGCATCGGCGTGATACCGCACCGTCACCGTCCCGCTGTACGATTGCAGCAGCTCGTCGTACGCCTGCTCCACCCCGCAGACCCCGTGCCCGTCGCCGTCCACATAGCCGATCATGTGCGGCGCAATCGGCTCGTCCGCGTACCGTTCCGGCAGCGCAAACACCGATACGCCCGCCATCGCCGGCAGCGTCCACGACGCCGTCTGCACCGGCTTGCCCGATTGCAGCCGTTTCAGCAGCGCCTCGTCGCCCACCGCGCGAATCGCACCAACAGCTTCCGGCGACGCCGTCACAACGGCGCTGCTGCGCCACACCGCGTTGGTCAGCGGCCGCCCCTTGCAGTCGTAAATCGTCCCGCGCGCACGCCCCGCCTGGATGGTGTAAGTGCGCTGATTCTGCGCCGCCTGCGCCAGCTGCGTCCCGGTGCACAGCCCATACAGCCGCACCGTCAGCCCGCCCGTCAGCATCGAAAACAGCACGCACCACGCAATGCACCGCACCTTCATCGGATTCTTCTTCACCCGCGCCCCCTCGCTTTCCGTTCGATCTATTCACCCCCCTATTCTCCCCAAAACACTCCCAATTATCCAATAAATAATCCCCCAAATCAAAGAATCTAACCCATAAACCCCAAAATATCTCTTATCTATTATCTCTTATCTAAAACCACCAACTCCTTCCCCGCTTTCCCCGTCATCCGTTCAATCCGAATCGCCGCCACAGCCAACCCGGTCGATTCGCGCGCAATTTCCCGTTCAACGGCTTCATCCGGTTCGTTCGGCGCATACTTGCGCGCCAGCATCCACAGCGCGTCGCGAATCTGCGCCGGGTCGGTCAAAATTTCCGCCGCTCCAAACGCAATGGCGCTGCGGTATTTGGTCGTAAACTTTTCCGGCACTACCTCGTCCCGGTCAATCACGCAAAACGACGCCTGCGTGTTGCGGCGAATGGCATCCACCTTGCGGCCGGTGTCGGCGCCGTGGAAGTAAATCACCCCGTCCCGGTATACATAGCTGATCGGCACCGCATATGGCTCCCCGCCTTCCTCCGCCAGTGCCAATACCCCGGACGAGTTCCGGCGGAAAATTTCGGCGGTTTCTTCATCGCTCAGTTGTTGACGCGCGCGGCGCATCGGTCGATTGTTCATTGCAAAAGCCTCCTGTTACAATGCCAAAAAAATCCCTGCGGAGCATTGCCTCCGCAGGGATTCTGTTTTGCTGCTTACACCCGTGCCACGGTAATCACGGCCTGCTCGCCGTTGATATCCCATTCCTTGGTGTACCCGTCCAGCGTATCCGCCATCCGGTCGCCCAGCACGTCGCCCAAAATCTCGTCGGCGTGCGCCGCAGCCAGCTGCACCAGCTTGTCGCTGCCGTGAATGGATACCGCAATGTGATCGGTCACGTTGAAGTCCGCTTCCTTGCGCATCGTCTGAATCTTGCTGACCAGCTCGCGCACATACCCTTCACGGATCAGTTCGTCGGACAGCCGCGTGTCCAGCGCGACGGTCACGCCGTTGTCGGACACCGTGAAGAATCCTTCCTTCTGCGCCGTCTCAATCAGCAGATCGTCCGCGCCCAGCGCCACATCGCCGTCCGGCAGATGCAGCGTCAGCACCCCAGCCGTGTCCAGTTCCTGCTTGGCAGCCGCGCCGTTCAGCCCGCTCAACGCCGTACGAATCGCGCCCAGGCGCTTGCCGTACTTCGGCCCCAGCGTTTTCAGCTGCGGCTTGAACGTGTAATCCATCATCGCATCGGCCGATTCCAGGAACTCCACGCGCTTCACGTTCAGTTCTTCTTCAATGATCTGCTGGAAGTAGTCGGCCAGCGTCCGGCCGGTCACATACATCACCGCCAGCGGCTGCCGGTTCTTGATGTTCGCGCCGTTGCGCGCCGCGCGCCCCAGCGTCACAATTTCCAGCACCTGCTCCATGTCGGCTTCCAGCTCCGGCAGAATCCACGCTTCGTTGACCGCCGGGAAGTCGCACAAATGCACGCTTTCGGGCGCAGATTTGTCCACCGACCGCACCAGGTTCCGGTAGATATCCTCCGCCATAAACGGAATCATCGGCGCAGCGGCTTTGGCCGTCGTCACCAGCGCGTTGTACAGCGTCAGATACGCGTTGATCTTGTCCTGCGTCATCTCCTTGCCCCAGTAGCGTTCGCGGCCGCGACGCACATACCAGTTGCTCATCTCGTCCACAAAGCTTTCCAGTGCGCGGCACGCCTCCGGAATGCGGTAATTGGCGAGGTTGCTGTCCACGCCGCGCACCATCGTGTTCATCCGCGACAGCAGCCACCGATCCATCACCGACAGCTTCGCGTAGTCCATCGTGTATTTCGTCGGGTCAAATTCATCGATGTTCGCGTACAGCACGTAAAACGCGTACGTGTTCCACAGCGTGCCCATGAACTTGCGCTGCCCCTCGATCACAGCCTTGCCGTGGAACCGATTCGGCAGCCACGGTGCGGAATTGGTGTAAAAATACCAGCGAATCGCGTCAGCGCCGTAGGTATTCAGCGCCTCCATCGGATCCACGGCGTTGCCTTTGGACTTGGACATCTTCTGCCCGTTTTCGTCCTGCACGTGCCCCAGCACAATCACGTTGCGGTACGGCGCTTTGTTGAAGATCAGCGTCGAAATCGCCAGCAGCGAGTAAAACCACCCGCGCGTCTGATCCACCGCTTCCGATATAAAGTCCGCCGGGAACTGCGATTCAAACAGCGCTTTGTTTTCAAACGGATAGTGATGCTGCGCGAACGGCATGGAGCCGGAGTCGAACCAGCAGTCGATCACTTCCGGCACGCGCTTCATCACGCCGCCGCACTTCGGGCACCGCAGCGTCACCGCATCAATATACGGGCGGTGCAGCTCGATATCGTCCGGGCAATTGTCGGACATTGCTTTCAACTCCGCAATGCTGCCGACGGAATGGCGCTCGCCGCAGCTGCATTCCCAGATATTCAGCGGCGTGCCCCAGTACCGGTTGCGGCTGACGCCCCAGTCCTGTACGTTTTCCAGCCAGTCGCCGAACCGCCCTTTGCCGATGCTTTCCGGAATCCAGTGGATGGTGTTGTTGTTGCGGATCAGGTCCTCTTTCACGGCGGTCATCCGGATGAACCACGACTCGCGCGCGTAGTAGATCAGCGGCGTGTCGCACCGCCAGCAGAACGGATAGTCGTGCTCGAACTTCGGCGCGTCAAACAGCAGCCCCGCCGCGTCCAGATCTTTGAGCACCAGCGGATCGGCCTCTTTCACGAACTTCCCGGCGTACGGCGTCTCCTGCGTCAGGTCGCCTTTGCCGTCCACGAACTGGATAAACGGCAGGTCGTACTTCCGACCCACCCGTGCGTCGTCCTCGCCGAACGCCGGCGCAATGTGAACGATCCCGGTACCGTCGGACATCGTAACGTACCCGTCGCACAGTACATAGTGCGCCTTTTTGTGCTGCCGCGCAGCGGATTCCCCGGCGCAGGCAAACAGCGGCTCATACTCGCGGAATTCCAGCGCGCGGCCGTCCATCCGTTCCAGCACTTCGTACGCGGGATGATCGTCGGTCGCCAGCTTGCCCAGCACGCGGTCGAGCAGCGCTTCGGCCATGTAATATACCCGGCCGTCGGCCGCCTTCACCTTGCAGTACGCCTCGTCCGGATTCACGCACAGCGCGCAGTTGCTCGGCAGCGTCCACGGCGTCGTCGTCCACGCGAGGAAGTACGCGTCCTCGCCCTTCACGCGGAACCGCACCACGGCGGAACGCTCTTTCACGGACTTATACCCCTGCGCCACCTCGTGCGACGACAGCGGCGTCCCGCACCGCGGGCAGTACGGCACAATCTTAAATCCCTTGTACAGCAGCCCCTTGTCGTAAATCTGTTTCAGCGCCCACCACTCGGACTCGATAAAGTCGTTGTGATACGTGACATACGGGTGTTCCATGTCGGCCCAGAACCCGACCTTGTCGGAAAACTGCTCCCACATGCTGCGGTATTTCCACACGCTCTCCTTGCACTTTTCGATAAACGGTTCCAACCCGTACTGCTCAATCTGCTCTTTGCCGTCCAGCCCGAGCGATTTTTCCACTTCCAGCTCCACCGGCAGTCCGTGCGTATCCCACCCAGCCTTGCGGGGTACCATATAGCCTTTCATCGTGCGGTACCGCGGGATCATATCTTTAATCACGCGGGTCAGCACATGGCCGATATGCGGCTTGCCGTTGGCCGTCGGCGGGCCGTCGTAAAACACATAGGGGTCGCCCTTTTTGCGGGTGTCGATGCTTTTCTGGAAGATGTCGTTGTCGCGCCAAAACCGCTCGATGGCGGCTTCGCGTTCCACGAAGTTGAGGTTCGTCGGTACCTTTTGATACATAAAAAATCCGCTCCTTTGCTGAGATTCCTGTTCAGATTCCGCTGCTCGCAAACAAAAACGCGCCCGCCCCGTCAACGGGACGAACGCGCAGATTCCGTGCGTTTCGCAGCCACCCATTTCGGCATACCATCATATGCGGCCCCGGTAACGCGGGGGCGGGCGGCGCGGTCTACTGCGGGAAGCTTCCCGGTTCGGCGCGCGGCTCCGGAGCGATGATGCCGCCGCTGCGCTGACCGCCGGGCTTGCACCGTCCCCGGCTCGCTGTGTGCGCTGCAATGGCGGATAATGTTCTCCATCGTGGCCTTTTCGCTTGCGATATTTCGATTGATGATACTATTGTATCACCGTCGGCGCAAAATAGCAAGCCTTTTGGCGCGGAAAAAATATTTTTTCTCGGATTCTGTGGGATCCTGCGGCAATTCCGGCGATTCCGCCGTATTTGGATCCGGAACGCGCCGCGACCGGACGTACAGCGCCACCCCGGCGGCGAACAGCGCCGCGATATACAGCCACGCCAGCACCAAATGGTACATCAACAAAAAATACACTGCCACCGTCCACACGCCTACCATTTTGCTTATATAATTCCCGGCAAGTGCTTGTATGAACGTCCGTTCCTGAACCTTGATCGCCTTCACCATTTGCATTCCGAGCCAGTAAAGGAACAAACCGCCGGCAACCAGCACCGCCAGCCGCAGGCCGATATCCCATGCGTATTCGCTGACGAACATTCCGGCCAATGCAACGGCAATCGAACTCAGCACGAAGGTGAATGCGAGGTTCAGTCACTGGAAAACGCTCCATTTTTTCATCGCTTCATTCAGATTCATTTTGTATATATCCTCCTTTTGCGCTCCGAAATTTATGTGTTATATTATTATGATATCTGTTTTATCCGTCAACGTCAAGTATTTTTTGCAAAATTCTGCATTTTGCGGCAATTGTTTCGTGTAATGTCCGACTGTGGTCTGGTTTGCGGGCGCGATGGTTGCCGATATCCCGGTGTTTTTCCGCCGGGCGGCCGATAAAGCTGCACAATGCGGTTGCCTGGTCCCGTTCGGCCGCACCCGCCGCACCACAAACCAAGCCCCGATTTTCCCGTACTTTCTCCCCAAATCCGCCCAATTCCCCGCAAAACCCGCGCATTTTCGCGCCGCCGCCCAAATCGCCGCCAAACCCGCGAAACGCCCCTCCCTCCATCCGCGCACAGAGCGCTCCACCCATTTTTGCCCGTTATCTTTCATCCCACAACCAAAGAAATTCAGAAATTTTTTCGCTTTTTCTCCCAAAACCCTTTTCATTCCCTGCAAAATATGCTACAATAAAAAAGTATTTGTCAAACGAAAAGGAGCGCAAATTGCAATGAAAATCATGGCCGTGGATTTGGGACAAGTGCGCACGGGAATCGCTGTGTGCGACGCAGGGGAAGTATTGGCATCGCCCGTGACGGTGCTGCGTCAGCCCAACCGCGAAAAGCTGGCGCAGGAAATCGCCGCGCTGGCGCAAACACATCATGCAGAATTGCTGGTGCTGGGGCACCCGCTGAACATGGACGGCTCCGCAGGCGCAAGCGCGCAGGGCGCGGAATCTTTCGCCGAATCGCTGCGCGCCGCAGCCGGGCTGCCGGTCGTCATGCGCGACGAGCGCGGCACCACCGTCACCGCCCACCGCTACCTCAACGACACCGACACCCGCGGAAAAAGGCGCAAAGCCGTCGTGGACGCCGTCGCCGCTGTCATCATCTTGCAGGACTACCTCGACTACCGCCGCCTGCACAAGGACGGTGACGCCCAATGAAGTACATCAATCGCGCCCGAATGGGCATCGAACTGTTTTTTGACCAACTGTCCGACCTCACCGTCGCCAGTTCCACCGATACGCCGGAGGACTGCGTCGAAATCCTCCAGCAGCAGCCGTACACCGCGCAAATGGAGGAATGCCGCCGAATCCAGGGGGCGCTGCGGCGGCTGATGTCCGCCCGCTACGCGCTGAAAGAGATGCTCCCCGCGCGCGTCCAGATGGTCGCCACCAGCCAATTTACCCCCACGCCGGACCGGCTGCTGCCGGTATTCCAGTGGGTGCAGGAACTGCAAAAGCCAACGCGCAGGCGCGCATTCAGTGGCAGTACGCGCTGCAAGACGTCGGATACCGGCTGGGCGAATCGGCCGGAGCGTTTTTACAGGCATTTTCAGATTTGGCAGCGCAGCGCGTTTCGCTGCTGGCGCAGGACAACACGTTGACATTGGCAATTCCGGACAATTTATGGGGGCAAGGCGCGCTGCAGTTTACCGGGGTGCAGACCAAGTTGGCACAGGATTCCTGGTTTGGGTATCTGTTTTGGATTGAGGCGGACTACGCCGACGGCGTGTACGAGTTCCGGATGCTGCTGGATACGGATTTTTCTGACACATTGTACCAGGAACGGCTGCTGCAATCGGACGATTGGACAGAAATTACGTTTCGATGCACCGGTGCGTCGTTGGAATTGCGGACGTGTGACTATGCGGCGCGGATCGATGCGCTGGGCATCGGCGGCACCGACGGGGTGCTGCTGGGGCTGGGCGAACTGACCCGAAAACAGGCAATGCTGGGTGCGCGGGCGCTGAATTCGGACGAATCGGCGCTGTTCGGGCTGAGCACGCTGATGACAGCATTAGACTTGATTCCCAGTGCGAAATTGGTTCGTTTGCCGCACGAATTGATGGATCGATTGCTCGATAACCGATATTTGGTCGAGGAAACTTGTGCTATATTGCATGAAATCCCTGGAAAGCTGTCTGAGAAAATGATCGAATTGCTGTGCGATGCGCTGGATCAGTACGAAAACGAAGTGTATACGCGGTGCGAACGCACGATGAACCGGTTGCAGGCGCTGTTCCGCGAAGCTCGGCACAGCGGCGACGATTTGCCGTGGGCGGTCGGGGTGCGTCAAATGCTGCGGAACGCAACGGCCGAGTACGATAGAATTTTTGCATTTTCCGCGCAATATGACGACATTTCCGCGCAAATCGGTGCAAATGGCGTGCAGTTATTGCACCGCGCCGGATTCACCGGAAAATTCCCGAATTATACGCGAAAACGCGGAAAATGGGCCGAATTTGTCACATTCACAACGGACGGCGTTCCGGCCTCCACCGCGGACGGTTTGGTGCTGCTGGAATACTCGGTCGCGGTGGCGAAATGCGAATTGGACAAAGATGGAAAAATTCGCGGCGTCTCGCCGGAAGCGCTGAACGCGACGGCGTTCGACCAGTTCGCGGAAAATAAAGCAAAATTCGGGCTGATTTTCCATCCGGATCAGGACGGCATCCGCGTGGCGTTCCCGTACGCGTTCACCGACAGCGACACCACCCGCGCGGATCGCGAACGGACGAACGCACATATCGCCACCGGCGTCGCGATTGCACTGCGGTCGCTGGCCGGGAAGCGTCTGCCGCGCAATTATCACCCGCACTGCCGCGGTTCGCTCCGCGCGCATCACGCATTCATCGACCTGCTGATGCGGACGCTGCCGGTGCTTTCGCCGGTCGCGACAGCGACATTGCTCGCGCAATTTTTGCTGGATCGCGCGGGATTCCAGATGAGCGCGGCCATTGCGTTGGCGATTGCGGCGGGATTCGGCGCGATTTTTGTGGTCACGGTCTGCCGGTACCTGCATTTGCGGCGGACGATTTGGAACCGGTAAAATTTTCATTTTGGGCACCATAATGCAGCGAAAAGAGGAAAATCGATGAGAAAATTGCAAAAAACCTGGATTTCTTCCGCACATCAGGGCTTTGTGACCGACGGCATCCGTTCAAACACACTGGCTGCCTATATGCTGGCCGCGAAAAAAGTGCGGACATGATCGAGACCGACGCGCGCACCACCCAAGACGGCGTCATCATCGCCAATCATGACCCGTCCGTGAAGGGGTTCGACGCGCACGGCAATCCGGTGGAATACCTGATATCGGAGATAAATTATTCCGATATTGCAAAACTTTTGCTGATTCGGGACGGCGCGCCGGAAAACCGTGTGTCGACGCTCCGCGAAGTGCTCCACCTCGCGTATTTCACCGGTATGTGCGTCAACATCGACCTGAAAGAGGGGCTGCTGCACGCGGCGGATGTGGCGCATCTGGTGGTCGAATGCGGGATGCGCGGACGCGTGGTTTACGCGACAAACGGCTCCGGCCCGGCGGCGATTGCGTTGATCCCCGGCATTGACCCGGGCGCTCGGTTCATCGACACGAAAGCAAATTTTACAAAGGAAAAACTGGCCGGTGTGCGCGATTATCCGGCAAAATGCTTCGTTTATACCGGGGATTTTTCGGATCAGAACATCGCCGAGATTCGCGCAAGCGGCTGTATGCTTGCCGCCATATCCCTGAACGCCCAGAATGCGCCCGACGCGTTCCGGCACCATCCGGACATGGCGGAATATCCGCACACGAGCGATTTTGCGGCCATTGACCGGGCGATTTGCGCGAAATGGTCGGAACTTTAATCGATTGGTTTCATTTGGGAATTATTTGCAAATTCCGTTTTCTACGCGCCGGGCGGGAAGTCGGTGCGATTTGGGGCGAAATCTGCGGCAAAGGGTTGACTTTTGGCGTGGAATCATGATATAATATTCTGAATAACAGAACGGAGGGACAGGAATGTTGAATACGGATTTTCAGCAGAAATTTGTCAAAGAAGGGCTGACGTTTGACGACGTGCTTTTGATCCCGGGGGCATCGAACGTGGAGCCGAAGCAGGTGCGGGTGGACACACAGCTGACGCGCACCATCCACCTCAACACGCCGCTGATGACGTCCGCGATGGACACCGTCACCGAAAGCAATATGGCGATTGCCATCGCGCGCGAAGGCGGGATCGGGGTCATCCACAAAAACATGACCATCGAGCAGCAGGCGGATCAGGTGGATCGGGTCAAGCGGTCGGAAAACGGCGTCATTGTGAATCCGTTTTTCCTGTCGCCGGATCATTTGGTGCGCGAAGCGGACGCGCTGATGGGCAAATACCGGATTTCGGGCGTGCCGATTTGCGCGGACGGCAAATTGGTGGGGATTATCACCAACCGCGATATGCGGTTCATGAAGCAAAGCGATTACGACCAGCCGATCCGCAACGTAATGACCAAAGACCACCTGGTGACGGCGCCGGTCGGCACGTCGATGGAAGACGCGCAGGAGATTCTGCGCCGGCACAAAATCGAAAAGCTGCCGCTGGTGGACGAAACCGGCGCGCTCAAAGGCCTGATCACGATCAAAGACATCGAAAAAGCGGTGCGGTACCCGAACACCGCCCGCGACGCCAGCGGACGGCTGCTGTGCGCGGCGGCGCTGGGCGCGACGGCGAACGTGCTGGAGCGCGCGGCGGAGCTGGTCAAGGCGCAGGTGGACTGCTTTGTGCTGGATTCGGCGCACGGACATAACATCAACGTCATTGAAACGGTGCGCAAAGTGAAAGCCAAATACCCGAACGTGCCGCTGATTGCGGGCAATGTGGCGACAGCTGCCGCGACGGAAGCGCTGATCGAAGCGGGCGCGGACGCGGTGAAGGTCGGCATTGGGCCGGGGTCCATTTGCACCACGCGGATCGTGGCGGGCATCGGTGTGCCGCAGATTACCGCCGTGTACGACGCGGCGTGTGCGGCGGCGAAGTACGGGATTCCCGTCATTGCGGACGGCGGCATCAAATACTCCGGCGACATTGTGAAAGCATTGGCGGCCGGGGCGAGCGTTGTCATGGTGGGGTCGCTGGTCGCCGGGTGCCTGGAATCGCCGGGGGACACCGAAATCTACCAGGGGCGCCAGTTCAAAGTGTACCGCGGCATGGGCAGTTTGGCTGCGATGGGCAAAGGCAGTTCCGACCGGTACTTCCAGGCCAACGCGTCGAAGCTGGTGCCGGAAGGCGTCGAAGGCCGCGTGCCGTACAAGGGGCCGCTGTCGGACACCATTTACCAGCTGCTGGGCGGCTTGCGCGCCGGCATGGGGTACACCGGGTGCGCAACCATCGAAGAGCTGCACGAAAAAGCGCAGTTTGTGCGCATCACGGGCGCCGGGCTGAAAGAAAGCCATCCGCACGACATTCAAATCACCAAAGAAGCGCCGAACTATTCGGTCGGGTTCTGAAAACAGAAGCGGGGACGTGGTGTCCCCGCTTTTTTTGCGAAAAATGCGATTTTTGCGGCGAAATCGACCGTTAATACGCGGTACTGAGCAGAAAATCCGCGATGTGCATTGTTTGAATGCCCTCGTAGTTCCCGCCGGAAAAACTGTCGGTGGTGAGCACATATTTGGGGTAGTTGTCGCGGATTTCCAGCAGGCGGTCATATTCCCGCTTTTCTGTTTTTTCGGAGCGCAGTTCCTGCGTGACCTGCACATACAATTTTTCGTTTTGACGAATCGCCACAAAGTCGATTTCGCCGGTACCGAATTTGCCGACATGAACGGTGTAGCCCCGGCGGCACAGTTCCAGGTACACCACATTTTCCAGGCTGGACGCGACAGTGTCGGCGTTGTAGCCCAGCACGCTGTACCGCAGGGCGGTGTCTGCCAGGTAGAATTTTTCCTGCGTTTTCAGGATTTCTTTGCCCTGCAGGTCGTACCGGGTGCAGCGGTGGAGCAGGTATGCTTTTTCCAGCTTTTCCAGATATGCGTACACCGTTTCGTTGTCGAGCGTGCGGTGCTCCGACTTCAAGTAATCTGCGATGGACTTTGCGGAAAATGTGTTGCCGACGTTGTTGAACGTGTATTTCACTACGCGTTCCAGCTGGTCGATTCTGCGGATTTGGCTGCGCTTGACAATGTCCGAAAAAACGGTGGAATTGTAGATATCGCGCACAACGGTATAGACTTCGTCCTGCGTATAGGCGCGCAGGTGGGTGGCCGGGAAGCCGCCCAGGCGCACATAATTGGCCAGTTCGGATTTGGGGTCGCCGGCGGCGGCGTATTGGCGCTTGAACAGCAGGTATTCGCCAAAAGAAAGCGTGAAAATGCGGAACGACACATACCGCCCGGTAAGGTAGGTCGATATCTCGGCGGACATCATGCGGGAGTTGGAGCCTGTCACATACAAATCCACGTCGAAATCCGACGCCAGTGAATTCACGACCTTTTCCCAGCCGTTGACCTCCTGCACTTCGTCGAGGAACAGGTAGGTTCTGCCGTTTGGGGACAGGCGCGCTTTCAGCTGGGCATACATTTGCTTTGCGGTGATTCCTTCGTACTCCATGGAATCGTAGCGGCAGCTGACGATGCGGTCTGCGGGGATATTGCGCTGCGTTTGCAGCTGCTCCATGATCATTTTCAGGATCGTGGACTTGCCGCAGCGGCGGATGCCTGTAAGGATTTTTACAAATGGCGTATCCGTATATGCCATGATTTTTTCTGCATACAATGGTCTGTAAATCATTTTGCGCACCTCCGTTTGCTGATAGTATACCGCAAAACTTCCCCAAAGTCAACCCTTTTGCGGTTACATTCCGAAAAACAACCCGTTCTGCTATACTTTTGCGGTTATATCCCATTACATTCCGCGCAAAACAGGCGCCAACCCGTGCGGGTCAGCGCCTGTTTTTATTTGGGTGAGGAATGGAAGATGAAATTACTGGTTCTTGTAATTCCAGCTGGTGATGTTGTTTGCTTTGATGAACTCGTTGACTTGTTTCTGGTACTCGGCGATCAGTTCGTCTTCACCGGCGGCTTTGCGCTCGGCGATCCAAGTTTCCATGTCTTTTTCCCAGTTTTCGGAATATCCTTGCTTGATCGAATCGGCGTATCTTTTGTCGATATCTATCAGTGCAGAGACGATCCCGTCCACACTTGTTTTGTCGAATATGAAATTCAGCATCGGAGACGTATAGGCTTTCTTTTCTTTTTCCAGCAGCTCGTCGTAATAGCCTTTGACGTCGGCTTCCGTAACCAGCGAATTCCGGCAGGTGCCAATCGTCCACTTCCACAAACCATAGGACGAATCTTCTGTGCCCTGAGAACCATAACCGGTTTTGATGGTGCCGTCGGCCAGCGGCTCATAGTCTTCGCCCGCAATGCCGTAGATCAGCGTCTGATACAGTTCCTTGTTGCCCCATACTTCGTTGAGGAACATCATTGCGCGTTCCGGCTGATCCGCGCAGTACGGAATCGCCATAGCGGTGGGGTCGCCCTTGGTGTTCCAGCCGCGTTTGTCGGTATAAATGGTTTTCAATTCACGATAATCGACCGCGCTCTGGGGAACATCGGAAGCATCGCTGTACGCATTTTTTAACTTGATTACATAGGTGCTGTTGTTGTAGCTGCCGTCTTTCAGCGTGTTCCATTCGGTGAACTTTTTGGACGCAATATCCGAGGCAATATAGCCCTTGTCATAGAACTCCTTCGCATTTTTGGCGTGCAGCCGATGCAGCTCCGTTCCGACCATCGATTTCACCGTAAAGGTATCATCGGTATACGGAATCCCCACGCCGCCCACGTTGATGCTTGCCACACCAAACTGTCCAAACAGCGGATCGTCCCCCAGCGTCGATCTGTCGAACCCGCCGTACAGTTTGTTGTTGTCTTTCAATGCTTGACCGTAATGTGCCAATTCGTCATAGGCTGCCTGAACATTTTCCACCGTCGGGTCTTTTCTTGCTTTATCGAACACCGCTTGCGCTTTGTTCAGCCATTCGTCACCGCCCGCCAGGTTGACAAACTCGGTCGGCAGATAAAGTGCGATGCGTCCCTGAAGCACCGACTGCCAGTTAATGATGTAGTGGATCTTTCCATTGTAGCGATTGACATCGATCAATTCCTGTTCGAGGTTCGCTTTGATGTTCGCGCCGTACTTGTCCAGCAGCGCATCCAGCTCCATCAGGTTATTGTCGAGCAGATCCTGCTTTATGTTGGTCGCAAAGCCAATCCAAGCCAGATCCACGGCCTCCTGTGCTGCCAACATATTCTGGAACTTCGTTTTGTACTCAGAACCTGGAATGATTGTAAATTCGACCGTCGTATTCGGAACATTTTTTTCGAGCATTTCGTTGACCTTCGCCCACACCCTCTGTGAGTTAGTCTGTTTGCCCGGGCCGATCAGCCATACCTGGATTTTCGCCTGTTTCAGCGGTTCGATTTTGGACTCTGCCGCACTGGACGCCGGCTGCGCCGACGAAGCAGGTGCCGCAGAGGATGCCGGCGTCTTGGTGCAGCCGGTCAGGCACACCGCCGCCAGCAAGACCAGCACGAGCGCCCATGAAAGAATGCGTTTCATTTGTAAAATTCCTCCTGAATAAAGTATTTATGAGCAGCTGCGGAACCATCGCAGCGTTTCACCTTTTTAGCCTTTGACCGCGCCGATGGTTAATCCCTGCGAAAAGTACTTTTGGAAAAACGGGAACACCAGCAGCATCGGTCCGGCAGCGATCACGCACAGGGCATATTTCAGCGTTTCGATTGGTTGTGCTTGTGCTTCAATATCTATTCCAACATTTCCTTCCTGTGCCAATTTACTCAAATACGCCGCTTCGTTCAAAATCCGCTGGAGCAAAAATTGCAGCGTATACAAACTTTCGTCGCGGATGTAGATCATGGACGTGGTGTAATCGTTCCACTTGCCAACCAGCGTCATGAACCCCAGCGACGCAAACACCGGCGTAGACAGCGGGATCACAATGCGGAAGAAAATGTACAGCTCTTTCGCGCCGTCGATGCGTGCGGCTTCAAACAGCGACTCCGGCAGCCCTTTGAAGAACGTGCGGAACACCATCGTGTTCCATGCGCCGCCCGTCATGCCGGGGATAATGTAAATCCAGAAACTGTTGCCCAGGTGGTAATACTTTGTCAGCGTAATGTAGCTGGGGATCATCCCCGCGCTGAACAGCATGGTAAAAAAGATCAGCCAAGTAATCGGCTTTTTGAACCGGAAATTGCTGCGGGACAGCGGGTATGCCGCCATGCCCGCCACCACCATGCTGATCAACGTGCCCAGCACGGACTGCGCAATGGTCACGCCGTATGCGGAAAAAATTCGCTTCGGGTTGTTGAACGCCAGTTTGTACGCGTCCAGCGAAAATTCGTGCGGGATCAGGCTGTATCCGCCGGAGTTGACCCATGTTTCGCTCGACAGCGAGATCGAAATCACCATCACCATCGGGATCAGGAAGCACAGCGATATCAGAATAAAGAAGAGATGCAAACACACCGTGGAGGCGTGAATTTTGTGTTTTGTCATGTTCGGCGCCCCCTTAGAACAGCGAGTTTTCCGGCGAAGTCTTGCGGACAATCAGGTTGGTCACAATCACCAGGATCAGCCCCGTTACCGACTGCACCAGGCTGACCGTCGCGCCGGTCGCGTAAGTGCCTTCTTTCAGCGCACGGTACACATACGTCGGCAGCACGTCCGTCGTCGGGTACAGAATCGACACATCGCGCGGGATCAGGTAAAACAGATCGAAATTGCCGCTGAACAAATGTCCCGCCGCCAGAATCATGAAGATGGACACCAGCGGAACCAAATGCGGAAGCGAAATGTACCACGTTTGTTGCAAATGCGTCGCACCGTCAATGGTCGCTGCTTCGTACAGCGACGTATCGATGCCCATCAGCGCAGCAAAAAACACCATGGAACCCATGCCAATACCCTTCCAGATGTTGACGATGGTCAAAATCGCCGGCCAGGCGTTGGGCGTCATATAGACATCAACGGCACCCTGTCCCAGCAGCGTGCGTATCTGGTTCATTACACCAGCGGTCGGGCTGAGGAATGCGTAGGTAATAAACCCAACCACAACCATCGAAATAAAGTTCGGGAACGAAGAAATCGTTTGATACACTTTAAGTGCGGCGCGGTTCTTTACATCGAACATCAGCAGTGCAAATATGACGTTTACCACATTGCCGATGATGGTGAACCAGACGCTGTACAGCATCGTGTTCCGCACCACCTGCCACAGCGAGGTAGACCGGATGATCCATTCAAAATTTTTCAGCCCAACCCAATCGCTGCCCATCACACCCAGGCTGAACTTGTAGTTGCGGAACGGGATCATAATCGCCATGCCCATCGGCACATAATTGAACAGGATGTAGCCCGCAATCGCCGGCAAACACAGGATCAGCAGTTCCCAGCTGGCGCCGTCGCGCCAGATGCTGCCGCGCTTGGCGCGCAGCCGCCCCGGCGACAAGGTCTTTGCTTTTTGCATAAATCATTCCCCTTGCTTTTTATCGGATTGAGCGGAATTCCATGGGAGAAAATTTCTTTTTGACCCGCTCGGATTTTCTGGTTAAATTATACCGTATCGCCGTCAAGGTTTCAACCCAGAATGATGACATCTTTGGACAAAATGATGACATTATCGCGCGGCATCATTGTGGCCGGGATGGCATCATTTTGGTCGAAATCAGTCGTCCGCCAGCACAATGATGTCATCGTCGTCCGGCGCAGGGGGCGGCGCGGGCGCAGGATCCGGCGCGGGGGTCGGCGACTCCGGCGACGGTGCGTCAAACGGTACCGCCGCAAACCGTACCGTCACACGCAGCCCGCCCCGCGGCGACGCGCCGATGGTCAGGCCGTATGCGTCGCCGAACACCAGTTTCAGCCGCTGGTTCACGTTCCGCAGGCCAATGTGATGCATTCCGGGCTTTACCGGCTCCGCCACGCGCGCCCGCAGCGCATCCATGTCGGCAGCGCTCATGCCGACGCCGTCGTCGTCCACGCGGATTACCAGGTCGCCGTCTTCCACCGCGCACGACACCCAGATGTTGCCTTCGTAGTGGCGCGCGTTCAGCCCGTGGACAATCGCGTTTTCGATCAGCGGCTGCAGCGTCAGCTTCACAATCTGCAAATGCATCACTTCGTCCGGAATGCTGAACCGCACGCGGATTTGGCCGGAGTAGCGGAAGTCCATCACTTTGGCGTACAGCGCCACGTGGTCCATCTCCTGCGCTACGCTGACGAGCGGACTGTCGCCCGTCAGGCTGCACCGCAGCATCCGCCCCAGGGTGAAAATGGCGGACGAAATCTCGTTGCCGGTGCCGGATTTCAGCGCCTCCGCGCTGCCGATGGATTCCAGCGTATTGTACAGGAAGTGCGGATTGATCTGCGTTTGCAGCGCATACATCTGCGCTGCGTGCAGCTCTTCCATCTGCTGCGCGATGGTCGCCGTCAGCTGTGTGCGCTCTTCCTGCACCCGGCGGATAAAGCCCTGCACTTCGCGCAGTTCGTCGCCGCCGCGCGGCACTTTTTCCGGCGTGCCGGTCTGCGCGCGGATGGATTCGATCGTTTTGCGGATCGGCTGGTACACCGAAATCGCCTGCACAATCGACTGCACGATGCAGATCACCAGCGAGATGATGATGCACAGCTGCAGCACGCGCGCGTTGCTTTCTTCGCGCCCGCGGAAGTTTTCCACCGGCATCAGCAGGAAGTACCACAGCCGGTTTTTCGGCTCGAACCGTCCGCTGACGATGTAGTTCCGCCCCCAAACCGTCGATTCCAGCGAAAATCCGTCCGGATGCTCCGCCGTCAGCTGCCGCAGGGGCGAAAAATCGGTGTCTTCGTGGTACAAAAAGTCGTATTCGTCGGAATACAGCAACGACCGCACCGATTCGTCCAGGATAATCAGGTTGTTGTCCGTTTGATCCAGCTTGTACTTGCCGGTGCCGAACGATTTAGCCAGCTCTTCCACGTCGATCTGTGTAGCGACCAGCCCAACGGCCTTTTTGCCGGTCATAATCGGGTACACCATCGTGAGCAGGTGCGGGTAGGTGCCCGACCCGAACGACGAGACCAGCTGCGGTTTGTTCGGCATATCCGGCGAATACAGGGACGTCCACCCCACATTCGGCTCAATTTCGACCGACGACACGCCCTGCCGCGTGATGATCGTCCCGCTTTCCGCGAGATACACAATCAGCGAGTGGTAGTAGTCGAACGCGTGGTCGAACAGGGACAGCGTTTCGCGCACCATTTTGAGGTTGCCGCTGGTGTCCATCCCCACGTCGTCCGGCAGAAAGCCCAGGTAGCGCACGCTGTCCTGTTGCGCGAGCAGGTACGTCACTTTGCGGGCGGACACCAGCATTGCGTTCATCAGCTCGTACCGCTGGCTGAGCTGGGCTTCGTTCAGCTCGGTGATGCTTTGCTGCACGGTTTTCTCCATCCGGCCGCCGTACAGCATATTCAGCGCCATCATCGGCAGCGTCAGCCCCATGAACATCAGCAGAAAATACCGCACGAACAGGCTTTTGAACCGGAAGTCCCGCAGATACGTCACCGGGCTGCGCAATCTCCGCAGGGTTGTCACGGCTGACTGCCCCCTTTCTGCTGCGCGCGGCGCCGGATTTTCTCGCGCTGCTCCTGGCTGTGTACCAGGTATTCGTGTACGGTGTAGCCCGTATATTCACGGAACTGCTGCAAAAAATATTTTTCGCTTTTGTATCCGACGGCGTCCGCAATCACGCCGGGGGAGCTTTGCTTTTCTTCGAGCAGCTTCATCGCCGTTTCCATCCGCACGCGGATTTTGTAGTCGGTGAACGTTTCGCCGGTTTCGGTTTCAAACCGGCGGAGGAAGTGGCGCGGGCTGAGGTGGATGTGGTCGGCGACGTCTTTGAACGAGGGGTTTTCGTCGAGGTGCGTTTTCAGGAAATTCTGCGCGCGGATGATCAAATCGTCGCGCGACGGCGGGACGGCCTGCTGGCGCTGCGCGACGGTATCGTTCAGCTTTTGCAGCATCCCGCGCAGCCTGTCGGTGCTTTCGTCCGCGGGAAGCGTCCCCAGCTGGAGCAGCTGCTGCCGGAAGCTTTCGGCCAGCGCCAGGTCGGACTTTGCAAGGTCGGTGCGCAGCTGATCGACCAGCCGTTCCAGGATCACTTTGCGGACGCTGTCCGGCGCGCTGCGCATCATCGGGCCAAGATGCGCGTACGACAGCCAGGTTTCGCCCCGCTCGGCCGGGCCGCCCAGCACCGACCGGCTGACGCGGCGGATCAGATCCAGCAGCTGGTTGTATTCCGCCTCGCCCACGCTGCGCAGCAGCGCGTCCGCGCGGTGTGCTTCGTCCAGCGCCAGGCGGATCCGGCCGAACACCGTCCGCAGTTCGCCGTCGTCCACCGGTTTGAGCAGGTATTCAAACACGTTGCAGTGCATGGCCTCTTTGGCGTACTCAAATTCCTTGTATCCGCTTAAAATCACAACTTTCATCCACGGGTATTCCGTGCGGACTTTTTTGGCGACGGACAGCCCGTCTTTCGCGCCCATCCGGATATCGGTGAGCAGCGCGTCCACCCGGTTGTGCTGCAAAAAGGCCAGCACTTCGTCCCCGTCTTCGAACGCTGCCCGGACTTCAAACCCCCACGACGTCCAGTCGTGCAGCCGCACCAGCCCTTCCCGAATATACGGCTCGTCGTCGGCGATTATCATTTGATACATTTTCCCGCACACTCCTTCGTTTTTCTGGTTCTAATTATAGCATGGGAAGTCGAAAAAAGAAACCGATCCGACAAATTTGTCATCGGATCGACCAAAATGGCATCAAATCTGCGCAAAAAAACACCGGTGCGAAATGCATCGGTGCAGAAAGCAATGTAAAAAATGTTGGAACAGAGGCGGACGCGATGGAAAAAAAGAGAAGCAGTTATTTGTCGCCTTCGTCGTCTACTTCGCCGTAGAGATTGAATCGGAACAACCGGGTTTCATCCTCGGGGTTATCGCAAACGATCGAGGCTTCGGCGATTTGGCCGCCTTCGATCAGGCGGGTCAGGCCAACGAGCTGGCAAAGTTTGCTGCGGAGATTCAGTCGGTCACCTTCATTGGTCACCAGAAACACATCTCCTTCGCAATGATCCAGCACTTTCAAAAACTTCGGTACGTCAATGTTGTGTAAAGAAATCGGAGAAGACATTTGGAATCATCCTTTCGTGTGTGTTCAAAAGATCGGAAAAACTCCGTCTGCTGTTCAACACTTATAGTATAGCATGAAACGCCCGGATTGTCAACGAAAAAAGCAAAAAAATATTTGTGAAACTGCGCAGAAATTTTTCGGATCGGTTTGTGCAAACTTTCTAATGCTTCGTGAAAATCTATAAATTTCGAGTGATATCATATACAATTTCACCATTTTGCAGCCGGACTTCGCGCGGCGCGGCAGCGGCAACGGCGGGGTCGTGCGTGATGAGCAGGACGGTGCGGCCGCCGCTGTGCAGCGCGCGGAGCAGCCGCAGCACTGCGGCACCGGCTGCAGAGTCCAAGTTGCCGGTCGGTTCGTCCGCCAGCAGCAGTTCCGGCTCGGCGGCCAGCGCCCGGGCGATGGCGACGCGCTGCTGTTGACCGCCGGACAGCTGCGCCGGGCGGTGCGTCAGCCGTTCGCCCAACCCCACCTGTTCCAGCGCGGCGCGGGCGCGCGCCATGCGCTCGGCGGGCGGGATGCGGCGGTAGCGCAGCGGCAGCGCGGCATTTTCGAGCGCCGTCAGCTCCGGCAGCAGGCAGAACCGCTGGAACACAAACCCGATGGTGCGGCTGCGCAGCTGCGACAGCGCCCGGTCGCCCAGGCGCGCGACGTCGCGCCCGTCGAGGCAGCAGCGCCCGGCGGTGGGGCGATCCAGGCAGCCGATGCAGTGCATCAGCGTCGATTTACCGGAGCCGGACTGCCCCACAATCGCCACAAATTCGCCGCGCGCCACCGTCAGCGACACGTCGCGCAGCGCATAAACCGGCTGCTCGGCGGTGCCGTACCGTTTTTCGACGTGCGTCAGTTCAATCAAGCTCACAGAGATTCCTCCTTTGACGCATTTTCCGCCGATAGTGTGCGCAGGCGGCGGGCGATTTATCCGGCGCATTGGAACGCGGTGCATAATCTGCACAGCACGGCGCAGAATAAAACCATTGCAGACAGAGGAAAAGAGGGAAAACGCATGAAACCAACCAAACAGGAATATGCCGAAATGACCGACCGCGCGTCGCCGCCCAGCCCGTATGTGCGCAATGGGCTGCGGGCATTCGTCTGCGGCGGGGCGATTTGCACGCTGGGCGAAGCGCTGTTTCACTGGTACACGGCGGCGGGGCTGGCGGAGGATGCGGCACGGACGACGGTATCGGTCACGCTGATCGGGCTGGTCGCGCTGTTTACGGCGCTGAATGTGTACGACAATTTTGCGAAATTCGCCGGGGCGGGCAGTCTGGTGCCGATTACGGGGTTTGCCAACGCGATGGTGGCACCCGCCATTGAGTTTAAGCAGGAAGGGCCAATATTGGGTGTTGGTGCCAATATGTTCCGAATCGCGGGGCCGGTGATCCTGTACGGGACGTTCGCGTCCGTGCTGTACGGCGTGGTGCTGTGGATCATCCAGATGGCGTCGTGAGTTGGGAAAGGAGGAAGCAATATGGCAAAGCGAATCGGCAGCCGGACGGTGCAGCTGGCGCACCCGGTACACTGCATCGCATCGGCGGCGGTCGGCGGCAAAAAAGAAGGCGAAGGACCGCTGCACGCGTATTTTGACCGGATTTTCCCGGACACGACGATGCAGGAACCGTCGTGGGAAAAGGCCGAAAGTCAGCTGCAAACCGAAGCGGTGCAATGCGCGCTGAAAAAAGCTGCGCTGCCGACGGAACAGGTGGATTTGATCCTGGCGGGCGACCTGCTGAACCAGTGCATCGGGTCGGCGTTCGGCCTGCGGGCGCTGAATATCCCGTTTTTGGGGCAGTACGGCGCGTGCTCCACGATGGCGCAGACGCTGGCCGTGGGCGCGATGCTGATCGACGGCGGGTGCGCGTCGCACGCCGTGGCGGTCACATCGTCGCATTTCTGCTCGGCGGAACGGCAGTTCCGGTTTCCGCTGGAATACGGCAGCATCCGCCCGCCGACGGCGCAGTGGACGGTGACGGCCGCGGGCGCGGCGGTGCTGGCAGCGTCGGGCAACGGGCCGTGGATTGACCGCGTGACGGTGGGACGGATTGTGGATTTGGGCATTGCGGACGCCAACAATATGGGCGCGGCGATGGCACCGGCGGCGGCCGACACGCTGATGGCGTACTTGCGCGACACCGGCACGCAGCCGTCCGATTACGACGCGGTCATCACCGGCGATTTGGGTGCCACCGGGACGCAGCTGCTGACGGAGCTGCTCGGCCGCGAAGGGATCGACATCCGGCCGCGCCACGCCGACTGCGGACTGATGATTTTTGACCGCAGCACACAGCAGGTGGACGCCGGCGGATCGGGATGCGGGTGCGCCGGGTCGGTGCTGTGCGGCTACTGGATGCAGCGGCTGCGGCAGGGCGCGGTGCGCGACATCCTATTTATGGCGACCGGTGCGCTGATGAGCACCACGTCGTCCCAGCAGGGCGAATCGATCCCCGGAATTGCACATTTGCTGCGGATTCGGAGTGAAGCATAAGGACAAAAGGAGCGTGTCAATATGGATTACCTGAAAGCATTCATCATCGGCGGGCTGCTGTGTTTGATCGGGCAGGTGCTGATCGACTTTACCCGGCTGACCCCGGCACGGATTCTGGTGGGGTATGTGGTAAGCGGCGTGATCCTGTCGGCCGTCGGCGTGTACGGACCGCTGGTGAAATTCGCCGGATGCGGCGCAACCGTCCCGCTGACCGGGTTCGGGCATTCGCTGGCGCAGGGCGTGCGGAAAGCGGTGTCCGAACAGGGACTGCTGGGCGCACTGACCGGCGGCATCACGGCGACGGCCGGCGGCATCACGGCGGCGATGGCATTTGGCTATATCGCGTCGCTGGTGTCGCGGTCCAAAGACAAAAGCTGAGCCGGAAAATATGGATTTTCCAAGCAAAAATATGGACTTTTCCGCCGTTTTTTCGTTTTCGTTTGACATGGGGCGTTTGATTTGCTATGATAGGGACAGACGGAACGCGTATCTTATCATTATGTCAGACGGGAGCAAAAATATGAACCTTTCTTTTCGGCAAATTCACCTGGACTTTCACACATCCGAATGCATCGACGGCATCGGATCCAAATTCAGCAAAGCGCAGTTTCAGCAAATGCTGCGGATGGGGCACGTCAGCTCCATCACCGTCTTCGCGAAATGCCACCACGGGTGGGCGTACTTTCCCAGCGACACAAACGACATTCACCCGCACCTGGGGTTTGATCTGCTGGGGGCGCAGATTGCAGCGGCACACGAAATCGGCGTGAAAACGCCGGTGTACTTATCTGCCGGGCTGGACGAGAAAATCGCCCGCCGTCATCCGGGGTGGCGGTACGTTGGCGCGGACGATGAAGGCAAAAGCGTGACATATCCGCTGCGCGCGGGGTATCACTGGCTGTGCATGAACACGCCGTACCTGGATATGCTGCTGGCGCAGATCAAAGAGGTGTGCGAAAAATACGATGCCGACGGCATCTTCCTGGACATTGTCGGGGAGCGCGAATGCGTGTGCCCGGCGTGTCTGCAAACGATGATCGACCGCGGGTGGGATCCGACGGATCGGGAAAACATCCGGCGGCTGGGGCGCGAAGTGTACGCCAACTACACCCGCCGCGTGCGCGAAACGATCGATTCGGTGAAGCCGGGGCTGCCGGTGTTCCACAACGGCGGGCACATCATCGTGGGGCGGCGCGATTTGGCGCACATGAACACGCATTTGGAGCTGGAATCGCTCCCGACGGGCGGATGGGGATACGACCATTTCCCGATGTCGATGGCATACTGCCGCGGGCTGGGGATGGAAGCGCTCGGCATGACCGGCAAATTCCACACCAGCTGGGGCGAATTCGGCGGGTTCAAGCATAAAAATGCGCTGCGGTACGAAGCGGCGCTGAGCATCGCCAACGGCGCGAAATGCTCGGTCGGCGACCAGCTGCACCCCAACGGCGAGATGAATGAAACCACATACCGGCTGATCGGCGCGGCGTACGCCGAAGTGGAGCAGAAAGAGGCGTGGTGCGACGATGTAACGGCGGTGACGGACATTGGCGTGCTGTCGGTGGAAGCGTTCACACAGCAGCGGAATCATCCGGACAATATCGCGACCACCGGCGTAACGCGGATGCTGCTGGAAGGACATTATCTGTTCGACATTCTGGACACGGAGTCGGACTTTGCGAAATACAAAGTGCTGATCCTGCCGGATATCATTCAGGCAGACGGCGCGCTGAAAGCGAAGCTGGACGATTACGTCGCGCGCGGCGGCAAGCTGCTGGCCAGCGGCGACAGCGCGGTTGATTTTGACCGGAACGCCATGCAGTATGACCTGGGGTGCCGGTACGAACGGCGCAGCGCATTCTGCCCGGCGTACGCCGACCCGACCGTTCCGCTGCGGAATATGGATCCGGGAACCTATGTGATTTACGGCGAGGGGCATGTGGTGCAGCCCGCCGGCGACGTGCTGGCGCAGCGCGAAACGCCGTATTTCAACCGGACAATCGCGCATTTCTGCTCCCACAGGCACGCGCCCAACAGCGGCGAAATCGAAGGCGCGGCCGTCACGGTCGGGCCGCAGGGCGCATACTTCAGCTGGAAGGTATTCCGCGAATATGCGACGGTCGGCAGCCTGATCCTGCGCGATTTGGTGTGCGCCGCGCTCGATCGCCTGCTCGGCGACCGCAAAACGCTGGAAACAACGCTCCCGGCGCAGGGCGTCACAACGCTGATGGATCAAACCGGTGCGCACCGGCTGGTGCACCACCTGCTGTATGCGTCGCCGGTGAAGCGCGGCAACGGGGTCGAGGTCATCGAGGACATTGTCCCGGTATACGGGATCGAATCGACCATTCGCACCGACCGCCGCGTGCAGCGGATGTATTTGGCGCCGCAGATGACGGAGATTCCGTTCACGCGCTGCGGCAATACCGTGACCTATACGCTCGACAAGCTGGAAAATCACCAGATGGTCGTGCTGGATTACGAATAATCCGCGCAAAAAATCGCCTCGGCTGCGGCCAGGGCGATTTTGCATATGTATCGGCGTCGTATTTATTCAAAACAGCATATCGACAACCCCGGAACGGAAATCGAATCACCCGAAACGTCTGACGTGTACGCACGGATATAGGATTCGTTTTCCTTTTCGGCATACATCCGTCCTTTTCCGGAAATAATATCCGCCGTCCGGAAATGAAAATCCCGCAAATCGATGTCCTGCCGTTCTGCCAGCGTGTTGACCAAAAACATTCGCTTTTTCTTTTGGCCGTCCAGGGTCAGCAGCGCATATACACCCTCGCAACCGGTCTCTACACGGGTTGCCGTGCAAGGGGAAAAATGTGCGCGAATAAACTGAAACACACGGCCACAGCACGACGCCCAGCATTTGTCCTTGGAGGCGTTAATTACATTCTGCCCCCACGTGTTGCACAGATTGTTGAAGTTGGAAATTTCAAATATCTCGCCGCCATAACTGATGTGATCCAGTGTTCTTTTTGCCACGTTCAGCGCCGAATTCCAGGTTTGCAGGTATGTTGCGTAGCTTTCGGAATAGTCGTTGGTAATTTCACCTCTCCAGTGAAAATCCTGTTTCAAATTTTCGTCTTCGAACGGTTCGATCGAGGATACCGGCGCGGGCCACTCGGTATTGGCCAGTTTCAGCTGGGTATGATGCGTCCGGTTGTATTTTTCTACGATCGGAATCGCTTTCTCCATAAACTCCGGGGAGCTGTCACGAAATCCTACATGGGAAATATACGGTCCGGTAATCTCCAGCAGTTTTTCCAAGTTTTCAATTCCGTACGAATACGCCGCGATGATGTACTCCAGCGGAGAACCTTGTCGGTTCATTTCCGTCATGAATGCCACACACTGCGCCGCATATTGCTCGCAAGTCCACTTGCGCGCCGGCTCATTGTCCAGCTCAATCAATTTTACATGATAGGGCTGTTCGTGTCCGTTGAGCTTTCTCCATCTGCCCATCCCCACATCCGGGTCTCCGTTCATATACTCAATTTGCTGATACGCCTGAAAAGGAGCGGACGTCATCATGTTGATGCATATCTGCGGCTCGAACCCAACCAGCTCCGACAGCTGCATAAACTCATCAATGCCCACGTCGTTTTCTTCGATTCCGCCCCAGTAAAAGCTTTCACTGGCTTCTCTGGAATCCCGGTCACCAACCGCCGTTTCCCAGTGAAAGAAACTGGTATAGCACCCACCCGGAAAACGAATCACCGAGGGCGCGATTTCGATCAATCGCTCGACCACATCTTTCCGGAACCCGGCGATATTGTCCGTCGGCATCAACGATACGCACGACAGGATGATACCGCCCGCCCAGCTGAATCGAATTTCGAAATCCACCACTTCGGTTTTTTGCGCCGTAAAGATCCATTCGTAGCGTTTTGTATTGGTTCCCAGTTCCAGTTCCGTGCTTTGCGCGCCCAGCACAATGCGGATGGTCTTCTTGTTGTCCGTGTGAATCATATCTCCGAACCCGTTGAGTCCGGCTTCCGTCCATTCACCCTCAAAACACGCCAGAATCGTAAATCGGTAAGACCGCCCCTGCTGCAAATGAATGCGCTGCTGCTTGATTCCGGCATCGGTTCCATCATTGCGGTGGTGCACCTGAAGCGCATTCTTGCCTTTATACATATGGCTTCCGTAAGTTCTGATAAATTCCGCATCACCGATCGGCAGCCAGTCATCTTCTTCGTATCCGCTGTGCCAGAACGGCGCATTTTCGTTATAATACGCTTTCGTCATGCCAATCCACTGCCACATCGGGTATTTATATTCGCTCTTTGGACGGAACGAACGGTTTTGGAGCATTTCGCTCCAAATTCCGGTGATCTGTCTCCCGATTCCCGATTCGATAAAATTCCCAAAAATCCGTTCGCTTGCCGGTACGGTCGTCCATGTGTTGCTTGCTTTGAGATGAATCATGATATGGGTTCTCCCTTTCTGTAATCCCGAACGCTATTGGATTCGTATCGCATTTTCACACACCGGATACCCGATATGCTGCACTGAGGCGAAAAAATTATATCATACGCATTTTGCCCTGTAAAGGGGGAAGATTGTGCTTTTGGAGGGAGAAATATGCTTTTTTCATTGCGAATGCATTACTCAAAAAATCGCCCCATTCGCGGCCGCGTGCCGGGGAGAATGAGGCGATTTCCATGTAAAATTCGATTTTATTTGGCGTACCCGCCGTGCTTGCCGCACCGCGCGCAGTCGCCTCGGCAGCCGCCGCATCCGCACCCGCAGCCGCGCCGACGGTGCAGCCGCACCACGCAGCCAGCAGCCAGCCCCGCCACAATCAGCAGCACGATCCAGTCTCCCGCGCCCATTTACAGCAGTCTCCCGATCTGATACACTGCAAACGCCGCCGCCCACGCAACCGCACACTGCATCGCCACGACGCCGACGGTCTTGACGCCGGAATGCAGTTCGCGGCGGATGGTCGCCACTGCCGCCACGCACGGCGTGTACAGCAGCGTAAAAATCAGGAAGCTCAGCGCCGACCGCGGCGAAAAAATTGCGGTCAGCGCACCGCCCAGCTGCGCGGTGCTGGTGTCCAGCAAAACGGACAGCGTGCTGACTACGGCTTCTTTGGCGCTGAAACCGGAGATCAGCGCCGTGACGGCGCGCCAGTCGCCGAAGCCCAGCGGGCGGAAAACCGGCGCGATCCACCGGCCGATCAGCGCGAGCAGACTGTCGGCACTGTCGGCAACGGGGTTCAGCCGGGTGTCAAACGTTTGCAGCGCCCAAATGAGAATCGTCGCAAGGAATATCACGGTGAACGCGCGCTGCAGAAAGTCGCGCGCTTTTTCCCACAGCAGCAGGCAAACGCTTTTGGGCGACGGCAGCCGGTAGTTGGGCAGTTCCATCACGAACGGCACCGGCTGACCGGTAAACGCCGTGTGCTTCAGCACCAACGCCACCAATATGCCCAGCACAATCCCCACGGCGTACAGCGCGATCATCATCAGCGCCGCGTGCTGCGGGAAAAACGCCGCGCAAAATACCGCGTAAATCGGGATTTTGGCCGAGCAGCTCATGTACGGGATCAGCAGGATCGTCATTTTGCGGTCCCGATCGGACGACAGCGTCCGCGTCGCCATAATCGCCGGCACCGAACAGCCGAACCCGATCAGCATCGGCACAAAGCTGCGCCCGCTCAGCCCGATTTTGCGCAGCAGCTGATCCATCACGAACGCGACGCGCGCCATGTAGCCCGTGTCCTCCAAAATCGACAGGAAGAAAAACAGCGTCACGATGATCGGCAGAAAGCTCAGCACGCTCCCCACCCCGGCGAAAATGCCGTCAATCACCAGGCTGTGCACCACCGGGTTTAACCCGAATGCGGTCAATCCCCGATCCGTCAGCTGCGTCAGCGCATCGATCCCGGCGGCCAGCAGGTCAGACAGCGCGCTGCCGATCACATGAAACGTCAGGAAAAATACCAGGAACATCACGCCGAAAAAGAGCGGCAGCGCCGTGTACTTCCCGGTCAGCACGCGATCCATTGCCACGCTGCGCCGATGCTCGCGGCTTTCGCGGCATTTGACGACGGCATCGCGCACCACGCCTTCGATGAACGTGTAGCGCATATCGGCCAGTGCTTCGTTGCGCTCAAAATGCGTTTCGCGCTCCATTTCCAGCACGCTGTGCTCGATCAGTTCCATTTCGTTGGTGTCCAGTTCCAGCCGCTCCGCAAAGGTTTTGTCGCCTTCGATCAGCTTGGTGGCGCAGAACCGCGGCGACGCGCCGATCGCGCGCGCGTGGTCTTCGATCACATGCGCCACAGCGTGAATGCAGCGGTGCACCGGGCCGTCCGGGCAGAAGTCCATGATCTGCGGGCAGCGGTGCTGCCGGGCGGTCTGGATCATCCGGTCGGTCAGTTCGGACACGCCCTCCCCTTTGGACGCCGTGATCGGGATCACCGGGATGCCCAGCCGCGCGCTCATTTTGCGCACATCGACGGTGCCGCCGTTGGCGCGCACTTCGTCCATCATATTCAGCGCCAGCACCATCGGGATATGCAGTTCCAGCAGCTGCAGCGTCAGGTACAGGTTGCGCTCGATGTTGGTGGCGTCCACAATGTTGATGATCCCGTCCGGCTTCTGGTTCAGGATAAAGTCGCGCGTGACGATTTCCTCCTGCGTGTACGGCCGGATGGAGTAGATACCCGGCAGATCGACCACCGAACAGTCGCTGTGGCCTTTGATCGCGCCGATTTTCTGATCCACGGTCACGCCGGGGAAGTTGCCCACATGCTGGTTGGAACCGGTCATCGCGTTGAACAGCGTGGTTTTGCCGCAGTTTTGATTGCCGGCCAGTGCAAATATCATTGCGAATCCCTCGCTTTCAGCGCGACGGTGATCCCCGCCGCGTCGGCTTTGCGCAGCGTCAGCTCATACCCGCGCACCTGCAGCTCGATGGGATCGCCCATCGGCGCCACTTTGCGCACCGTCACTTCCGTGCGCGGAATCAGCCCCATATCCAGCAGGCGTACACGCAAGGCTTCTTCGCCCCGCACCGCACGGATGACGCCCGGCATCCCGATTGGCAATTGATCCAATGTCATAAATCGATTCGTTCCTTTCCGTAAATGGCATGGTCGAAATCTTCCGTCCATAATGTTAGCATATACTAACTTTTTCGTCAAGAGTTATTCCGAAAAAAACCGGATTTTTTTGAAAAACCCCTTTTCCCCAGGCAAAAAATAGAGTATAATAAGATTATATGAATCGGCTTGGCCGGAAAGGAATGGAAAATTACGATGTCCTCAACCAACGAATTTTATTTCACGTCGGCAGACGGCGCTGCGCGGGTGTATGTGAAAGAATGGCTCCCGGAGGGGGAGCCGTGTGCGATCCTGCTGATTTCGCACGGCATGGCGGAGCACATCAACCGATACGACGAATTCGCGTCGTTTTTGACCGAATATGGGGTGCTGGTGGCCGGGCCGGATCACCTGGGGCACGGCAGGTCCGTCCGCAGCGTGGACGATCTGGGCTTTTTCGCGGAGAAAAACGGGTGGCAGCTGCTGGTGGAAAACCTGAATCAGCTCAAAATCATGGAGCAGGAAGCGCACCCCGGCACGCCGATTTTCCTGCTGGGGCACAGCATGGGGTCGTTTATCGCGCGGACGTATATGATCGACTACGGCGACGACCTGGCCGGGGTGCTGCTCAGCGGCACCGGCGAGATGCCGACCGCGGCGCTGCGCGCCGGGCAGGCGCTGGCGGCGGCCGAACGGCGCAAATACGGCGCCCGGCACCGCAGTGCGACACTGGATCGGCTGAGCTTCGGCGGCTTTAACAAGGCGTTTGCGCCCAACCGCACCAAGTTCGACTGGCTGACGCGCGATGCGGCGGCGGTGGATGCTTACTGCGCTGACCCGTACTGCGGGTTTGTGTTCACGGTGGCGGCGTTCCAGGATCTGTTCGGCGGACTGCTCAAAATCCAGAACCGCCGCAATCTGGCGAAGATTCTGCCCGGGCTGCCGGTGCTGATTTTCTCCGGGGCGGACGATCCGGTGGGCGCGAACGGCCGCGGCGTGCTGAAAGTGGCGCATGCGCTCCAGGACGCCGGGCTGAAACGCGTCACCGTCAAACTGTATGCCGACGACCGGCACGAAATTCTCAACGAGCTGAACCGCGGGCAGGTGTACGCCGACGTGCTGACGTGGATTGAAAATCGGCTGTAAACGGCAAAAAAATATCCGGCCGAATCATTCGACCGGATATTCTGTACATCAGCCGACGGTTTGCGCCAAACCGAGGTCGTTTTCGCCGACTGTCACGGCGCCGGACACCTGCACGGGGATGTCCGACGGCAGCACGGTGGTATGCGCCGCGCGAATCGTCGCGGCACGCTGACCGGTTACTTCCAGCAGCGGGCGCGCGCCGGGCTGCACGGTGCAGCCGTCCAGCGTCACGGCAGTGGGCACATAGGACGTACCGGGCGTTTCGATGTCGCACAGCGTGATGGTGCTGCCGCCCAGCTCCGTGCGCACCAGCCGCACCGCATCGACGGGCGTGCGGGCGTGCAAAAACGTGGGGATGTGGCCGCTGATGTGAATATCCTCAAACGTGATCCCACTCTGTACGGGCATTTCGGAATACGGGTAGACGCTGCGCGACCACTTGTCTTTGTCAAAGTGAATGGAAAACGCCGTCCCGCGGTCTTTTTCCAAGTAAATGTCCGAAAAATGAATGTTGCGGCAACCGCAGCTGTGCGCGTCGCCCGTCTGCACCATCACCCAGCGGATGCCGTCCAGCTTGGCGGTGCCGTGCGTGTGCGTCGGCGGCGTAGTCGAGGTATAAACGGTACCGTCCGGCTTCATGTATACGCGGTAGATCCGGTGGTTGTGCACCACGGTGTCGGAGTGCTGCACTTGCATCCCGGGGAACCAGTCTACCCACGACCCGGCCAGAATCCGGCAGAAATAGCCGGTGGTGTCGCGGTCGTTGAGGTCGTAGCAGTCCTCGATCCGCCCGTCTTCGATCCAGCCCAGCTCCGGGTTGGACGACGCGTAGTCGTGCGCGTTGAGCGCAATGGGATCGTCGAACGTGCGGAACAGGCCATGCCGGATCACAAAGCGTTTGCCGCGCCCTAGGTGCACACCGTCTTTGCGGCCTTCGATCCGCACGTTTTCCACACGCAGGTCTTCAAATGTGCAAACATGAATCGCAAAGTCCTGTGCGGGCAGATCAAACGTTTCAAAGTCGGTAATCGCCAGGTCGGCGACGCGGTAAAACGCCAGCATCCCCCGCAGCCCGGGCACGCAGCGGTCGGTCTGCACGCCGCCGCTGCTGCACATCACGCCGTTGCAGATCAGGCTCAGGCCATGCAGACGGATGTGGCGGTTCGTCCGGCCGGAAAACGCGCCTTCGTTGACGAATACATAGCCGTTTTTTCCGTCGGCGCTCGGATTGCGCCGCAAGTGCAGGCCGTTTTCAAAGATCAGCGTGGTATGGTCGCCGAGAACGACCGGATCGCACACGTCCGCAATGCCGACGCCGTCTACCCACACGGTGCCGCCGCCCTGCACGGCGGCGTTCAGTGCGGCGCTGTTGGCGCTGGGCGCGCCGCCCGGTGCAAACCCGAAATCGGATGCTTTTTTCATGGAAATCCCTCCGTTTTGGAATCGTATTTTCCAATTATTATAACAGGGCAAAAAATCAATGTCAAGCAGCGAACGCCAAAAATCCAACGGCAGCAGAAAGGGGATGCTCATGATCGACTGGAACATACTGTCGTCCGAGCTGTCCCGCGAAGGATTGGCGCAGGTGGGCTACGCGGACGTGGCCGATGCGCTCCCGGCGCGGTACGCGCATCTGCCGCGGGCTGTGGTGCTGGTGTGGCGGCTGGCAGACGGCGTGTTTGACGAAGTGGCGGATCGCGAAACGCCGACGTTTTCGTACTTCCAGCACTACCGGGCGGTCAACGCAACGCTCGACCGGATGACGCTGCGGATTGCCGCACTGCTGGAACGCGACGGCGCGCGGGCACTGCCCATCGCAGCATCGCAAAGCGTCCACGACAACGGCCCGTACGCCGGGGTATTCCCGCACAAAACGGCGGCCGTGCGCGCCGGGCTGGGCTGGATCGGGCGGAGCGCGCTGTTCGTGTCCGGCGCGTACGGTCCGCGGGTACGGTTGGCGACGGTGCTGACCGATCATCCGCTGACCGGCGCATCGGTCAACCGGTGCGAATCGGTGTCGCGGTGCGGCGCCTGCACGCGGTGCGTAGATGCCTGCCCGGCTGGCGCGATTCAGGGCGCGGAATATGTCCCCGGTACGCCGCGGGCCGCGCTGCTGGACGCGCAGGCGTGCAGCGAATACATGAAACAGGCGTATCAGAAAATCGGGCGCGGCGCGGTGTGCGGAATCTGCGCGGCGGTGTGCCCGTATGGACAGCGAGGAAATTCGCGGAAAGGTTCGGAAAATTATGGAATCCAACTCAATCCGGATCGTAACGTTTAATCTGCGGTGCGTGTGGCAAGGGTGCGACGGGATCAACGATTTTATCCACCGCGCGGGCATGGTGTACGACAAGATCATGCACGAGCTGCCGGACGTGATTCTCTTCCAGGAGGTCGTTGCGCCGCATTTGACGCTGCTGCGCCGGATGCTGCCGGAATACACGTTCTGCGGCCACTTTCGCGACGCGGACTACACCGGCGAGGGCGTATTCACGGCGGTGCGGCACGACCGGATGGAGGTGCTGGGGATGGACAGTTACTGGCTCAGCCCGACGCCGTACCTCCCCGGTTCGCGGTACGAAAACCAAAGCGATTGCCCGCGGACGTGCCTGACGGTGGTGGTGCGGGACACGCAGACCGGTGCACGGATTCGGACGCTGAACACCCACCTGGATCACATCTCGGACGAAGCGCGGATTTTGGGGATTCGGCAGATTCTGGCGCGGCTGAAGGAAGATTCGGCCAAAGACGGCCTGCCGTTCGTGCTGGCCGGCGACTTCAACGCCACACCGGACTCCGACACCATCCGGTTCTGCAATACCTACACTGCCCTGCCGATGACGGATGTCACGGCGGAAATTCCGGTGACGTTCCATGATTGGGGTCGGGCGGCCGAAAAAATCGACTACATTTATGTGCCGCAGGCGATGCATGACGCGGTGCAGTCCGTGGCCGCATGGACGGACGAGACCAACGGGATTTACCTGTCCGACCATTATCCTGTGGCGATGGTGCTGGACGCGGCGCAGATTTCTGCAAAAAAGGCTTGACAATCGGAAACGCATTCCTGCCCCGATTACACACGACCGTCGTTTCAATAAAGCGATCCCGGAAAATGATTGAAATATGCGAAAACAGAAGGAGCGATTTGGTATGAAAAAAACAATCTCTATCATTGCAATTTGCGTATGCTGCCTACTGTTGATTGCTTGCGCCCAAACATCTTCACTCAGTGACTCGGAAGTCACAGCGCGGCGTGCCAACTACCCCTTGTTAGAAAAACCATCCACCGCAATACTTTCGTCTACCGAAATTGACCGTTCAACGTTCGACCGTGTAAAAGAATCGTACCGGGAAGAACAGTGTATCGCAGTCGTAACGGTGAATTCCGTAGCATCTTACGCAATTGAGGAATCGCCCGCTGAAGGGGTCGCTGCGCAGAAAATGAACCGCGTATTTCTAAATGTTCATGTGGATCAAATTTTAGCACAGCAAACCGGGGTTCAAATCGACGAATCGATTACGCTTTTCTTGGGAACCCGTGAAAAGTATGGGGATCAACTGGATTTTGCAAGCGGAACAAAACTACTGGTCGCATTTAATCCACCACCGGAGGGCGTAAATTTTCCGGAAGTTGAGCATTTTTATGGATGCATAACGCAAAGTGCATTTTATGTAACTTCTGATGGTTATGTGCTGTCTCTGTTTGATTTCCCTGGAACAAGGGAAATGGATGGCTTATCAGTAGAATCGTTCCGTTCCAAAGTAAAAAACGTGTACAGGTAACAAATAACCATCACGCGCCGGAACATATTCGGGCACTCTTTGTTTCGGCGCAGATTTCTGCAAAAAAAGCTTGACAAACGGCGAATCCTGCGGTACAATAAAGAAAATCAAACATCGGAAACGGGGTGCTGGCGGTTCAGCCGGCTGAGAACGCGCACAGGCGCAACACCCATGAACCTGATCTGGGTAATGCCAGCGTAGGGACGGGCTACATCCATTCTGCGCTTGGCGGGCTTCCCGCGAAGCGCTTTTTTGATTGCATCCGCACCTAGGGGATTCCGACGAATATCGAAAGGATGGGTTTTGAAATGTCAAAAACTACAACTCGGACCAACATTCTGCGGTTGGTCGAAAGCGGCGTGATGATCGCGCTGGCGACCGTGCTGAGCACGATCAAGTTCATCGATATGCCGATGGGCGGATCGGTGACGGCGTTCAGTATGCTGCCGATTATGCTGATCGCGTACCGCTACGGCGTCAAATGGGGCACGCTGACCGGCGTGACGTACGGTTTGCTGCAAATGCTGCTGGGAATGCAGAACCTGCGGTACGGCGCGTCCGTGTGGGCGGTGCTGGTGATTATCCTGTTCGACTACCTGGTCGCGTTTGGCGTGCTGGGGACGGCCGGCGCATTCCGCAAGACGCTGCCGAATCAGACGGCGGCGCTGGCGGTCGGCTCCGTGGTGGCGTCGGTGCTGCGGTTCGCGTGCCACTTCATCTCCGGATGGGTCGTGTGGGCCGTATGGGCGCCGGAAGGAATGCCCGCGTGGCGCTATTCGCTGGAGTACAACGGCTACTATATGCTGCCGGAATGCATTTTGACGACGGTAGCGGCCGTGCTGCTGTCGGCGTATCTGGACTTTTCCAGCACGGATATCACCCGCCGCGCAGCCAAAGCGGCGCAGACGGTGCGCAATCCGATCGCGTCCGGGTGCAAGCTGGCGGGCGGCTCGGTGATGGTCGCAGGCGTGCTGTATGTGGTGTCGCAGGCGATCTCGGCGCTGACGGTCGCGGACTTTGAGCCGGACAAGATTCACCTGATTACCATCGTGGTCGGCACGCTGGTCGCCGGAATCCTGATTATCGCGCTGGGCGAAGTGGTGCAGCTGCTGACCGATCTGCGCGACGAGCGGCGGAACGCGTCGAAATAACCCGAAAATCGTCAAAAACTGCCTAGTGCGCGAAACACCGGGCAGTTTTTCGTATGGCGCTGTTTATTCGTCCGTCAGTTCAAATTTCTGGTTTTTGCGCGACGTCGGCTGTTTGCTGCCGGCAGGCCGTCCGCGCGAACGCTTGGGGTATTCTTCTTCGTTCAGTTCACCCAGATTTTCCTCGTCGGCGAAAATCGCGGCCGCCGTATCGGTTTGGTCCAGCGGCTTCCACGCGCGGCCGAATGAGCTGTCGCGGAACAGTTCCGTCAGACCGGTGATCTGTTTCAACCGCAGCAATTCGTCCTTGTCCATCCCCAGGTGCTTGCAAATCCAGACGTCGCTGCGGCCCAGGTCGTGCAGCTCGCGGATGATATTGCTCATCAGATCCACGTCGTGCGTGCCGCGGGCGCGGTTGTGGCGGATGGTACTGGCCATCCGGCTGCTGAGCGGCTTGTCGATCACGGACACCGGCAGCATTCCATCTTCGCGTTCATAAATGTCGCGGTGTTCTTTCATCACGCGGTAGCGGTGAAACCCGTCTACGATGATGTAGCGGTCGCGCTCTTTGTCGTAGTAGCACACAATCGGCATGGTGTAGCCGTCCTCGCGGATGCTGTCGTACAGCAGGCGCATCTCCGGCGGCGCAACGGCGTTGGGGTTGTAGTGATTCGGTTCAACTTTTTCAAACGGCACTGCAATCACGCCGTAAACCGGGCTGCGGAATGCTTTATTATTTTTCATGCAGGATCTCCTCGTATTCCATCTTGATTTGGTCAATCCGCGCCTTCTCCTGGCGCGTCAATCCGAACCCCATGTGGCGGCACAGATGGTCGTTTTTCAGGATACAGTAGCACATTCGCTTCCAGCTGGGGATGTCCCGGTTGTGGATATCATCGGTATCGTCCGGAAGCGGGCCTTCAAAGATGACGCGCGTTTTTTTGCCGATGGTGTAGTTGGAAATGCCGTTGAGGCGGATGCGGTAGCCTTTTTGGCGCAGCTCGTCGATGGTTTCGTCGGGCAGGCCGCCGCCGACATTGTGCCAAAACAGGATGGAGGTTTGGAATTTGCGGATGTACTGGCTGCGCAGGCGGGCCGGGAGCGTGTCCAGCAGGAAGCACGTGTAGGTTTTCCAGGTGTGTCCCTTCGGCAGCGTGACGGTATGGTAGCCCATCGCTTTGGATTTGCCGTAAATCGCGCCGAAATTGGCGCCGTTGACGCGGCCGATCAGTTTGCCCCACACTTCCGGGTCGATCACGCGGTAAAGATTGAGGTTGTCTTTGGCGCTGTCGTTGAACGGCGAGGCCACGCGCATTTGATCCGGTGTCTGACCCGCTTTCCAGTACAGGTCGTACAGGCGGTTGTATTCGTAGCCGAATTTGCTGTACGCCGTCCACACATCGTGTACCGTCCAGTCGTACATCGGCGACGCGCACCACACATTTTTGAACTGGCGCGTAATCCAGCACTGGTCTTTGTAGCCGTAGCGCTTGTTGAGGAAACCGCTGTACCGCTGGAGCGATTCGTCAGCGCGAATCCCCAGCAGACATACCGTTTTGCCGCCGCCGTGAAGATCGCGGTAATACCGGCTGAACTGCCGCGCCAGATCCTCCTGGTGCATTCGGTAGTGGTAGTACATGAACGGGTTGGTCAGATTGACGACGTACGGAAACCGGGGCATCGGGCGCACCCATCGGTCGGAACAGGTGTCGTCCCACGGGTACCAGTACATTTGGTAGCAGCTGAGCGCCGTGCGCGTCGCCATCGGCAAACATATCCAGTACGGTTCCACGTCCTCGGCAATCTTGGCAAAGGTTTTGGTGACGTACTCGGTCGTCATGGTGTACTGCGCTTCAAAATCCTGGTGAAACACACCAATCACGCGGTTCGGGTAGTGCGTCCGGCGAAAATCGAGCAGCATTTGCAGCAGCAAGCCGCTGTCTTTGCCGCCGCTGAACGAAACGTAGATATGGTCAAACTCTTCAAACACATAGCGCAGCCGCCGCTGCGTCGCTTCGTACACATCAATCGGCAAATATTCCCGTTTCATGATATATCACTTCCTTACCCCCGCTGGATTGGTATATTTATAGTATATCATATCATATTTTTTTCCAATTGTAAAGCATTAAAACGAGATTTGCAGAATTTTGTCGATCTGTTTCACAATTGCAATACGGTGCGAAAACGCCGCCCCGTGGCCGCATACGCAAACAGACGCCAAAGCGCTGCGTGTTGCGCGCTTTGGCGTCTGAACATTTGGTGTGACTGAATCGGTAAGCCGAGTTCTGTCGAGAACAGCCATCTATCTCGACTGCACGTTGCCGCGCAGCTCATGCCACCTCCACAGGACGCGCCGGGCCAGCGCATATGTCCCTCCACGGTGTTGCTTCGGATAGGGTTTACAGGGCCGCGCAGTCTCCTGCGCGCCGGTGAGCTCTTACCTCGCCGTTCCACCCTTACCGCGAACGGGTCGCGGCGGTATATTTCTGTTGCACTTTCCCTAAGGTCACCCTCGGCGGCCGTTAGCCGTTATCCTGCCCTGCGAAGCTCGGACTTTCCTCAGGCGGCGCCTTTCGACGCATCGCCCGCGGCTGTTTAACTCAGTCACGAGTATTATTTTACACGGAAATGGGCGGGTTGTCAAGCACCCGCCCGCAAATTTTTATTCGACCGGAATTGACATTCCACGCAGAATCTGCTATAATAGTCGCAAGGCGAAAGCCCCGCAATGACACACCCACACACCTTCTCAAAGGCGGTTGCCCCTCGGACTGCGCAAGTACGTCCTACGGGGGTGAATATTTCTTCCCCCGATGGGTTTCCAAAGGGGGTGAGTGCATGGAACTGTTCAGCTTGATTATTTCAACTGCAACCTTGATCGTCAACATCCTGATGCTGATTATCATGATTCAAGCACAACATACAAAGAAATAAACCGCCCACGCTCGTCCAAAAGCAGGCGGTTTAGTTTCTTCTAACCACGCAGCCAAGGCGGCAACCGATGTGCGGGTGTGCCTTGCTGTTTATGAGTATATTATACCCCGGATTTGCAAGTTTGTCAAGCAGATACTTGTAAAAAACTTTGCCCCGTCCGCAGTTTGAACACCGCAGACGGGGCAACTTCTATGGAATGAATTTAGGGATTGCAGGATTAGAAATCGACTTCGGTGTCGTAGTAGCAGCACTTGAGCAGTTTTTCCATTTCCTCAACGCTCGGCTGACGCGGGTTGGAGCCGGTGCAGGCGTCGCCAATCGCGTTGACGGCGATGTCATGCAGGCGAGCCAAGAACACATCCTCCGGTACGAAGCCCTGCTCGGTCGGGAAGCTGTCTTTGCCGTAGTGCGCGATGCAGTGCGGAATATTCAGCTCGTCGTTCATATGGCGCAGTTCTTTGATGAGCAGCTGAATTTTCTCTTCAACCGTTTCGCCGCCCAGCTTCATATAATCCGCGATGGCCGCGTAGCGTTTCGCCGCGGTTTCGTCCTTCGCATTGAACGCGATGACCTTCGGCAGATACATGGCGTTGGCCGCGCCGTGGATGATATGCGCGCCGTAGTCCGCGAACGCCGCACCGGTCTTGTGCGCCATCGAGTGCACGATGCCCAGCAGCGCGTTGGAGAACGCCATACCGGCCAGACACTGTGCATTGTGCATCTTGTCGCGCTTGTCCATGTCGCCGTTGTACGAATCGACCAGGTCGTGCTGGATCATTTCGATCGCATACAGCGCCAGCGGGTCGGTGAAGTCGCAGTTGGCGGTCGAAACATACGCTTCAATCGCGTGCGTCATCGCGTCCATACCGGTGTGCGCAACCAGCTTCTTGGGCATGGTCTCCGCCAGATCCGGATCAACGATCGCCACGTCCGGCGTAATCTCAAAGTCCGCAATCGGATATTTGATGCCCTTGCTGTAATCGGTAATGATGGAGAATGCCGTGACTTCCGTCGCGGTGCCGGACGTCGAAGAAATCGCGCAGAAATGTGCTTTGCGGCGCAGCTTCGGCAGCCCGAACACTTTGCACATATCCTCAAACGTCACTTCCGGATACTCGTACTTGATCCACATGGCCTTGGCCGCGTCGATCGGCGAACCGCCGCCCATCGCGACGATCCAGTCCGGCTGGAACTTCTGCATGGCTTCGGCGCCGCGCATCACGGTTTCCACCGACGGATCCGGCTCGATGCCTTCAAACAGCTGGACTTCCATCCCGGCCTCTTTCAGGTATTCCACTGCTTTATCCAGGAAGCCGAAGCGTTTCATCGAACCGCCCCCAACGCAGATCATCGCGCGCTTTCCTTCAAAAGTTTTCAGCGCTTCCAGCGCTCCTTTGCCATGATACAGATCACGAGGTAATGTAAAACGTGCCATAGAAATCGTCCTCCCTAAATTGAATTGATAAAATTGAGAAAAAATTTTGAATATCCGGAGATATTTTGTCCTCCGATATCAAATATATTATACCGCAGTGCACATTCAATTGGGAATAGCCAATTTTTCA
The DNA here is from genome assembly GCA_905198155.1 of uncultured Eubacteriales bacterium. Lineage (GTDB taxonomy): Bacteria > Bacillota > Clostridia > Oscillospirales > Acutalibacteraceae > RGIG4076. The sequence continues at coordinate 82,256 of CAJKBQ010000003.1, forward strand.
TACCGTGTATTGCTTTTTACTCATAACGCGGGCAACGCGAAAAGCGGCCGCCCACACAGCAAGCAGCCGCTTTTCAAATCAATCAAAGAGTTGTGCAGCCTGACAGGGATGAGCTGCCCGGCTGCCAAAATGTAAAGATATCGGCGGGATCATGAACCGCCGCAGCGTTCGCAGGATGAAGCGGCCTGCCGCTGCAATTCAAATTATAGCACAACGGACGCCGTTTGGGAATTGCCGATTTCGCATACCGGTATTGCGCCCCGCGCTATGCCGCATTGCCGTCGCACGACGGCAGCCCGGTTTCGACGGTGATGGCCGTCCCGTCGCACCGCACGCACAGGCCGCCCTGGCGGTCGGTGCGGTACAGCTGCGCGCCGGAGGCTTTGATCCGGCTGAGCGTTTCCTTGTGCGGATGGCCGTAGTCGTTGTCCTTGCCGCAGCTGATGATGGCATACTTCGGCTGCACACGATCCAGAAACACCTGCGAGGTCGAAGTGGAGCTGCCGTGGTGCCCCAGTTTGAGCACATCGGCGTGCAGCTCCGCGCCGGACGCAATCATCGCCTGCTCGGCGGTCGTTTCGGCGTCGCCGGTAAACAGGAAACTGCACGACCCGTACGTCAGCCGCAGCACAATGGAATAGTCGTTCAGCCCGCTGAACGTCGCGCCTTCCTGCGGACTGAGCACCTGGATTTTCAGGTCATTCGTGCGGTCCCGCACCAGCACGCGGCCGGCCTGCGCGGCGTCGGCTTTCAAGCCTTTGTCCGCCATCGCGTCCAGCACGTCGTTATAAGTGCGGGTGGTCGGCACCTGATCGTCCGGAATCTCCGGCAGCAGCACGCGGCTGACCTTCATTTTCTGGATCACCGTGTCCAGTCCGCCGATGTGATCCTCGTGCGGGTGCGTGCCGACAACCCAGTCCAGCTTATTCACGCCGAGCGATTGCAGATACGCGACCACTTTGTTGCCGTCGGCATTGTTTCCGGCGTCAATCAGCATATTGCGGCCGTCCGGCAGCCGCACCAGAATACTGTCCGCCTGCCCCACGTCCAGGTAATACACTTCCAGCTGCCCGCCGGCCGAAAGATCGGCGCCGGACGCATCGTCCGCATCGGAGGAGCCGGGCGTCGGCGCGCCCGCGCTGGACGTAGACGCCGACAGCCATTCGTTAACCCATGCCGGCCGGCTTTCCTCCGGAATCAAATACATGACGGCCGCAAACAGCAGCACAGCCGCCATCACAACCGCCGTCCATTTTTTCGGGAGCCGCTGCGGCGTTTTTTCCGTTTTCACGTGCAATCCCGTTCCTTTCTGTTGATTGATGTAATGATATTACCGTTTGTAATAATCCCGGTCGCTTTCGATCGGGACAATATTCGTCAGAATCCCCTGCGGCCGCAGCTCAATCACCCCGTAGGTGCGCGGTCCCATGTCCGGGAACCCGACGGAACCGGGATTCATGATGTACAGCCCGTCACGATACTCGTTGAACGGCACGTGCGTGTGGCCATACAGCAGAATCTGCGCGTTTTGGGCGCGCGCCGCAGCGATGGCCTCGTCCAGCCCCCACTTGACGTGATATTTGTGGCCGTGCGTCATCATAATGCGCACGCCGCATTCTTCCAGCACCCGGTCGTCCGGCTCGCGGGATGCCCAGTCGTTGTTGCCGCGCACCGCAATCATCGGCATGGTCGGCGGCAGCTCACCGCGCAGCACGTCGATCTCGCGGTCGCCGTCGCCCAAAAACAGCAGCATCGACGCATCCGTCTGCGCCTGCACCGCTTCCCGCAGCGCCGCCATCCGGCCGTGTGAATCCGAAATTACCAAAATTTTCATTGTGCATTCGCCTCCCCTCGCAGCACCGCCGCAGCATCCGGCTCCTGGTATGTAAAATTCATATCGATTTTCCTCCGTATATCCTTTGCGGTGTACATAAAACTTTTTCCGATTACATAAGTATAACCGATGTTCGCCCAAATTGCAACTGTTTTCCGTAAATCGAAGGAGGTTTTTCGATTGAAAGTTTCACCCGATCCCAAGCAGGAAGCCTTGCTGCGTGCCGTCGCCGGAAAGCTGGGGCTGGACCCGGCCGCGGTGGCGCAAACGGTGTCGGAAGGGCGCGGCGACACGCTGCTCAATCACCTGCCGCCGCAGGAAGCCGCCAAGCTGCGGCCGCTGCTGGCCAACCCCGACGCCGCCGCGCAGATCATCGCCTCGCCGCAGGCGCAGGCGCTGCTGAAAAAATGGTTTGGCGGCGGAACCACCCCCTGATCGAACGAAAGGACGGGACGCGCAATGGATGCAATGGCCGACAAAATCGGCGCGATTCTGCGGGATCCGGAAAGCGTCGCGCAGCTGCAATCGCTGGCGTCGATGCTCGGCGTCAACGCGCCGGACACTGCGCCCGCGGCGGAGTCGGCCGCAGCCGCGCCATCCGCTCCGCCTGCACCGGCAGCAGGCGCTGCCGCCATTCCGCCGGAGATGATGCAGGGAATGCTGAAACTGGCGCCCGTGCTGCGCGACCTGCACCGCGAAACGCCGGATACCGGGCTGCTGCGCGCACTGCGGCCGCTGCTCAGCGCGCCGCGCCAAAAAAAGCTGGACGACGCCATCCGCATCGTCCAGCTGCTGAACATCCTCCCGGAACTGCAAGCCAGCGGGGTGCTGCGCGGCCTGCTCGGGTAATATAAAATTACTGCCACGCGTGCCAAATCCGCCGAAAGGAGATGCCGCATATGCCAGACAATGCCGCCGAAATGATGCGAATGCAGCAGGAAGCCATCCGCCGCGTCCGGTCGATGCAGGAACGCGCGCAGCGCTCCGTGCGCAGCGAACCGGCCGACAGCGCCGACGACGGTGCGCCTGCCGCCGTGCCCGCCGCCGCATCGCCCGCGCCTGCACCGCCTACCCGACGGCGGCTGCGCCGCGCACCGCAAAAATCCCCGGTGCAGTCGGCGTTTTCGCGGCTGCTGACCGGGGATTCGGAACAAATGCTGCTGCTCGTGCTGCTGCTGATCCTGATGGATGAGCGCACCGATCCGGCATTGATTCTGGCGCTGCTGTATGTGATCCTGTGAACCGGATCAGCGGCCGTCGTCGGAAACGCGGATGGCGGCAATGTAGTCCATGCCGGTGTCGTCGTCGTGGCGCAGTTCGTACTCCATCGTTTTCACAACCGCCAGATTTTTGTCCGCGCCGACCAGCTGCACGTCGGTGGACGAGGTGCTGACGTCCACCATCACGCAGTACGCCACTTGCAGCAGCGTGCAGCCGCGCTTTTTCTGCACGCGCAGCGTGTACGGCTGATACGTCCCAACGACGTCCAGCAGCGGGACATGGTATTGATCGTGATCCGCGTCGTACCACACAACGGAAGCGTCGCTGTCGTCGCTCAGAGTAAAGTCGCCGTCGGTCAGCACGCATCCGACGCCGAACAGCTGAACGGCGTTGGTGCGCAGCTGTTCGCCCGCCAGCACCACGCGTCCCTGTTCGTCCGATTCGTACGACGTCCCGGCCAGCACTTCGTCCACCGTTTTCCATGTGGCCGCGCGCAGAATCATGTTCTTGTCCGCCGCGTTGATCGATTCAAACGGCTCCGGATCCAGCATGACGACCTGTGTGAGAAACGCGTCGTACGCACGCTCCGCGGAATCGTCGGTCACATAGCGGTACACCGCGCGGTATCCCTGAACGCACAGCCAACCCGCGCCGACCAACGCCAAACACACCACGATCATCCCGACCGGGATCCCGTACCAATGGTGTTTGCGGCGCCTGGGCGTCGCCGCAGGCGTATCCGGCGCGGACGGTTCCGGTTCAGACGCATCCGGCTCCGCGGGTTCTGCCGCAGGCGCATCCGGGTGCGCCAGTGCGGTAGACGTTTCCGCCGCACCGTCAACGGCATCCTGCCCGTCCGGCGTCAGCGTGAACGAATTGGCGGCAGGCGCCGCATCGTCCATCTGCTGTGCATCGGCAATCGCCTGCTGCTCCGCGTCCGTCAGGACAAACGGATTTTCGGCCGCCGGAGCCGCGTCGTCCGGCTGCGCAGGTTCATCGAGCGCATACGGCGATTTTTTGAAAAGATTCTGCATATTTTTCTTGATTTTGGCCGCCCAACCGGCGGATTCGGATTTCGGCATCTGTCGTAACCTCCTGTGTTGCGTAATGGGGAAAAATGCGGCGTCTTTTTTATATTGTATCACATTTCGCGCGGTTTGTCACCTGTTTGCGAAAGATTTGCACCAATCGTGCGGCGCATTGCCGCAAACGGACACGGACAAGCGGTCGAGATCCAGCAGCTCCGCCGCCAGCGCATTGACGTCGTCGCGGGTGACGTGCGCCACCTGATCCAGAATTTCGTCGTCCGTCCGCACCGAGCCGGTCAGCGCCGTGCGCCCGGCATACGCCGCGCGGCTCATGCTGCTTTCCATGCTCATCCGCAGCGAAGCGCGCAGTCCTTCGCGGGCGCGGTCAAATTCCGCCGCCGTCACGCCGGTGCGCAGCGCGCGCAGCACCGCGCCGATCTCCGCCGCCGCGCGCGCCATTTGGTGCGGGCTGACGGCCGCCTGGATATACAGCGCGCCCCCGCCGTCGTACAGCGAAACGTCGGAATCAATCGCATAGGCCAGCCCCAGTTCCTCCCGGATGCGCTGAAACAGCCGCGATGACGACGCGCCGCCCAGCACGCTGCTGAGCATCGTCAGCGCCCACCGCCGCGGATCCTGCGCCGGCACCGCCGGGAGCGCCAGGCAGAGGTGCGTCTGCTCCAACCGCCGTTTTTCGGCAATGTCCGCGCGGGTGTACGGGATCGGATCCGGCTTCGCGCGCCCCACACCGGGCGTCAAATCGCCGAATGCATCCGTCACCTGCGCCAGAAATGCATCCCGGTCAAACGCCCCGGAGATCGATACCGCCATCCGGTTGGGCACAAACATCCGCGCGCGGTGCGCGTTGAGCAATTCCACCGTCAGCGCCTCAACCGTTTCGCGCGTGCCGAGAATCGGCCGGCCGTAAGGCGACTGCGCCCAGATCGCCTGTTCCAGCCGCTCGCCGACCGCATCTTCCGGGTCGTCGGCCGCCGCGCTGATCTCTTCCAGCACCACGCCGCGCTCCGTTTCCAGCAGTTCCGGCTGCATCGCCGGGTACCGCAGCATATCCGCCAGCAGCGCAAATCCGTCCGCCACGTGCTCGGCCAGCGTCCGGGCGTAAAAGCAGGTATATTCCTTGGCGGTGAAGGCATTCAATTGGCCGCCCAACCCGTCCATTTCGGCCGCCAGCTGCGCGGCCGTGCGCGTTTGGCTGCCTTTGAAAAACATATGTTCCAAAAAATGCGAGACACCGTTTTGTTCCGGCGTTTCCATGCACGACCCGGACGATACCCACACGCCGAACGCGGCGGTGTATCGGTCCGGCTGCGGATCCAGCCAAATTTGCAGCCCATTGGGCAAAGTCACGCATTCGCGTTGATTCATCACGGGACGATTCCTTTCTATGTGCAGCAAGTGATGTTTACAGCCCGAACTGCGCGTCGAACTGCATGGCGTGGTACAGCGCCCAGTCCTGATCGTTTGCCCACGGGTCGATGAACCCGCCGGGGCGCCCATTGACTGTGCGCGGCGTGACGATGGCGCAGGTGGCGCGACCGTCCGGGAAGAAGCTGCACAGGCAGGCGCGCATCCCGGCGCGGGCGTGCGCTAAGTCATCGGCCGAGCCGGTCGCCGCCGCCATCCGCGCGGAAAACAGCGCACCCGCCGTGCTCCAATAGTGCGGGAACGTATCGCCGAACAGGCCGTGCTTGCCAAAATAGTGGTCGTCCCAGTGGTGAATCGCCGCGCCGTGCATCCGGGCATCGGGCTGGAACCCGACGAAGATATCGTGCAGCCGCAGGTGTTCCTGCGCCGCAGACAGATACCGCAGTTCGCCCGTCAGCTCATACAGCTGCACCAGCAGCATCCCGGCAGGCACCACGATGTTGTCCTCATAGTTGACTTCGAGCGCCGGGTAATGCGTCCCGTTTTGCAGGATAAACGCCCCGTTGGCGCGCAGCAGCCCCATCAGCTCGTCGCGTTCCGCAGTCAGTCCGGCCGTTTCCAGCGCGCGCACCGCATCGGTCGCTTCCAGCGCCAGCGGATAAAACCGCGTTCCGCCGTGCGCATACAAATCGCGCAGCGCCCCCATCATGCATCGCAGCCACCGCACATTGCCGTCCAGCCGGTAAAGCTCCCGGAAATACGACGCGAACCACGCGTTGTTGTAAATGCGGCGGTAGCTGTTGTCGCGCGGATAGGCATTGAACACTTCGCCGGTCGATTCGTCAAAATATCCGCGCAGCAGGAACGCCGTGTATGCATTCAGGCTGTCGTGCAGCGCCGCATCCGGGTGCGATTGCAGATATTTCGCAATCAGCAGCCCCATCCCAATGCGCTCGCGGCCGGAATTGTGGTCGCGGCAGGCTTCGTCGTGAATGCGTTCGCCGGTCTCGTTGTCGTAAATCACGTACGCCCCGGCGAATTCCCCGTCCGGAATCTGCTGATGGCGCACGATGAAGTCGCAGCGCGTGCGCAGCAGCGTTTCAAACGGCGGCAGCACCTGGTACCGGCAAATCGCACCGCGAACGGCCGTTTCGTGGTACCCCAGCGCAGTATCCGCGCCCATCGGTACGCCGTCTGCGGCAATGCGCACCGGCTCGTCCGTGAAAAAAGTGAACGTGTCGGCGGTGAACTGCACCTGATTCGGGAACCGGCGCAGCGCGGCAAAAAAGTCCGATTCGTAAGAGAAGATCGTCCAGGCCAGCGTGTAAGTCTCCCCCGGCGCAAGCGTAAATGCGTCGGTCAGCAGCAGAATGTCGCCGCGGTCATTGCTCGTTTCGCGGCGTTCGATGGCGTAGGACGTGATGCTGCCGGCCGTCAGCGCCAGTCCCAAATGCGGCGGCTGCGCGTTCATGGCGCGGGCATCGACCCACGCAGCCGTCCCGCCGCACCAGATATGCGCGTGGCACCGCGCATCGTGGCACACTTCGGCCGATTCGTAGTCGTCGCTGAACGGCGTCCACACCCCGGCCGCACCGGCCGGTACGGTCACAACGCGGTCGGTCGGGTTGCGGAACGTGTACCGCTCCGTCATGCCGCCCAAATCGACGGCGCGCTGCGCTTCGCCCACCAATTCCGGCGGCAGCTGCATCTCGCCCCAGCGGTGGAATTCGCCGTCCGCCCAGTTCATGGCACGCCCAGCGATGTAAATGCCGTCTACGGTGTGCGATGCGTTTTCGATATAGGAAATCATCGGAATGCTCCTCTCTGTAAATCGGAAATTGTCGGGAACAAAAGAGGGGATTCGCCGCGCGGGGCTGCCCCCGCGAGGTAAATCCCCTCTGACTGTATCAATTTCAGGCGCAATCAGCGGCGGCTGCGATGATCGCGCGAACCGCGGTCTCCGCGCGGGCCGGACGGACGGCGCGGCACGTCGGAAATCGTGTTTTCCGGCACCAGGCCCTCGACCTCGATCAGCGCATCGCGGCGGGACAGGTTCAGGCGGCCTTTGTCGTCGATTTCCAGCACCTTCACGATGACTTCGTCGCCCACGTTGACCACGTCGGTCACTTTATCGGTGCGCTTCACGTCCAGACGCGAGATGTGCACCAACCCCTCTTTGCCTGGGGCGATTTCCACGAACGCACCGAAGTCCATCAACCGCGTCACTTTGCCTTTGTAAATGGCGCCCGGCTCCGGATCGTGAACGATGGTTTCGATGATCGTGATGGCGCGGCGGCAATCCTCGATATTCGCCGACGACACGAACACGTTGCCGTCCTCTTCCACATCGACCTTCACGTTGCACTCGGCGCAGATCTTCTGGATCACTTTGCCGCCGGTGCCGATCACTTCGCGGATCTTGTCCACCGGAATCACCGTAGACAGCATCTTCGGCGCATACTTGGACAGCTCCTCGCGCGGCGCCGGGATGGCTTTCAGCATGACTTCGTCCAGGATATAGTTGCGCGCTTTATGCGTTTTGGCCAGCGCGTCGCGGATGATCTCCGGGGTGAGGCCGTCGATTTTCAAATCCATCTGGATCGCAGTGATCCCGGTGTGCGTACCGGCCACTTTGAAGTCCATGTCGCCGAAGAAATCTTCCAGTCCCTGGATATCGACCATGGTCATCCAGCGGTCGCCCTCGGTAATCAGGCCGCAGGAAATACCCGCAACCGGCTCTTTGATCGGCACACCGGCATCCATCAGCGCCAGCGTAGAGCCGCAGATGGAACCCTGGGACGTCGAACCGTTGGACGATACCACTTCCGACACCAGCCGCAGCGCGTACGGGAACTCTTCCACCGGCGGAATCACCGGCAGCAGCGCGCGCTCCGCCAGCGCACCGTGACCGATTTCGCGGCGGCCGGGACTGCGCACCGGGCGCGCCTCGCCGACCGAATAGGACGGGAAGTTGTACTGGTGCATATAGCGCTTGAACTCTTCGTCGTCAATGCCGTCGAGCATCTGCTGGTCGCTGACCGGCCCGAGCGTAACGGTGGTGAGCACCTGCGTCTGACCGCGGGTGAACAGTCCCGAACCGTGCGTACGCGGCAGCAGACCCACTTCCGCCGCCAGCGGACGAATCTCGTCCATGCCGCGGCCGTCTACGCGCTTCTGCTCGTCGAGCAGCCAGCGGCGCACCACATATTTCTGCGTTTTGTACAGGCAGGCGTCGATCTTGGCCGCCTGATCGGGGTAGACCGGGTCAAACTGCGCGTGAACTTTCTCGTACACGGGCTTCAGCTGGGCGTCGCGCACGCGCTTGTCCGGCGTATCGAGCGCCGCGCGCACATCGTCGGCCGCAAACGCTTTGATCGCTTCGACCATCTCGGCGTCCGGCTCGTCCGACGGATAGCTGAACTTCGCCTTGCCAATTTCGGCCTGAATCTGTTTGATGAATCCGATGATTTTCTGGTTGGCTTCGTGACCGGCCATGATGCCGTTGAACATCACGTCGTCGGACACGCATTTCGCGCCGGCTTCAATCATGGCGATGCGGCTGTCGGTGGACGCCACCGTGACGGCCATCTCGCTGACTTTGCGCTGCTCGGCGTTCGGGTTGATGACGTACTGGCCGTCCACATACCCCACCGACACGCCGGAGATCGGGCCGCGCCACGGAATATCAGAGATGGACAGCGCCGCCGAGGTACCGATCATCGCCGTAATTTCCGGCGAGCAGTCGGGATCCACGGACATTACCGTGCAAACAATGCACACGTCGTTGCGCATATCTTTGGGGAACAGCGGGCGGATCGGGCGGTCAATCACGCGCGACGCCAGAATCGCTTTTTCGCTCGGGCGGCCTTCGCGTTTCAGGTACGACCCCGGGATCTTGCCCACGGCGTACAGTTTTTCTTCAAAATCGACCGACAGCGGGAAAAAGTCAATCCCGTCGCGCGGCTTTTCGCTCGCCGTCACAGCGACGTTGACGACCGTCTCGCCATACCGGATCAGCACAGCGCCATTGGCCAGCTGCGCGATTTTGCCGGTTTCGATCACCAGCGGGCGGCCCGCCAGTTCCGTTTCAAACACGCGGTAGTTTTCAAACATTTGGAATTCCCTCCATGAAAATAAATTTTGTATCTTTCCAAAGGAGGCGATGCGGATTAGCAATAAAACCAGCCTCCGGCCGCCCCGCCGGGGGTTCGTTTCACTGCTAACACACCACCGCCGCCTTCGCAAGCGAACCGGGATGCGGTAAAAAGAACCCGAAGCAGGCGACTTGCATCGCCTGCCCCGTGAAAAGCCGAAATTACTTACGCAGACCGAGCCGCGCGACGAGCGCACGGTACCGCTCGATGTCCACACGAGCCAGGTAGTTCAGCAGATTCCGACGCTGGCCGACCATTTTCAGCAGGCCGCGGTTGGAATGGTGATCCTTCTTGTGGGTTTTCAGGTGCGCGGTCAGGTCGTTGATCCGGCGGGTCAGCACAGCCACCTGGACCTCCGGCGAGCCGGTGTCTCCTTCGTGGGTCGCGTATTCTTTGATAATCGCGGTTTTTTCTTCTTTCAGCATTTCAAAACACCTCATTAAAATATATTCCACAATTTCAGTAGCAGGCAGGTGCAATTCCCCGTGCGGGGCTTAGCCCTGAAACCGAAAAAGGGTACAAACTGACCTGTATAGTATAACACATCCGGCGCGGTTTGTAAAGATGTTGGGCGGTTTTTTTGCGAAATTTTCTTCGACCGGAATTGACATTTCGCGCAGAATCTGCGATAATAGCCACAAGGCGAAAGCCCCGCAATGACACACCCACACATCTTTTCAAAGGCGGTTGCCCCTCGGACTGCGCAAGTACGTCCTACGGGGGTAAATATTTCTTCCCCCGATGGGTTTCCAAAGGGGGTGAGTGCATGGAACTGTTCAGCGCGATTATCTCGACTGCAACCTTGATCGTCAACATCTTGATGCTGATTATCATGATTCAAGCACAACATACAAAGAAATAAACCGCCCTGTCTCCTCACAAAAGCAGGCGGTTTGATTTCTTCTCAAATGCGCAGCTGAGGCGGCAACCGTTGTGCGGGTGTGCCTTGCTGTTTACAAGTATATTATACCCCAGGTTGGCTGTTTTGTCAAGCGGGCAGCGACAAAAATTCATAGATCAAAGCGATATCACCGCGTTTGCGTGCCGTCGATGGATGCCAGCCGCCGAACCGCAATGCTGATATGGAGCTGCATCGCGAACTTTGCTTCCGCGCCGGAACCCGCAGCGATCGCTTCGTATATCATCCGGTGCTCGGCGAGCGTCGCGGATTTCGCATCCGTCGCACAAAAGCTCGAACGGCTGTATTGCATAAAGATTTGCAGCAGCTGCGTGTACATCCCAATCAAAAACCGGTTCCCGGAGCCGTCGAGAATCATCCGGTGAAACTCATAGTCAATCGATGACAGCTTCTCCGCCTGCCCCTGTTTCAGCGCGCATTCAAAATCGGAAAGATTCTGCGCAAGCATCTCCCGCAGCGATTCATCGGCGCGCGCTGCGCACAATTCCGCCGCAAGCGGTTCAATGCACGCGCGCACACGCATCAGTTCGCTGACCGAATCGCGGTTGACGGAAAGCCAGTTGACAGCGCCATCCTTTGGGGACGGCATCTCATCGCGGCTCGTAACGACGGCGAACGCGCCGCGGTTCGGAACCAGTTCAATATATCCGGCGGCGGCAAGCTGTTTCAGCGCTTCCCGAACCGACGAGCGCCCCGCGCCGAGCCGTTCCGCCATCCGGGTTTCGCCCGGGAGTTTCTGCCCGTGCACGAGTTCGCCCGAAAAAAGGATTTCTTTGATCCGGTTTGCCACTTCATCAGCAACCGGGGTTCTGTTTGTGTTTTTCTCTGCCATACAAACTCCTTTCATATCATACCCGAAACCATATCGATCAGCGCATCCATCCGATCCACGCACAGCCGGTCGTAGTCGGTGGTGCACCGCGCGGTGCGGCTGATATCGCACATGGCGACGCCGACCTTGTCCAGGTGATATTTCGCGATCGACGGGTAGTCGATCCCCTCGATGAACGCCGCCTGCGAAAGAAGCGCAGCCAGCTGCTCTGCCTTTTCATCGTCCGCCCGGAAGGTGCGGCAGAGCCGCACATACAGCGCCGGATGGAAATTGCACATCACGCCGCAGTAGCCCGCAGCCCCGGCGCGCAGCGCATCGAGCAGCGTCTGCGCATTCGCGTTGAACAGCGCGGGTTTCAGTGCCGGCGACGGCGTATCATCGATCTGCTTCACCCGCCGCGCGATCTCAATGCGGTCGCAGCAGGCGTCCTTGATGAACGCAAACCGGCCCGTCCGCGTGATATGGTCGATCATCGCGGGCGTCAAAAGCCGCTTGTACGGCCGCGGGCACTCATAAATGCCGAGCGGGATATCCGGGAGCTTTTCGAGCATCCCGTCGAGCGCTTCGTTCCATTTTGCATCCGACGTATTTGCAATGTCAAAACGGTTGCTGATCAGAATCAGCGCATCCACGCCGGTCGCAGCGACGGCTTCCAGCTCCCGCAGCTGCGCCCCGGCATCGTCGCTGACGTGTCCGGACGCGACGACGATCATCGGTTCATCGCCGTGCGCCGCCGCAAGTTCGGCGGCCGTCTCCCGAACAACTGCGGCCAGCTGCACGCGCTCGTCCAGCGACAGCATATGAATCTCGCCCGACTGGCAGGCGGCAAAAATGCCGTCGCAGCCCTGGGCATGGTACCACGCCGTAAGCGCCCGCACCGCGCCGTAGTCGATGGAGCCGTCCCGGTTGTACGGCGTAATCATCGTCGGATACACGCCGTGTCTGGGTTGAAACATGAAAATTTCTCCTTTCTTTTGTTCATGTGTTCGCAGCGGATGACCATTTATTCACAGCAGCCCGCGGAAATTTCGGAGCCGATGAAACGTCTGGTAATTGTTGTCGTGATAACTTTTTGCACCGTTGAACGCCGTGCGGCTCTGATAGATGATATCGTCGCCATCGAACTGAAAATCAACATACTGAAACGCCACTTTCAGCGGATCCGCGTCCCGGTAATCGATCAGATGGCACACGAGCCGCCAATCCACCAGGTTTTCCGTGCACAGCAGCGACAGCAAATTCCGCTTCGTCTCCGGCTGATCCGGTTTGTAGCTGGCGATTGTGAAATAGCGGTGCGTCTGCGCGTCGTAAAGGACATCCGCTTTCGACGCGGTGATCGGAATATCGACCAGCCGCTCGAACCGCGGCTTCTGTTCCGGCGCATCGGGGTCAAACGACAGCAGCAGCCCTTTTCCGTCCGCATATCGAAGAAAATCGTAGATTTTTCCGTCCGGACCGGTCCCCACGCTGCCTTCGATCCCGCCGGGCACCCCGTCCATTTTCGATCCCGGCGCGTCGTCCGGGTACCAAAAACCGCTCGAAACCCAGTTTTTTGCGTCCAGCAAATCGCTGTGCACCGGCGCCGAAAGGATGGCGTCGCCGAACCCGGACGGCCACGAACCGTACTGAACGTCGGTCATGACCCGGCCGCGGGCGATGCACACCGGCATCGGCGCCCGGTGGAGGCCGTCCGCCTGCGAAAAACTGGAGCCGCGAAACAGCACCGTCGGCATCGTCCACGTCCGCCCTTCGTCGTCCGACCGGCCGATCAGCACGTCGCCGTACTCGCGCGACACGCCGAGCATATAAAGTTGTCCGTCCGCAAGGAACAATTTTCCCCAAAAACACGGGAACAGCTCCGTGCGGTACCGCCATGTTTTTCCGTCATCGTCGGAACTATATAAAAGCGTTAAATTTTGCGGATAATTGGCTGCAAAAACGTCCATTGATGCCAACAGTGTTCCGCTCGGCAGTTTCAGCAGCGACGGCGAGCATAGGCATCGCCCCGAAAATTCATACGCCCGGTCGTCCGGGTGCAGGTAATTGATGACGGTTCCGGGCACATATCCGGTGCGAACCAGCCGGATTTCGGAACGCGCGCTGCCGTCCTGCCGCGCCGCGTACACCTCGTAATCGGTCTGGTCGCCGCAGTCGATCGACGCCGCGCAGATGCCGCCGTCGTTGGTCGGCTGGGCGGTGCGCCATGCAGCCGCGCCGCGACGTCGCCAATATATTGTATGTGGCGCATTTGACGCGCCGTTGTCAATAAATTCCACCGTAAAACCGCCAGCCCGCGGCGCGAGACGGCAGATATACGGCGCGTGTACCCGTTCTTCCTTGGGCATTGGGGAATATGGGCGAAAATTCCACCCGGTGATTGCTTTCATGTGTTCCGCCTCCGATACATTGTATGACAATATTATCGCATATATCGCGGATATTGTCAATAGTGTGTGGTTATTTTCTTTTATTGTATGACAATATTTTTTGAGAACGCCTATTTGAGGGCGGCCGCGGTGTGGTGCCGCGCGTATTTGCACAGCGGCGGCGGATTTCTGACTGCGCACGGGCGTTCATTCCGGGAAAAATTTTTGTCCCCCGGCGGCGCAGTGCATTTTGAGTCCGCCGGAATTGACAAAACGCGCGAAAAATGCTATAATATCGACAAAACACGGTCATTTCGTGCAAAAATCGGTCGCGCACAAAAACGAACGGAAAAATCGCGTTTTCGCAACTTTTGGCACGAATTTGTTCCGATTTGTGCTTGTTTTTTCCATCCGGCTTTGGTATAATGAAAGTACATCACAAACCCGCTTGACCGGGCGAAAAGGAGTATGAGTTCAATGATCGAAAAACTGGGCGTTCAGCTGTACACGGTGCGCGAATTTCTGAATGACGAGGAGCAGGTGCGCGACACGTTCCGCAAACTGAAATCGCTGGGGTACGACCAGGCGCAGACCGCCGGGTGCAAAATTCCGTACGAAGCGTTTGGCCGCATCGCGCGCGAAGAAGGGATCGAAATCGTCGGTACGCACGACAATTTTGACATGATGGTCAACGATTTTGACCAGGCGTACCGCAACCACCAGCTGCTGGGCACGAATATTATGGGCATCGGCGGATTTTGGGGCGACGCGGAAAAGACCGAAGACCTGATCCGCAAAGCCAACGTCATCGGGGAAAAAATCGCCGCGCACGGCGGCCGCTTTACGTATCACAACCACAGCCACGAGTTTATCCGGCTGGAAAACGGCAAGCGGATGATCGATATGCTGGTCGAAGGACTGAACCCGGCGACGACGTCGTTCGTGCTGGATACGTACTGGGTGCAGCACGGCGGCGGCGATGTGCGGCACTGGATTGAGTCGCTGGCGGGGCGGATTGACATCCTGCACCTGAAAGACATGGGCAAAAACCGCGAAACGCAGTTTATTACCGAGATTGGTCACGGTAACCTGTATTGGGAAGGTATTTTGGAATCGGCGGAGAAAGCCGGCGTCAAATACTATGTGGTGGAGCAGGACACCTGCCCGGGCGACCCGTTTGAAAGCCTGAAATTCAGCAGCGAGTACCTGCACAAGCATTTCATGAAGTAATTCCCGATTGCACCGGATGCCGGGCAAAGGAGGAGCATTGCAGATGGGCGAAACCAAAATCACGATTCGGCGGTACGGCAGTTCCGACGTTCGGTCGATGCGCAAAATTTGGAACGAAGTGGTATCGGACGGCGTCGCGTTCCCGCAGGAAGAGCTGCTGACCGACGCGGGCGCTGCGACATTCTTCGTGCAGCAAAGCGAAACGCGCGTGGCGGTCGATGGCGCGGGGCACGTGCTGGGGCTGTATATCCTGCACCCGAACAACATCGGGCGGTGCGGCCACATTGCCAACGCCAGCTTCGCTGTGGCGCGCGACAGCCGCGGGCTCCACATCGGCGAGCAACTGGTACGGGACTGCATTCGGGCGGCCAAAGCGCTGGGGTTCCGGATTCTGCAATTCAACGCGGTGGTCGCAAGCAACACGCACGCGCAGCATTTGTACGAGCGCATCGGATTCCATCCGCTGGGCACGATTCCGGGCGGATTCCGGATGAATGACGGTGAATATGCCGATATTTGTCTGTATTACATCGAATTGGACGACGCCGAAACGGCTGCGCCGACGGATGAACCGACTGCCGAATCTGCAAAAGAATAACAAAACGAACCGCTGCGCACTTCGCACCCATGCAGCGGTTCATTTTTCGTTTTTGCATCAAAACCGGACGAAACGCCTGATAAACGGGCATTTCGTCCGGCTTTTTTACATGATAATCCGCCGCGCGTAGGTGATAAACCGGCGGACGGCCGGGGACAGCGTGGCGGCCGACTGCACCGCAATGCCCAGTTCGCGGCAGCAGTACGGCGTCAGTTGCATCGCGTGGACATTGTAGTGCAGGTCTTTGATGACCAGCTCCGTCAGGATGCTGATCCCCAGGCCGTGCTCCACCATCGACAGGATCACCCCGTCGTCCACTTCGGCGGCGCGCACCACCGGGCGCACGCCGTTGCGTTCCAGCACGCGGAGAATGTCTTTTTCAAACCCGTCCGACGGCATCAGGAACAGTTTGCGGTCAAAAAATTTGACCGGGAGCTTTTGCGTGTCATCGACCTCAAACTCCATCGGCAGAATTGCCACCATTGGGTCTTCGCGCAGCGGAATCCAGTCGCAGCGCATATCCGGCTGGCGGCTGGCAAAGCCAAGATCCACCTTGCCGCAGCGCACCCAGGCGAAGATATCGTCCACGGTGCCGTCCACGATTTCGACGTTGATATTGGGGTGGTCGGCCTGGAGCTGTTTGAGAATCAGCGGCAGCCAGTGCAGCGACATGCTGGAATAGGACGCGATGCGCACCGTCTCGCTTTTGCGGCCGCTGATGCGCTCGATCCGCGCGTTGAGCTGGTTGCTCCACTTCACCAGCTCCCGCATGGCCGGGAGCAGCGCTTCGCCGTTTTCCGTCAGCTGCACGCCGCTGCGCGACCGGCTGAGCAGCGGGAACCCGACCTCTTTTTCGAGGCTGTCCATCATATGCGTCAGGCCGGACTGTGTACAGCCCAGCTGCGCGGCCGCTTTGGTGAACGTTCCGGCCTCGATTGAGGTCAGCAGCGCTTCAATTTTGCGCGTGTCCATCGGGAATCGGCTCCTTTCGGCGCTCCAACCGGTGCTTTGCGATGAAGTAGCACACGCCGTGCGCCAGGGTGGTGGCGACCCACGATACCGGGTACGAGATATACAGCGAGGTGAGCGTGTGGTCGTAGTACCGGAAAACGGTATAAATCCAGACGATCCGGATTCCGCAGACGCCCATCACGCTGACGAGCAGCGGCAGCACCGACTCCCCCATCCCGCGCAGCTGGCCGCACATCACGTCCATCCAGCCGCAGGATACGTAGGTGAGGCACATGATGTCCATGCGCAGCAGCGCGTACTGGATCACTTGGGGGTCGTCGTTGTACAGATGCAGCAGCGGGACGCGCAGCGCGAAGATGATGACCGACACGGCCACGCCGATCACCGTCGCGGTGCTCAGGCAGATGCCCGTGATTTTGTTCAGGC
The DNA here is from genome assembly GCA_905198155.1 of uncultured Eubacteriales bacterium. Taxonomy (GTDB): domain Bacteria; phylum Bacillota; class Clostridia; order Oscillospirales; family Acutalibacteraceae; genus RGIG4076. The sequence continues at coordinate 99,222 of CAJKBQ010000003.1, forward strand.
GGTCGTACCGCTTGGCGCCGACGTTCTGGCCGGTGAAGGTGACAGCGGCGTGGTAGACCGAGTTGGTACTGATGTAGATGAAATTGTCGAGGCTGCTGGCGGCGGTGTTGCCCGCCATTGCCAGCGAGCCGAACGAGTTGATCGACGACTGGATCAGGATATTGGACACCGAAAACGTCGCGCCCTGCAGCCCGGCCGGCAGGCCCAGGCGAATCATCCGCGCCAGCTTATCGCCGTGAATGCGCAAGCTGCGCGGGTCCAGGCGGTAGCTTTGGTCGGAATGCATCAGCGACAGCACCACCAGCACGGCGCTCAGCACCTGCGACACCACCGTCGCGATGGCGACGCCCGCAACGCCCATCGAGAAGCAGACCACCAGGATCACGTTCAAAATCACGTTCACCAGGCCCGACACCATCAGGAACAGCAGCGGGCGCTTGGTATCGCCTGCTGCACGCAGCACCGACGCGCCGAAGTTGTACAGCAGGTTGGCGGGCATTCCGATGAAGTAGATTTTGGTGTACAGCGTGGACAGCTCGATCACGTCGGCCGGGGAATCCATCCACAGCAGCAGCTGGCGCGCGGCGCAGAAGCCGAACACGCCGACCGCCAGCCCGGCCAGCACGCTGACCACCACCGCCGTATGCACCGTTTCGGAGACGTCCTGGTATTGGCGCGCGCCGATTTGCTGGGCAATCATGATGCTGACGCCCACCGACATGCCCAAAAACAGGTTGATTGTGAGATTAATCAGCGCGCCGGTGGAGCCGACGGCGGCCAGCGCCTGGGCGCTGACGAATTTGCCGACGACTACGGAGTCCGCTGCGTTGTACAGCAGCTGCAGGATGCCGGTCAGCATCAGCGGAATGGTATACGCGATAATCCGCCCCAGCAGCGGGCCGTCCGTGAGGTCATGGTTTTGATTGATTCTGCGCATGGTGTCCATCCTTTCGATGAATCCTGTCTTTGATTCACTAAAAAACTTTTATTTACTGCACATACTGAATCGCACCCACCGGACAGGCTTCGCCGCATTTGCCGCAGGCGGTGCATTGCGCCGGGTCGATCTGCGCGAGGTTGTTTTCCAGCCGGATTGCGCCGGATTCGCAGACTTTGGCACATTTGCCGCAGCCGATGCAGCCGTGCACGCAGGTTTTGCGGGTCTGCGCGCCTTTGTCGCAGTTGGCGCACCGCACCATCGCCTGGTGTTCCGCCGGGACCACCGCGATCAATCGGCGCGGACACGCCTGGGTACATAGGCCGCACGCCACGCAGCGCGCCGGGTTGACCTGCGCGGTCGGAACGCCGGCGGGGCCGATACAGACGCGGATCGCCTGTTCGGGACATACGGCTGCGCAGTCGCCGAAGCCCAGGCAGCCGTAGCGGCACGCGTTCACGTCCAGCTGCGCGGCTGCTGCGCACGACGGGATCCCGGTATATTGCACCGGGGGCTGTCCGTCCGGCGCGGCGCTGCCCATGCACCGCACCACCGCCGTTTTGCGGACAACCGCGACGGCGGATTGCCCCAGCACGGCCGCAATCGCATCGGCGGCCGCTTTGCCGCCCGGCGCGCACAGCCCCGCCTTCGCTTCGCCTTTTGCCAGCGCGGCCGCGTATCCGGCGCAGCCCGAATAGCCGCACGCGCCGCAGTTGGCGCCCGGAAGCAGCGATTCGATCTGCTCCGCTTTTTCGTCGCGCGGGACCGCCATCAACACCGACGCAATCGCCAGCCCGGCGCCCGCTATCAATCCGATCCCGCCTACCAGCAGGATCGCCAACAGTATCGGATTCATCGCATTCCGCTCCTTTCCGTTACGCAAACAAGCCGTCCACCACGCCCTGGAACCCCAGAAACGACACTGCCACCAGCGACGCCGCAATCAGCGTGATCGGCAGGCCGCGCAGCGCGCGGGGGCAGTCGCAGGTTTCCACCCGGCTGCGGACGCCCGCGAACAGCACCATCGCCAGCATGAAGCCCAGGCCGCTGCCCAGCGCGTTGACCACCGCGTGGCCGTAGCCGTAGGACGCGGTTTCTTCCGCTTTGGTGATGACCAGCATGGTGACGCCCAGAACGGCGCAGTTGGTGGTGATCAGCGGCAGGTAAATCCCCAGTGCCTGATACAGGCCGGGGATGAACTTTTTGAGGAAGATTTCGATCAGCTGCACCAGCGCCGCGATAATCAGGATATAGACCACCGTCTGCAAATACGCCAGTCCGTTCGGAACCAGAATGCCGTAGTAGATCGGCCAGGTGACGGCGGTGGCCAAAACCATCACGAACGTGACCGCCGCGCTCATGCCGACGGCGGTATTCAGCTTTTTGGACACGCCCAGAAACGGGCAGATGCCCAGGAATTTACACAGAATATAGTTTTCCGTCAGGATCGCTGCCAGAAAAACGGAAACCAATGATTTGACCGTTTCCATCAGTGTTGCTCCTCCTTTTCCGCGCAGTTCGGCGCGCCGTGCAGCTCCGCGCAGCCCGACGCCATCGGGCAGCCGGTGCAGGACGCCGGTTCGGACGGTTTGCCGTCGGCAAGTTTATTGGCCAGCGCGACCAGCAGTCCAAAGACGAAGAAACCGCCCGGCGAAAGGACGAAGATCAGCATCGGTTGGAGCCTGCCCATGGTGAGATCGATGCCGAACCAGCTGCCCGCGCCGAGGATTTCGCGGATGGAGCCCATCAGCAGCAGCGCGGCGGTGAAGCCGATGCCCATACCCAGGCCGTCCAGCACGGAAGGCAGGATCGAGTGTTTGCTGGCGAACATTTCGGCCCGGCCGAGGATGATGCAGTTGACGACGATCAGCGGCAGGTAGATCCCCAGCGATTCGTCCAGCGCAGGGGCGTATGCTTTGACCAGCAGCTGCACCACCGAGACGAACCCGGCGATGATCGTGATGTATGCGGGGATGCGCACCTTGTCGGGGATGACGTGGCGCAGCGCCGATATCGCAAAGTTGGCGCAGACCAGCACCAGCGTGGCCGCGACGCCCATTCCGATGGCGTTGGACGCGGCGGTGGTGACGGCCAGGGTGGGACAGGTGCCCAGCACCAGCCGCAGCACCGGGTTTTCGGCGACGATGCCTTTGGTCAGTTCGTGCAGCAGCGGGTGCTGCTTGCCGGTAGATTTCATGACTGCGCGCCCCCTTTCAGGTTCAGCGTCCGGTACAGTTGAAGGGCTTCGTTGACCGCTGCGACGACCGCGTTGGACGTGATGGTTGCGCCGGTCAGCGCGGCGATGCCGCCGGAAGCCGGTACGTCGCCGCCCGCTTTGTATACTGAATAGCCTTTTTCCGGAACCGCGCCCACAAATTGCGACCGGAACGATTCTTTGACGCAGTTGGCGCCCAAGCCGACCGTTTCGCTGTTTTTCAGGATCGAAACGCCGGTGACTGCGCCGTCGGCCGAGATGCCGGTCATGACCCGCAGCACGCCGCCGTAGCCGTTGGTCTGCGTGATGCAGACGCAGCCGACGTCTGCGCCGTTCGCCGCGCCGATCCACACGTTTTCCGTCCCCGATGCCCGGAATTCCGACGCGCCGGGGAGCACTTCCGCCCGGGCGGCCTGCTCGGCGGCCGCTTCCTGCGCTGCGATTGCGTCTTTGGTCAGCGCGTTGGCGCCGCCCAACACCGCAGTGACGACGACGCAGATGATCGTCAGCACCGCTGCCGGACGGACGATTTGCTTCCAATCCAGTTTCATTTTGCAGCGCCCTCCTTCGATTTTTTCGACCGCCGGAGCGATTTGCGCGGCGCGCCGAATGCGCGCGGCATCGTGAGCCGCTCGATGTGCGGCGTCAGGATATTCATCAGGACGATCGCGTACGACACGCCTTCGGACAGCGCACCGAACCGGCGGATCAGAACGGTAATCAGCCCGCAGCCGATGCCGAATACGAATTTGCCGCCGAACGTGACCGGCGAAGTGACGTAATCCGTCGCCATGAAAAACGCACCCAGCAGCGCGCCGCCGCTGAGTACGGCGGCCAGTCCGTCGCCGCCGAGGAGCCAGGTCAGCCCGGCCAGCGTGCCCAGGAAGCACAGCGGAATCACCGGAGAGATCACGCGGCGAAGCATGAGATAGACGCCGCCGATCAGCAGCGTCAGCGCGCAGGTTTCGCCGATGCAGCCGCCGTGGACGCCGAGAAACAGCCGGAGGTATTCGGTATCGCCGGTGACCAGCGGCGTCGCCGTGGTGACAGCGTCGCCCAGCGACACGGTGCGGTAGTAGAACGGTTCCACCCAGCGGCTCATTTGCGCCGGGAAGCTGACCAGCAGGATGACGCGCGCAGCGGCGGCCGGATTGACGAAGTTCTGCCCCAGCCCGCCGAACAGCTGCTTGACGACGACGATGGCCGCCACTGCGCCGATCAGCGCGATGTACGGGGGCAGCGTGACCGGCAGATTCAGCGCGAGGATGCAGCCGGTGACGACGGCGGACAGGTCGCCGATGGTGTTCGGGCGTTTGAGCAGCTTGCGGGTGACGAATTCTGCGGCAACGCAGCCCCCGACGCAGACTGCAATCAGCAGCAGCGCGCGCCACCCGAACAAGATGACGGAGACCACGACCGTCGGACATAGCGCCAGCAGCACGTCGCGCATCAGGTCGCCGGGACATAGCGGCGTATGAATATGCGGCGAAGCGCTCAGCGCCAGCGGCGTAACGGATTGATCGTTCATCCTTGATTCCTCCTTTGATTGACCAGCGTCTTGCCCAGCCGGATTGCCTGGACGAGCGGACGTCCGGCCGGACATTCAAACGCGCAGCTCCCGCATTCCATGCAGGTTTTCACGTTCAAGCGCAGCAACTCCGGGACATCCCGCGCTGCGGATGCGCGTTCCAGCGCCGTCGGCATCAGCCGCATGGGACAGGCGCTGACGCAGCGGCCGCAGCGGATGCAGTTGGACTGCGGATGCGGCGCTGTTTCGGCCGCGCTGAGCGCCAGCACGGCGTTGGTTTGCTTCATCACGGGCACATGGTCGTCGCGGAGCGCCGTGCCCATCATCGGGCCGCCCAGCAGCAGTTTGGCCGGCGGCGTACTGTATCCGCCGCAAAATTCGAGGACGTCGTGGACGGACGTGCCGATGGGGACGAACACATTTTGCGGGTGCGCGACGGCTGCGCCGTCCACGGTGATGCGTTTTTGCGTCAGCGGCATTCCCGTTTTGAGGTACCGCGCCAGAAACGCCACCGAAGTCAGGTTCATAACCAGGCACCCGACGTCGGCAGGCAGCCCGCCCTGCGGCACGACGCGCCCCGTGCAGGCCTGCACCAGGATTTTTTCCGCACCCTGGGGATAGCGGCAGCGCAGCGGGAGGACGCGGATCCGGTCGTCGGGGTCGGTGGAATTATCCGCAATTTCGCGCAACGCCCGAATGGCGTCCGGCTTGTTGGATTCCACGCCGATGATGACCCGCGATGCGCCGAGCAGCTCGCGCAGCGTGTGAACGCCGCTGAGCACGTCCCACGAATTTTCGATGGCTTCGCGGGTATCGGCGGTAATGTACGGTTCGCACTCTGCGCCGTTGATGAGGATGGTGTCGATTTGCTTATCCGGCGGGACGTTGAGTTTGACGGCCGCCGGGAATCCTGCGCCGCCCAAGCCGACCAGACCGCTGGCGCGCACCGCTGCGATCAGCTCCGGCAGTGTGTCGCATTTGGGCGGCGTCAGCGACGGATCCGGCGTCATTTGGCCGTCGGACTGGATCACCACCGCTTCTGCGGCGGAGCCGTTCGGCATCCGGATTGATGCAATCTGCTTGACGGTGCCGGAAACGCTGGCGTGAATCGGCGCGGAAACCGGCCGGTCGCTGTCGCCGATGATCTGACCCAGAAATACATGGTCTCCGGGCGAAACGGTGGGACGGCAGGGTGCGCCGATGTGCTGCTGCATGGGCAGCGTGACGACGTCGGGCGCGGGCATGAAAACCGACGGCGCGTCCGCCGTGTGCTTGCGAGACGGAACCTTTGCGCCGCCGTGCGTCCGGTGAGGACGCTTCGGAAAAGCGAGCGATGAATTCATTGGGACGACTTCCTTTCTTGAATTGCAGCGTACGGATTTATTATACTACAAATTCCGGGCGAGGGCAAGCGAAATTTCAATTTCGGGCGGCAGCAAATAAAAAGCAACAAGTGCAATACGATTTTACAAAGATTTTACACAAACAGTCGATCAAATCTGACGCAGCCATGCTACCATAAAGCAAAGCCCATTTGAAAGGACGGATTTCCGATGATTTATTGCGTTGAAGACGATGCCAGCATCCGTGATTTGATGATTTACACGCTGACGGCGGCCGGATTTGAGGCCGCGGGCTGTGCCGACGGCGCGGCGCTGGCGGCGGCGATGAAGGTGCATCGCCCCGAGTTGATCGTACTGGATATCATGCTCCCCGGCGACGATGGCATTACGATCCTCAAAAAACTGCGGGCCGCCCCGGCCACGGCGGAGATCCCCGTCATTCTGGCCACTGCGCGCGCGGCGGAGTACGACAAGGTGATCGGGCTGGACAGCGGCGCGGACGACTACCTGACCAAACCGTTCGGGATGATGGAAATGATTTCCCGCATTCGGGCGGTGCTGCGGCGCGCACAACCCAAAACGCCGCCTGCGCTGCTCAAACGCGGCGCCATCCTGATCGATCAGGCGCGGCACGCGGTCTTTGCGGGCGACCGCCCGGTATCGCTGACGCTGAAAGAATACGAATTACTGCGGCTGTTTTTGGAAAATCCAGGGCAGGTGTTCACCCGCGCGCAGCTGCTGAACGCCGTGTGGGGCACCGACTTCGTCGGCGAGACCCGCACGGTGGACGTGCACATCGGCACGCTGCGCACCAAGCTCGGCGACGCCGGATCGGCGATTCGGACGGTACGCGGGGTGGGGTACAAGCTGGACGAGTGAACCGGCGCGGGCGCAAGGACAAAATAACTTTAACGAAAGGGTTGTTTTCCCATGAGCAAAAAAATCTTTCGGTCAATTTTCGGGACCTCGATGATGATTTTTCTGGCGGCGATGATCTTTATCATGGGGGTGCTGTACAGTTATTTTTCGGACATTCAGCGCAAGCAGCTGAAATCCGAAACGCAGCTGGCCGCGCAGGGCACTGCGCTGAGCGGGCTGACGTATCTGCAAACCCTGTCGGCGGACTGCCGCATCACCTGGATTGCGGCGGACGGCACGGTTCGCTACGATTCCGACGCCGATGCCGACGCGATGGAAAACCATCTGGCGCGCGCGGAGGTTCAGGAAGCGCTGCGCAGCGGATACGGCGAATCGACCCGGTATTCCGGGACGCTGGCGCAGCAGCTGATTTACGCCGCGCAGCGGCTGCCGGACGGCTCCGTTATCCGTCTGGCGCGGTCCCGCCGCACGGCGTGGTTCCTGCTGATCGGGTTTTTGCAGCCGATTTGCGCGGTGATTCTGCTGGCGCTGATTCTGTCGGCGGTGCTGGGAACGCAGCTGGCCAAGAAAATCGTTGCGCCGATCAACGATTTGGATCTCGACCATCCGCTGAATTATCTGGGCAAAGAGCCGTACGCCGAGATTGAACCGCTGCTGCGGCGGATGAACATTCAGCAAACGCAGATTCGGCAGGATCAGGCCGAATTGGCGCGTACTTCGCAGATTCGGCAGGAGTTTACCGCCAACGTCAGTCACGAACTGAAAACCCCGCTGCACGCGATTTCCGGCTATGCGGAGCTGATGGAAAACGGGATGGTCCGCCCGGAGGATATTCAGCCGTTTGCGGCCAAAATTCACGCCGAATCGCAGCGTTTGGCGCAGCTGGTGGAGGACATCATCGACCTCACCCAGCTGGACAATGCGTCGGCGGCCGCGCCGTCGCCCAATATGCAATGGGCGCGCACCGATCTGCTGCGCATTGCGGAGAATGCCATTGACAGCCTGCGCCCCACTGCCGACGAAGCGAACGTCACGCTGTCGCTGACCGGGGAACCGGCGCCGCTGAACGGGATTCCGCCGGTGCTTCACAGCATTGTGTACAATCTTTGCGACAATGCGATCAAATACAATCACCCCGGCGGGCGGGTGGAGATTCGGGTGGAGCCGCTGCCCAATGCCGTTCGGCTGACGGTGGCGGACACCGGAATCGGCATTCCGCCGGAGTGCCAGAGCCGCATTTTTGAGCGGTTCTACCGCGTGGACAAAAGCCGCTCCAAAGCCGTCGGCGGCACGGGGCTGGGACTGTCGATCGTGAAGCACGCGGTGCAGGCGCATCACGGGGAGATTACGGTTTCGTCCGTGGTGGGCGAAGGGACAAAATTTGAAGTCACGCTGCCGGGTGGAAAACCCACAGTGTGACTTCAACAAGAATTTGAAATCGTAAATGAAACGGGCAGCTGCGGGCTGCCCGTTTTTTGATCGGAGTGGGACAACGAAAAGGTAAAATTGGAAGAAACAACGCGTGGATTAAATCAGATTGCTTGGAATGAAGCAGTTCTCTTCGTCGATTGGAATGGGTTCTTCGCACATACAAATAATCCCGCCGTTTCCGCGGTTCAGAGAAGCCTTGTCCAGTACGCTGTATTTTTTGATTTCCCGACGGTCGGGCGCAGCGCTTTTTTTGATTTCCAGCGGATGAATCACATTGTTTTCCTCTACAAACACGTCGATCTCTTTTGTATTGGTATCCCGAAAATAAGTGATATTCGCTTTGGACTTTGCATAGGCATAATTTTTCACAAGCTCCATCACCACATAATTTTCGTAGTAATGACCGCTTGCAGCCCCATTGCGCAGCGTGTCCGGCGTAAGCCACATCGACAGATACGCCGCCAACCCAGTATCGCAGAAATACAGCTTTGGGGTTTTGCTGAGTCGTTTCAGCGCATTGTTGGCATACGGTGCGAGCAGATAGACAATCCCCAGCCCTTCCAGCATTTTCAGCCATTCTTTTGCAGTCACCGGCGCAATATCGGCGGATTCCGCCAGGGTTGCGTAGTTGACCTGCTCGGCCACCAGAGCAGCGCACCCTACAAGGAATTTTCGGAATCGCACGGCATCGGTAATTCCGCCGACCTCAGTCACATCCCGCATCAGGTACGTATCTACATAGGAACTAAAATACGCCTGCCGGAGTTCATCGTCCACTCCCTGCACCTGCGGCATACCGCCTTCCCAGATATGACGAAATACCTGAATCACATCGTTTTTGGGGCACTTCCGCTGCCTGGCCTGCAAAACAGACAACGAAAAATCCAGATCATCGTCGAACACCAGCCCGGCTTTTTCTCTTGCCGATAAACCGTACAGCTCCAGGATACCGATTCTTCCGGCAAGTGTCTCGCGTACCCTTTTCATCATTGTGTACTGCTGCGACCCGGTTAGCCAGATCAAACCTTTTTCGTCGCTTTCGTCACAAATGATTTTGATCTGTTCGAACAGCTCCGGTGCTTTCTGCACTTCATCGATCAAAATCGGCGGCTTATAGGTCTGAAAAAACAGCACCGGGTCCTCTTGCGCCAGCGTTCGCGCCATTGCATTATCCATCGTGACATAGGTTCTGTCGCTGCCCGCTAAGTGTTTGAGCATTGTTGTTTTGCCCACCTGTCTTGCCCCTGTTACGAGGATCACCTTGAAAAAATCGTTGAGTTTTCGGAATTTTCGTTCCAACTCCCGTGTGATATACGCCATACTGCACCTCCGTTTTTAGGATAATCTAAGGTTGATCTTATTTTATCATAATTTTATCCGACTGTCAAGCGATATCGAATCAATGGGACCGCGCAGCTGCGGCCACGCTGCTTTATCGTTCATTATCCACTGTTCGATCTTCAATATCCCAACTTTGATCTCCATTTTACATTTCCCCGATAACAAACTTTACCCGGGCGCAGTACAATAGAACCGTACCCAAGAGAAAGAACAAAAATCAAGTGAAAAACCAAAGGAGTGTATTTTCATGAAACAAATCAAAAAATGGATCGCAATCGCACTGGCGGCGCTGCTCGTTGTAACGGCGGCGGCCGGATGCAAAAAAGAGGGCGGCACCGTTTCGACCAACGGATCGACCTCGATGGAGAAGGTCATCAACGCGCTGGGCGAGCAGTTCATGGCAGACAACAAGTCCGTCACCTTTACGTACGACCCCACTGGTTCCGGCACCGGGATTGAGTCCGTGTCCACTGGCAAATGCGACATCGGCCTCGCGTCCCGCGCGCTGAAAGACAGCGAAACCGGACTGAAAGCCACGGTACTGGCGCTGGACGGCATCGCGATCATCGTGAACAAAGACAACGGCGTCAAAGACCTGACGGTGGAACAGATTGCGGACATCTTCACCGGCAAGATCAAAAACTGGAAGGAAGTCGGCGGTGCAGACCTGGAAATCTCCTGCATTGGCCGCGAATCCGGTTCCGGTACGCGCGACGGCTTTGAATCCGTCACCAAGACCGAAAAAGCCTGCGTCCTCGATCAGGAGCTGAACTCCACCGGTGCGGTGATCTCCGCCGTCGGCAGCAACCCGAACGCCATCGGTTATGCGTCGCTCTCCGCGGTGGAAGGCCAGAAAGACATCGCCGCTCTGTCGGTCAATGGTGTGGCCTGCACGGAGGACACCGTTCTGGACGGCAGCTACGCCATCCAGCGTCCGTTCAACCTGGTCACCCGCGAAGGCGTCACGCTGTCGGACAGCGCGCAGAAGTTCTTCGACTACGCAACCTCGGCTGCGGCCGCGGACCTGATCCGCAAAGCCGGTGCGGTTCCGGTCGCGAAATAAATAGTGAAAAGTGAAGAGTGAAGAAGTTTGGTGGCGTGCGCACGCGCACGCAAATACATCACACCTATTCACTCTTCACTATTACTTCTTCCTTTCCGCGGCGCCGCCGCGGATTTACGGAGAAAGGAAAGCCATGAAAAAACGAGGATTTGAGTCTGCGTTTCACCTGTTCTTCCTGCTGTGCGGGATTGTTTCGGTCGCATTTGTCCTTTGCATCAGCGTCTATCTGATCGTCTCCGGTATCCCGGCGATTCGGACGATCGGCCTGCGGAACTTTTTGCTGGGGCAGTCGTGGATGGCGCAGAAAAATGAGTTTGGCATCCTGCCGTTCATCCTGACCAGCGTCTACGGCACGGCGGGCGCGGCGCTGATCGGCGTGCCGCTGGGCATTTTCACTGCGGTTTATCTGGCGAAGGTCGCGCCGCCGCGGGTGGCATCGGCGGTGCATTCCGCCGTCGCGCTGCTGGCGGGCATCCCGTCAGTGATTTATGGCCTGGTCGGCATGATTGTGCTGGTGCCGGCGATTCAGCGGCTGTTCGGCCAGCGCAGCGGCGCTTGCCTGCTGGCGGCCATTGTGGTGCTGGCGATTATGATCCTGCCGTACATCATCAACGTCTCCGTCACGGCGCTGCGCGCTGTACCGCCGGAGTATGAAGAAGCCTCGCTGGCGCTGGGCGCGACCAAGGTGGAAACCTACTTCAAAGTCTCACTCCGCGCCGCCCGCAGCGGCGTGCTGACGGCAGTAATGCAGGGCATTGGCCGGGCAATCGGCGAAGCGATGGCGATCATCATGGTGTCCGGCAACGTGCCGCGGATGCCGAAGCTGCTGGGGTCGGTGCGGTTCCTGACCACCGCCATCGTGTCGGAAATGTCGTACGCATCGTACGGGTCGCTCCAACGCAACGCGCTGTTTTCGGTGGGGCTGGTGCTGTTCCTGTTCATCATGCTGATTAACGCGCTGCTGCAATCCATCCGGAAGGGGGCATCGGGATGCGAAAAGTGAAAGACGCGCTGCGCCGCGGGGCGATGGTGCTTTGCACCGGGATTACCTGCGCGATTCTGCTGCTGATTATCGGATACATCCTGGTGCGCGGGCTGCCGCACCTCAGCTGGATGCTGATTTCCACCGCACCCAGCTATATCAACGACTCCATCGGCATCCTGCCCAACCTGCTGAACACGGTTTACATCATTCTGGTGGCGATGGTCATCGTAGTGCCGCTGGGCGTGGGCGCGGCCGTTTACCTGAACGAATACGCCACGTCTCACCGGCTGGTGCGGCTGATCTCGTTCGCCGTGGAAACGCTGACGGGCATTCCGTCCATCCTGTTCGGGCTGGTGGGGATGCTGGTATTCACCGAGCTGATGGGGCTGCGGCAGGGCATTCTGGCGGGCGGCCTGACGCTGGTGATGATGGTGCTGCCCACGATTATCACCAACACGCGGGAAAGTTTGTCGTCCGTTCCGCAGGCATACCGCGAAGGCGCGCTGGCGCTGGGCAGCGGCAAATGGCACATGGTGCGCACCGTGGTGCTGCCCAACGCGGTAGACGGGATCGTCACCGGCTGCATTCTGGCCGTGGGGCGGATCACCGGCGAGTCGGCGGCGCTGCTGTTCACCGCCGGATTCGGCGCACGGCTGCTGGGGCTGTTTGACGCGCTGGAAACGTCGTCCGCCACGCTGACCGTTGCGCTGTATATGTATGCCAGCGAGCAGGGCAAGTACGATGCGGCGTTTGCCATCGCCGTGATCCTGCTGGCGCTCACGCTGCTGATTAACTTCGCGGCTACGCGAATCACCAAAAAGAAAAGAGGGACTCCCCAATGACGAATGCATCTCCGTTGATCGCCGTTCAGCACCTGAACCTGTGGTACGGCGACCACCAAGCGCTTCACGACATCACGATGGACATTCCCGCCCACCAGATTACCGCCCTGATCGGGCCGTCCGGCTGCGGCAAGTCCACGTTTCTCAAATCCATCAATCGGATGAACGACCTGATTCCCGGCTGCCGGATTGAAGGCACCATCACCTACGATGGCCAGAATCTATACGGCCCGGACGTGGACGTCACGCAGCTGCGGACGAAGATCGGCATGGTTTTCCAGAAACCCAACCCGTTCCCGATGAGCATATACGACAATATCGCCTACGGCCCGCGGATTCAGGGCATCCGCAGCCGCAGCAGGCTGGATCAGATCGTCGAAGAATCGCTGCGCGCGGCGGCAATTTGGGACGAAACGAAAGACCGGCTGCGCAAGTCGGCGCTGGGGATCAGCGGCGGCCAGCAGCAGCGGCTGTGCATCGCGCGCGCGCTGGCGGTGAAGCCGGACGTGCTGCTGATGGACGAGCCAACCAGCGCGCTGGATCCGATTTCGACCGGCAAGATTGAAGAGCTGGCGATGCAGCTGAAAGAACAGTACACCATCATCATCGTCACGCACAATATGCAGCAAGCGGTGCGGATATCCGACCAGACGGCGTTCTTCCTGCTGGGCAAACTGGTGGAAACGGGCGACACCGACCAGGTATTCACCAATCCGCGCGACAAGCGCACCGAAGACTATATTACCGGGAGGTTTGGATGATGCGAAGTGCATTTGATGGGCAGCTCCGGGAGCTGCGGGATGCGATGATATCCATGGGGGCGATGTGCGAAGAAGCCATTGCCAAAGCGGCCAAATCGTTTTTGGAAAACGACCGCGCGCTGGCGGCGACGGTACCGGCGCTGGCGGAGAAGATCGACCGCCAGGAGCGCGAGATCGAGGCCATGTGCCTCAAGCTGCTGCTGAAACAGCAGCCGGTGGCCGCCGACCTTCGGACGATCAGTGCGGCGCTGAAAATGGTCACGGATTTGGAACGCGTGGGAAACCAGTCGGCCGACATCGCCGAGCTGACGGCGGTATGCAGCCTGCCGGACGCCGCCCGCACCGCCGATCTGCACGACATGGCGCTCGCGGTGATCCGCATGGTGAACGCCAGTGTGGAGGCGTTTTTGCACGGGGATGCGGCTGAGGCGCAGGCGGTGATCGATTCGGACGACGAAGCCGACGCCGACTTTGACCGGATTAAGCGCGCGCTGATTCAGGCGATTCGCACCGACCCGGCCGCCGGCGACTACGCCATTGACGTGCTGATGATTGCCAAATACCTGGAACGCATTGGCGATCATGCCGTCAACATCGGGAAGTGGATTTTGTTTGCGGTAAACGGACAGCTGTAAGACGATTGATTGCGCCAAAGCGCAATCAATCGTCTTACAGCGGGAAGAAGGAAAAGTGAAGAGTGAAGAGGATTGGTGGCATGGCTGCGCCATGCAATATATTTGCGCGCGCCGCGCGCCACCGGACCTCTTCACTTTTCACTTTTACTTTTTACTTCCAATCAACCGCCGCCCCACTTTCGCGGCCAGCCGCAGCGCATCGACGGTCAGATCGTTCGGAAAATGCCGCATATAGTGGAAAATTTCCATCGTCAAATCGCCCCGGTAGCCGATTTGTGCGAGCGCCGCTGTGATTGCGTCCCAATTGAACTGCCCCAGGTACGGCAGCGTATGCAGGTCGTGGCGGTAATCGCCGTCCTGCACATGCAGCGCGATCAGCCGGTCGGCCGTCATCCCGGCCAGAAACTGTTCCGGTTCCTCCGCCGTCAGCCCCGCATGGCCGATGTCCACGCACGCGCCCACCCAGACCGGGTCCAGCCCGTCCAGCATCCGGTTCAGCTCGTACGGCGTCGCCAGCTTGCCGATGGCGCGGTCGCCTTTGGCGCTCCAATCGAACAGGTTTTCCACCGCAATCCGGATGCCGTACTGCTGCGCAAACGGGGTCAGGCTGCGGTAAAACGCCTGGTTAAAGTCGAAAAAGTCCGGGTCGTTCGCGTCGCCGACGGCATGGACGACGATCGCCGATGCGCCCAGAATGGCCGCGGTTTCCATCGACCGCACAATTTCGGCATATTCCGGGCAGTCCAGATTCAGCGCGCCTGTCCGGTTCAGGCGGAACGGCGCGTGCGACTGATTGCACGCCAGTCCGATTTCGTCGAGCACCGTGCGCAGCCGCATCGCACGGTCGCGATAATCGTCGCCCAGCGCATAGCGGTCGCCTTTCGCCCAGTAAAACGAATAATCCACCGCGTCGAACCCGGCGTCCCGGATCATGCGCATGGCCGTCTCGTCGCCGAACCGGTCGCGCAGCACGCAGCTTTCCATCGACAGTTTCATTTCAGATCCAACCTTTCTCTTTGTCCGCTTGACATTTGGGGAACATTGTGATATGATAATATTATTCTAAAATAAGCCTTGTAATTAGAATAATATTTCATCCGAGTTTATTATACCGGGTGAATCTCAAAATGTCAACCCTTTTGCCCAAAGAAAGGACGATTTCGGATGAATCTTTCCTGTATCCAAACCATCCGCAGCCGGTACGCCGACCTGACCGCGGCCGAGCAGAAAATTGCGGACTGTATTCTGGCGCACGGCGCAGCGGTACCGCAATGGTCGGCCGCCGAGCTGGCGGCGCGCGCCGGGGCTGCGCCGTCCGCGGTGATTCGCTGCTGCAAATCGCTGGGGCTGCGCGGGTATGCCGACCTGAAATTGCAGCTGGCCGCGGAATTTGCGAAAAACCGCCAGCTGAACTACGCCCCGTACATTGACCCGGCCGACGACGACGGCGCGATTCTGGACAAAGTGTTCGCCGCCACGGTCAAATCGCTGCACGATACCGCCGAGCGGCTGGATCGCGCCGCGCTGTCGCAGCTGATTGGCCGGATGGCGGACGCGCGCCGCATTTATCTGTACGCCGTCGGTACCTCGGCGCCGCTGGCGTCGGAATTTTGCTACCGGCTGATGACGCTGGGGTACACGGCTTTCGCGTTCACCGACGTGCCGTCGATGAAGGTCTCCACGCTGAATATCGGCGTCGGCGACTTGGCCATCGGGATTTCGCACACCGGGCGCACCGTCGCGACGCTGGATGCGATGGCGCTGGCACAGTCCGCCGGAGCCGATACCGCCTGCATTTGCGGGTACCCGGACAGTCCGCTCGCGCAGCAATGCGATGTGGCACTGGCCATCTCGTCGGACGAGCTGCAATACCCGGTGGAGGCCATGTCGGCGCGCGTCGCGATGCTCAGCCTGATCGACGGGATCACCATCGCGCTGTCCGCGCGCCATTACGACGATACCGTCCGCCGCGCGCAGCAAATTCATGCGCTGGTGGATTCCGTCCGCCGCCCCGGCCAAGTCCGACCCGAAGGAGGGCCATCCGGATGCACCCGCACGGAATGAAACCGGCCCGCACCCGGCGGGCTTTTCTGCTTTGCTACGCCGCCTACACGGCAATTTACCTCGCACGGCTGAATTTGTCGATGGCGTCGCCCGTTCTCAAATCGGACGGCACGCTGACGGCCGCACAAATCGGGCTGCTGGGCGGTATTTTTTCGGCGGTCTACGCCGTTGGCCGACTGATGAACGGCGCGCGATGCGACCACGTCCCGCCGGTGCGCATGATTGCCGGTGGGCTGGCGTTGGCGTCCGCCGCTAACCTGCTGTTCGGCGCATTCCCGCCGTTCGCCGCGCTGGTCGCGCTGTGGGCGGTCAATGCGTTGGCGCAGTCCATGCTGTGGAGCGCGATTCTGCGGGTGATCGCCGCCTTGTATGCGCCGGACGATGCGCAGCGCAAAGCGTCGCTGATGATTACGTCGGTCGCCGTCGGCAATGTCGCCGGGATTGCCGTCAATACCGCGCTGCTGCGCGGCTCGGCGTCGGCGGCATTCCGGGTGCCGGGCGGCGTGCTGGCACTGCTGTGCGGCGGCGCGCTGATGCTCCTGCGTGGGATCGGCTCGGAGTCCGCAGGCGCGGCCGGTCGGCTGTCCATCCGCACGTTGGCCGCTCCGCTGCACCGCCCGGCCGTCCGCCGGATGCTGCTGCCGGCGCTGCTGCACGGCGTGATGAAAGACAATATTTCCTTGTGGATGACGGTTTACCTGACCGACCGGTTTGCGATGCAGCTGACACAGTCGGCGGGATATGTCCTGCTGATCCCGCTGGTGGGGCTGGCGGGGCGGCTGCTGTATCCGGCGGCCGCACGCGGGCTGCGGTCCGATTCCCGGACGGCGTCTGCCGGGTTTGCGCTCTGCGCCGCCGCATCCCTGCCGCTGGCACTGCATATTCCGTCGCCGTGGGCGTCCGTCAGCTGCCTGAGTTTGCTGTACGCCGCCGTGTCACTGGTCAACACCTATGTGCTGTCGGTATTCCCCATGTCGTTCGCCGCAGACGGGTGCGCCGCTTCGGTCAGCGGGCTGCTGGACTTCGCCACCTATTTGGGCGCCGGGCTAAGCGCGGCCGTTTACGGCGCTGTCATCGAGCACATCGGGTATGCGCCGATGTTTGCGTCGTGGGCGGTGCTGGCGATTCTGTCGCTGATCCGGATGCGGAAAGTGAAGTGAAAATATCTTTATTTTCTCCAATTTTCCCTTTGTTTTCTTCTGGTAATTTGCGCGCGATTGTGCTATACTGGTATCAACCAAATGAATTCGGAGGATGAAAAAATGCAGAATTTCACCGAACCGTCCGCAAATTCCGTTCCCACCCGGCAGGCATATGCGGACGGGATGCAGGCCGCCATTGGCCTGCTGCGCGCCGATGCAGCCGCCCGCAAGCGCGCATGGATTTCTCCGGCGCAGCTGGCCGCCGATCCGGAACGCTACCGCGCCGCCTACCGCGACCTGCTGGGCATTCCGACGTGCGAACGCGTGTTCGGCACCGGCGCGCCGGCCGTCACTGAAACGCCCGTGGGCACGGATGATCTTTGCACCATCGCGCGGCTGGTGTTCACGCTGGCGCCGGGGGTTTGCTTTACGGGGCTGCTGCTGCGGCCGCTGCATGAGCCGGTCGATCCCATGCCGCTGGTCGTCACCCAGCATGGCGGCGGCGGGACGCCGGAACTGTGCAGCGATATGGTCGGCAAAAACAACTACAACCACATGGTGCGCCGGGTGCTGGCCCGCGGTGCGACGGCATTTGCACCGCAGCTGCTGCTGTGGAACTGCGGCGCACAAAACAACCCCGGAATCCCGCATTTTGATCCGGTATACGACCGCAGCAAGGTGAACCTGTCGCTGCGGCAATGCGGTACTTCCATCGTCGGGTTTGAAATTTACGCCATTTCCCGCGCGCTGGATTATCTGCTGGCGCACGAGCCGGTGCGGCCCGACCGCTGCGGGATGATCGGCATTTCCTACGGCGGGTACTACACGCTGCACGCCATGGCTGCCGAAGAGCGGATCACCGCCGGGTATTCCGCCGCGATTTTCAACGACCGGCTGCGCTACAATTGGCACGACATGGTGTGGCGCGATTCTGCCGCGCATTTTTTGGACGCCGAAGTCGCCGGACTGTGCGCGCCGCGGCACCTTTGGATCGAAGTCGGCAAAACCGACCCGGTGTTCGACTGGACATCCATCCCCGCGGTGTTTGACGAAGCGCAGTCGTACTACGATGCGCAGTCCGTTCCGGACGCGATTCACCTGAACCTGTGGGACGGCGGGCATACCATTACCGACACAGACGACGGGATAGACTTTTTGTTTGCACATATTTGAGTTGAAAAATCCGCAGACCCGGCAAAACGGGCTGCGGATTTTTGTTTGGCTCAGATTGTCCGGCCGTACGGATCGCGGCAATGAGCCGGACTTTTTGCTCAAATCGCGCTGCAAACAAACGGTTCCGCCGCAGCACACACGTCGCACGCAGCACCGTGCGCGACGCCGCGCAGGCGGATTTCGCCGTCCGTCCACGTTTGGATCAGCTCCGGCGCGCAGGTGTTCGTCACCCGCACCCGGGTCAACCGTACTTCGTCGTAATGCGCCAGCTGCAGGAACGGTACCGACGTCGCGTCGCTGCGCATCGTCACGTCCACGTCCTGCAGCTCCAGCGTTAGCGGGCAGTCGGCCGTGCCGTACGCCGTCAGCGGACGGGCAATGCCTTCGGCGGTCACGTTTCGGAACATGATCGACTCCAACGGCCGCTGCCGCTGCCAGGTTTCGTTGCCGGAAAAGTTGTAGTGCAAAAACCGGTCGGTGTTGCGGATCTGGCAGTCTTCCACCCGGATTGCACCGGGCTGCTCGGGGATAGGCAGGCTGTAATCGGCATAGTAGGTGAACGCGGACAGCATCCTGCGGCCGCCGTGTACCGACGGCGCACCGCTGATCTTTTCTGCCGACGGCAGCGCCCCCCGGAACCCATACGTCCCCGGACCTTCCATCACGCAGCCGCGCACCAGCACGTTGGTGCCGCCGAACCGCAGCGCGCTGCACGACGAATTCAGCAGGCAGTCTGCCACCCGCACGTTGGTGTTGCCAAATCCGGCAATGCAGTCGTCGCCGGTGCGGAATTCGCTGCCGCACACGGACACGTTGGTGCACACCGCAGCGTCAAATCCGTCGTGCCCGGCCAGCACGCGGATGTTGTTCACCGTTATGTTGGTGCAAAACAGCAGATTATGCGCCCAGTTGCCCGTATCCCGGATGGTATATCCACGCAGCCGGATGTTACTGCAACGGAACAGCGTCATCCCATGCGGTCCGCGGTAAGATTCTTCGCCGATGGGGTCATACGGGTTGCACCCGTCGATCTCGGCGTCTTCATCGGCAATCACCGCGATGTTCTCGGCGTCAATCGCGCGGATCAGCGCGTTGTTCCACCGGGTGCCGGGCAGGCGTTTGAACCGGTAGTCCGGCCGATCCGGCTCATACACCGTCTCACCGTGAATGGTTCCCAGCGGCACATACGGCACGTCGGCAATCTCCGCCGGATCCAGCGGCTCCACTGGGTCGGTGCGATAGTGAAAATAGTCCATGGGGTCGCGGCTGCCCAGTAATCGCGACCCGCGCAGCAGGTGCAGTGTCACGTTGCTGCGCAGCCGGATGTCTCCGCTGCGGAACACACCGGCAGGGATCGTCACCTCTCCGCCGCCCGCAGCAAATACGCGGTCAATTGCGCGCTGAATGGCGTCAGTTTGCAGTGCTGCCGCACCGGGCATTGCCCCGGTTTCCAAAATCGAGATCGTGCAGGACATTTGCTTTTTCCTCCTTGACAATAGGGTGAATGATTTGTATAATAACAGTATACCACACCCATTCGGCGAATTCTTGCAGGATATTCGCCGAAAATTGCACAATATGCGTCAGGAGGCATTTGACCCATGGAAGTTCAGCAGGAGTCCGTTGCGCACCGCACAGGCGCGCTGGCCATGCGGGTACACGAAGGGATGCAATACGCCGCTTACCACTGGCACGACGAAGCCGAATTTCTTTGCGTCGAATCCGGCGATTGCACCTGCCGGATCAACGGGGAATGCGTCCTGCTGCACGCAGGCGAAGCCTGCCTGGTGCGCGGCGGTGAATGTCACACCGTCACCGCTGACGGGTTCATTTACGCCATCGTGTTCCACCCGTCAATCCTGACGGCGGCGGGAGCCGACCCGGCGATGCTGACGCACATACGGTTTCGGCGGGTGTTCCGCGCACCGGACGTGATCGATCGGCTGCACCGCATCCGATGCCTGAACCGCGACCGGCCGTTTGCGTTCGAGCTGCAAATGACTGCGGCATTGCTGGGAATCTTCGCCCGGCAGCTGGCACAGGGCGCATATGAGCCGACTGCTCCGTCAGCGGCGACCCCGCCGAAATTTTCCGATCTGCTGATTGCACTGCACGCACAGTATACGTCGCACTGGACGCTGCGGCAAATGGCCGACCGGGTATACGTTTCGCCGTCCTGCTTGATCACCTGGTTCAAACGGTACACCGGCACCACCCCCATCGACTATCTGAACCGCTACCGGGCACACCGTGCCGACACACTCCTCCGCACCACCGATCGACCCATCACCGATATTGCGCTGGAAACCGGATTCGATTCCCCCAGCTACTTTATCCGCGTTTTTCGTAAATATTACCATATCGCACCCAGGCAAGTACGGCACGACGGGAAAAGCAAAAAATCGTGAAAAGCGCAGTCCCGCTTTTCACGATTCAGGGGTTCCCATTACTTTCCCCCAGCGCCTGCCGCAGCGATTTGGGCACCGGAATGCGCCGCCGCACCGGCTGCCACGGGGCAAAGCCTGCTGAATGCAAAAAACCGTTCCCATCGCGAACGGTTTTTGCGCCGCAGCCGGATTACCTGCCTGCCGCACGAAAAAGCGCATACCGAATCCCCCCGTACAATCCGCCCGTCACGATCCCCGCGGGAATCGCCAGCAGCAGCAAAATCGGAAGATAATTCCAATATCCGCCTGTCAGCAGCGCGCTGGCCACGGCGATTTGCGCGCAATGATGCGCCGCCGCGCCGCCCACACCCACGCCGATGGGGCTGAACCGGCCGCACCGCAGCAGCGCGATCATTACCGCCCCGCTCAGCAGTCCGCCCGCAAGGCTCATCGCACCCGCCATTGCGCCGCGCGTTGCCAGCGCGAACGCTGCTTTCACCGCCACGGTCGCCAGCGCCGCACCGGGTCCCAGCAGTTCGGCTGCCGCCATTACCGCCAGGTTCGCCACCCCCGGCTTCACCCCAGGCGGCAGCATCGGCAGCGCCGGGAGCAGCTGCTCCACCGCCGCCGCCATCAGCGCCACGGCGCACAGCATTCCGCACCGCGCCACATACAGCGCAGATCGATCCGGATTTTGCTGCCGCATCCTTCCGCCCCCCTCGCTAAAGCGCCGCGCGTGAACATATTGCATGGCGCAGCCATGCCACCAAACCTATTCACTCTTCACTATTACTTTTTACTTCCGCGCCAGCGCCGCGCGCGGCGTGAATAGTGAAAAGTGAAGAGTGAAAAGTGAAGAGTGAAAAGTGAAAAAGTGTGGTGGCGCGCCGCGGGCGCGC
>CAJKBQ010000004.1 GCA_905198155.1 uncultured Eubacteriales bacterium
ACGGAAAATGTGGGCAGTGAGGGATCGCCCCCGCACACGCGGGGACAAGCATTCATCCCGCACGAATGTTCCGCTTTCGACGGGATCACCCCCGCACACGCGGGGACAAGACGCTTGTTCTCTGTCTGGCTTTTCTCAATATGGGATCACCCCCGCACACGCGGGGACAAGTCTTGTGAAGTTTGCATTTGCCTTACCTCACGAGGATCACCCCCGCACACGCGGGGACAAGGATGAGACACAAAAGCATCAAGAAAAGCCACCGGGATCACCCCCGCACACGCGGGGACAAGGCGAAAGCAGAAGCACCGAAGCCCGGCGCGTCGGGATCACCCCCGCACACGCGGGGACAAGCCTGCTCCGTCGGCTGGTACGAAGCTAAAGAGAGGATCACCCCCGCACACGCGGGGACAAGGATGTTTTTTCGGGTGTCTGCACTATTTTGTCAGGATCACCCCCGCACACGCGGGGACAAGTATCCGGATGCATATAAACCCAATGATTGGGAAGGATCACCCCCGCACACGCGGGGACAAGCGATACGCTGACGCCGCGCGCCAGCACGGTCGGGGATCACCCCCGCACACGCGGGGACAAGGGAAAGACCAGCTCAACAAAGCAACGGCGGAACGGATCACCCCCGCACACGCGGGGACAAGTTTACGGCGCAGGGCGATATCGTGTCCAACGTCGGATCACCCCCGCACACGCGGGGACAAGCGACCCCGGCGCAGGCCGATGCTGTGGTAGCGAGGATCACCCCCGCACACGCGGGGACAAGTAAATGCGCCGCTTTCCATATCTATGGTAGCTAGGATCACCCCCGCACACGCGGGGACAAGTTTCCGATATACCGTGTTCTTCGCCTGTCGAGAGGATCACCCCCGCACACGCGGGGACAAGCCCCCCGTTCATCGGGACGTCCCTCCCTGGGGCGGATCACCCCCGCACACGCGGGGACAAGCCGCTGCTTGTAAAGGGATTTTTCGACATCGTCGGATCACCCCCGCACACGCGGGGACAAGGCTTTGCCAATCGGCAGCGACCGCACGTCAAAAGGATCACCCCCGCACACGCGGGGACAAGGCATCGCGTCCCCGTCCAAAGTATTTGCAGAAAGGATCACCCCCGCACACGCGGGGACAAGCCGATGTACCGCGCAAAGCGAAAGGTGTCCGGAGGATCACCCCCGCACACGCGGGGACAAGTACTCTTTTCGGAAAAGTTTGGTAGCCGCCGCAGGATCACCCCCGCACACGCGGGGACAAGTTTTCATCCTTTCTATTTTCCGTACCCAGCCGAGGATCACCCCCGCACACGCGGGGACAAGAAGCTGCGCGCGAGGCGGACGGCTGGGAAAATGGGATCACCCCCGCACACGCGGGGACAAGATCCGTACTCAATGCAATTCCCATGCGTTACCGGGATCACCCCCGCACACGCGGGGACAAGCCGTCTCCCATAGATCGAAGATGTCCCAGGGCGGGATCACCCCCGCACACGCGGGGACAAGTGCGCAACACCCCGGCCGGGGACGTGCGCGTAAGGATCACCCCCGCACACGCGGGGACAAGTACCCGGCGCGCGTCTTTGGATAGACGACTGCGGGATCACCCCCGCACACGCGGGGACAAGTTTTTCCGATCCCATGTGTCCGCGAAGCTCATCGGATCACCCCCGCACACGCGGGGACAAGACGTCGCAAAGGTACTCATGGGACATTCTGACAGGATCACCCCCGCACACGCGGGGACAAGTTTGTCAAGCCTGAAACAGAATTTTTTTCGCTAGGATCACCCCCGCACACGCGGGGACAAGGGAGTAGATAGAGGTCGCCGGAACCCCAATGGAGGATCACCCCCGCACACGCGGGGACAAGTGATCCGGCGTCAGCTCCATGAGCTTCACGATCGGATCACCCCCGCACACGCGGGGACAAGTCTCACAAACCCGCGCCGCAGCCGCTGCCGGGGGGATCACCCCCGCACACGCGGGGACAAGGTAGCGCTGACCCGGAGATCATAAAAGGATTCGGGATCACCCCCGCACACGCGGGGACAAGCCCATCTCGATATCCAGCGCGCGGCGGAAGCTTGGATCACCCCCGCACACGCGGGGACAAGCAACCGGGCGGACGATGGGACAGTTACGGCAAAGGATCACCCCCGCACACGCGGGGACAAGTTTCGGCGCTGGATGACATATCTCTGCACGATCTGGATCACCCCCGCACACGCGGGGACAAGGGTTCGTCAACATGGGGAAGAATTGGGAATTCAGGATCACCCCCGCACACGCGGGGACAAGTGTCCCTGCGGATACTTTTTTGTTTTCACGCTGGGATCACCCCCGCACACGCGGGGACAAGTACCACATTGGAAACCGCAATGCAATAAAAAAAGGATCACCCCCGCACACGCGGGGACAAGAACTCCACATCAGGGCATTTGCCCGGAGTGACCGGATCACCCCCGCACACGCGGGGACAAGGATAAAGTCCGGGACGTCCTCACGGCGCGGGCAGGATCACCCCCGCACACGCGGGGACAAGTTGCATCAAGGCCGACGGCACAAAAAATTTTTAGGATCACCCCCGCACACGCGGGGACAAGCCAGTGGCACGGAATCCGGAACAAAATCCCAAAGGATCACCCCCGCACACGCGGGGACAAGTTAAGAGATTAGCCGAACGAAACGCAAAGGAGGGGATCACCCCCGCACACGCGGGGACAAGGACAACGTCGCGGCCGAGACGGAGGCGGGCACCGGATCACCCCCGCACACGCGGGGACAAGTTTCACTGAGACGCCTTTCGCCTTTGCTAAGGAGGATCACCCCCGCACACGCGGGGACAAGACTAAAAAAATCCCGCAAATCCGCCACTTTTCAAACCTGACCTATCAAATTTCATTTAACTTCTCAAAGAGAAGGTAAGTCAATTTGCAATCCGGCAGCGCCCGATGAATCTCAGATGTGTCAAATCCAAAATGATCGCACATTTCCTGTAATGTGTGATGTGTCATACCACTCACCTTTCTTCGCGAAAGAATCATAGTGTCTGCACAACGATTTCGAAACATTTGAATCTGATTGCGTTTCGCTTCCGCTTTCAAAAAATTGCAATCGAATTCTGCATTGTGGCACACAATCAAGTGATTTTCAACGAAATCAATCAAATTTAAAAGTGCCTCATGAATCGGAATGCCTTCTTCTGAAAGAATTGCTTCGTTAATTCCTGTTAATTCCTGTATTTCACGCGGCACCACAACATTTTGATTGACAAATGTATGATACGTGTTCTGTATCTCCCCTTTCTGAACCAAGATCGCTCCAATCTCAATAATACGGTCATTTTCTGGAGATAATCCGGTTGTCTCAACGTCAATCACGACATACTCGTCAATTTTTCGTCTCTTTGCAGCTTCTGCACGTTTTCCGGCGAGTATCTTCCCCATTCGGCTTTGGATTTGGTTGGTTTCTTCTGCTCGTTTCGCTCCCATCGGAAGCGGACGCCGCATCAGTTTGATTCCATCTAAATCAACCGGTTCCCAAAGCGCATGGTGAACTTCAAAATTCAATCGCTGTTCCCCTTGCGCGCTGTATACCATCGTCGCCCTGCCGTTCTTCAGGTTTTCACACACACGATGCCACAGTTCATCCCGCACCCTTGCGCTCAGATTGCCGACATACACGCCTGTGTTGACCTCGCAAAGCCACTTTGACAAATCACCGCGCACTTTCGGTGGGCAATCAGTCAGTGTAATAACTACCATTCCGATTCCTCAGCATAAGATTTTCCATACGCAACTCTCTCAGATCGATCATCCCACAAATACATGGGTGCCAAATCCTCCTGTTCCATATCATCAAAATCGGAAAATAAATGCTTGATATCTTTAACCATTCGTTCCAATATGTGCGCGCTTACCATCGCATCACGGACACGCCGCCGCGTTTCACGCGGTAAATTTTCCGGATTTTCGGCGGCGATTTCAAACGCAATGGGAATTGTAATTTCTGCCTTGTACAAATCGGCCACATCATACACAAATGACCGCTCGTGCCCAATATGCACAAACCCCAATCCCGGTGAGCATCCCAGCGCGCTGATCACAGAATAAGCAAGCCCATACAGGCACGCATTTCCCGCAGACAATGCCTGGTTAACCGGATCACCAACGGAAAAATCGTCCGGATCATATGATCTTCCGTTCCATGCAACACCCGTACGCGCTGCACACGCCTTGTACAGTTTACGCATCCGGCTGCCCTCCCGGCCTCTCAGCTGCTGCAGCGTCAGTCCGGCAGTGTCTTCGCCTTCGAACCGTAATTCATACATTTTTCGGACAACCTGCAAATGTTTCCGCTGATTGCTGACGCACTCCGCTTGTTTGATGAGCAGGCGCGCGCTGTGCGTTAATGCACAGCCGCCCGCATAATACCGAACTCCGTGTTCACCAACCCAAGCCACACTGACCCCCGCATCTCCAATCAGTTCCATCGCGCGCTGAGTCACGTCTGTTCCGGGTCCCAGCAGCAGCACCGATATTGCCGCTGCCGGGATATGGATCACACCGCGTTCGTCCGTCACGGTAATCGCGCCGTCTTCACGGTTTAATTTGCAATGTTCCAGGTAAATGAAGGTCATCCGGTCGCTGATTTGCGGCAGCGACTGAATTCCCGGCTTTATCATTCCCGGAATCTTATCCATTGGCACATTCTTCTGTCCGTGTGATCGTCAAAAGTCCGTTTCCGTATGCCTTTCCCCGACCGATACCGGACACCAGCGCCTTCCGGAACAATTCCGGATCCGCAACGGTCAAAATCCCGTCAAACGTCACCGAAAGCAGTGCAACTGCACGTTTACCGGTTTTTTTGAACGCATAGTTGCGGCTGTGGGTCACGCGGAATTCCCCTGGTTTTACCCGAAACCCGCATCCCGCCGCGCGCTCGGCAAGCCACTGTTCCTGCTGTGCAACCGAAATCAGCGCCCCTATTTTCCCGCGCGGCGATGGATCGGTCGGTGCCTTGAAACACTTCGTCGGGTTGGCAGTCAACCGGAACCGCCACCTGCTTTCGGGCTGGACACGCGCCAACAGTCCGTCATATGACTTCGTTTCGTACGAGTCCCCGTCATATCCGAACTGACGCACAACATCTGTGAAGTCTGCACGTTCGTGCGACAGGATCAGCAAATACGGCGTACCGCCCAGCTCATCGATCCGCCATAAATTCCGTTCCCTCTCGCCCGGAAAGGCAGATTCTACTGCGCCATGAATTTTCTGCGGGTTTGAAAGTGCAATCATTGTCCTTCTGTTTTCGGCATCGAGCCGAACTCTTGAAAGATACATCTCATTCCTCCAGTTCTGTGAACGGGTCATGTTCCGATTCACCGGTATTCATGGTCAAATGATATTCAGTACAAGTGCGGTATCCGTGTTTGCGGCAACGCGGATCAAACGACACCGGGATATCCCGAACCACCGCCGTATTGGCATCCCCCGCCCGCGCATCCGCTATTATTCGCGCCGTATCGCGCGGATTTTTCGCAAGCGGTGCTTCCTTCTGCAGCGTTTCAAGCAATCCGCTTGCCCGCAGTCCCAAGCAAAGCGGAACCGTCGGCGGACAGGCGCGTCGGCCAAGGTACAGCGGGAATGCCGGATGAGACACCGCATACTCCAGCTTTTTCAGCAGTGATTCCTCGCCTTCCAGCGCGACCAGAAATACCGCGTCCGAAAGGTAATACCGATTCGTCACATACGACGATTTGTCGCTGCGCGCGGTATGATAATCCCGCAGCAGCTTTCCTTCCTGATCGACCCGCACGCCAAAACGCAGCGCGTTCAATTCTTCCAGTTTTTCCGGCTCCGTTCGTTTGTAGCCCAATGCGGCGGCAAGCAATCCAATCACACCGCTTTTGGACGGTTCCCGCTCGGTATTTCTCGTCTCAAACTTCGAGTCGATTCCCCATGCCTGCAACGGCGCCGCAAATCTAAGCAGCAGCGTTGCCATCATGCTCCCTCACTCTCTGCCAAATATGACGTTGTCTTTTCGGCTACACGGTCGAGCAGCACATTCAGCGGCATGGTTTCCGAGATTTTGGCGACTTCGCTGCCGATGCCGAACGCATCCGCCGGTTCCGTCACAAATTTCTTGTACACGTCTTCCGCATATGCCACCAGCTGCTGTTCCGATTTTTCGGCATAGCCGCCTTCGCTGGTATAAACCGGGTGTTCAAATGCGCCGCACAGGTTGACCGGCTGATCCTTGCGAATGGTGACATAAACCATGCTCGGCAGCGTGCGGTTGGCGAATGTATTCTGTTTTCCGGTGGGCATGGAGCGGATAAATGCTTCCACAAACCCGCGGGCCGCCTCCGGTGTGTCTGCTTTGCCAAGCGATTCTTCGAGTTCGGTCAGGTTCAGCGTCGCATAGCGGTACAGCGTAGACGAGTTGAACTCGATCGTACCCAAATGCCCGGCGCCTGCGGTATCCTCCGGCGAAAGGTCATCGACGGCCGTAAAGTAGTCGTATTCGTTTTGGATGGTGTGCGTCGAGATGCTGTGCGCGACCTGTGCTGCTGCGTCGCAGTTCAGCAGCGGTTCCGATGCCACCATGCGGCCAAACAGCGCGATGTCAATTGAAGGAATCTCTTTCAGCGCCTGCAAGCACAATTTCTTTGCGTCTTTTTTCCCTTCCGGTGTTTTGAACGATTCATCCACCGCAATTTCCGCAAGTGCCTTTGCCTGAGCAGCGCTCATAAAAAACAAAGCTTCCGCCTGATCTTCCTTAAATTTCACACCGGCACACGTCAGAACATCCTTTGCAAGCTTTTCGGCATCTGCGAGCGGATTCAGTGTCCGAATTTCTTCCGCTACCATACGAATCACATATTTCGTTCTGGAGCCCAGTTTTTCAGCGGAAAAGATCTCCTCGCGGAACATTTTCCGCATTGCGCTCTTCCATGCCTGCGAGGAAACACGTGCCCGCGTTGTACCGCCGTAAACAGCGGTTTTGGGGCTGCCGGTATCGTCGCGGTTGACGCAGCTTGGCGGAACGGTTTGCAGCACATGGATATCGAGGTAAATTCTGTTTTTCATAGTAAACATCCTTTCTGTAAATCAATCAAGTTTGATTATTTTCTTTGAACCTGTAAAAATCCTGTCCCCATTTCAGTTTTACCTGCGGGGCGGTTATCGGAGACATGAACCGATACAAATCAACGGCCAGGTCTGCATAGTCAAATGCAATATTTGCATCCCGCAGAAAATGAATCATCGCGCGCAAATGGTTGGCCAGTTCCTGAATATTTGCGGACGTTGCGATGATGTTAAACCGATTCCGAACCCGGTTCAGCGTATCGTCCGAATCGTCGTTGGTCGGCGCAAGCATCCGCACCGCCTGACCAAACCGACGGTCGTCCGTGTCCATCCATTTTGTACGGAAATCGTTTCCCTGCTGATGCAGGGCAAACATCGTCAGCACGGTATACACCGCCCATTCTGCGCGTGACGGTTCGCCATGCTTCCCGTATAATTCTTCCGGGAAGTCTGCCAGGAGCGTCCCCCACAGCGCCGGGAACTCCCCCGGTGCGCGCCCCACACCACGCCGCAATTCTGCCAGCTCCGCACGAAGTGCATTGTCGGGCATGGTCTGGAGCCGACTCAGCTTTGCTTTGGTGACTCCGTAGATTTTTTTTACTTCTTCACGCATTGTGCTCCTCCTTTGGATATAGTTTATTAAGACCGATTTTGAAAAAACCGAGTGCTTTGGGTGCCGAGTAATATTCGTCCGGTTTATCCCGTTCTTTGACCATGTGACCGATAATGGCGGCGCTGCCGGCTTCCTTCACCAACTCGTCTGCCAACCGGCTTGCAATGGTTTTCACGGTATCGTGCCAGTGCTGAACGCATTCAAACTCTTCGTCCGAACCGATCTCCCAGTGCGGATCGATGGACAGCAGCCACTCGCGGAACGGAACGTCTACGGAAAAGTAGAATTGCTCACGGATATTCTGAACCGGGAAGCTTTTTCCGGCGGTTTCTCGGGACGATCCGGACGCGATTTCCAAAGAGCGTGCAAGCAACGACAACAGCTTTGCAAGTTCATCGCATTGGCTAACTTCGTTTGTGATGGTATTCTGCCATCGTCTTCCGAGGTCAGTTAGCAGGTCGGTATGGAAGGTAAGCGAGTCGGAGAAGATGTTTTCATAACAGCTTTTCATCGTATCATATCGTACTCCGCATATTCTGAAAGACACAAGCATATTGGCCGCGATACAATCCTTTTCTCTGAGATACTCTATCCACCGCACAATGCCCGGACGCGGTGTTTCCTTGCTGTCACAAAAGCAGGATGAGAATTCTCGCCACATATAATTTGAGTTTATATGCTGTTTCGGCAGAATCGGACACCTGTCAAGGTTTTTTTCCTTCTTTGCAACCCGCCACAACGTCATCGGTTCCGTAAGCGCATCTTCTTTGGAGAAGAAGTCCCCGCCATAAATGTAGCATCCCGTTACCACACCGTTTTCTGAATGAAGAGAGATTCGACGCGATTGAAGCGTATAGAGTCGTGAAAGACAATTTGGTTGGCAAATTTCCGTTCTGGGTTCATCGCTTTGTTCTTCATTTTCCCAGCATGGTTTTTCTGCGCCTTGAAACTCATAATTAGCATCACACATAACGAGGTTGAGCATCAAGTCTTCAAATAAATTCTTTCCGCGCGCTGATATCACACCAAGATTTCCAAGCCACGCAACCCCAATATGCGTTTTCATCTGCTTTCCTCTTTCGTTTGAGGAATCGTCAAACGAGTTGATATGCACCAGCCATCGCGCAACTTCTGCATATGTAAGATTGGACTTTTGCTCGCCTGCGCGCGACGAAAACAGCCGAGGCTTATGGTTACTTTCGGATATCGCACTATTCAGTTTTGCTGCCGGAAACCACGCTGCGGTCTTTTCTGTACTCGCCGCATTCGTCTGGTAAAACGGCCGCTCCGGATGAAACAGCCAAAACCGATCATGCCATTGTGCTAAGTATTCCCGGATCGGCTTTTCCGGGAACCGGCCGGCATCCCACAATTCCTTCCAACGGTCAATCGCATCGTCTTCATCGGCAATATCCTGCCGTTCTCCGGACACCGTGTACCGCGAAAAAACCGTTTGCAGGATTGCAAGCAGCAGCCGCAGGATCGAAATATCCTGTGTGGGCAGTTCCCCGGCAAGCTCCTTGAATTCGTGTGCGTGAAGCAGCACGTCCGTAACGGACAATTCCGTCACTGTGCAATCGTTTTTCCGCACCAGAATCCACTTTTCGTCGAGCAAGTTAAATTCCGTCGTTTTCATTACATCACTCCTTTTGATATGTTAACCCGTCGTTCGGATCGTAGTGCAGTGTGGTTTCCCCAATATGTGCAGTGCCTTCGTCGTCAAATACCAAAACCAATTCCTCCTTCAACAGCGACGAAAACTGCCATTCCGAAAAACACCGCCGCGTATCCGCCTCCAGGGCATCCACTACATCATCAATCTGCCATTTGGCACCGAAAAAGCTGGGCAGCCGAAGCTTTTGCCTTGCGATTTGCAGGGCTTCTTCCAAAGACGGCGGGCGATCGGTCGGAACCGTAAAATCGCATCCCGCCGAAACCGGATGGACACATCCTTCTGAATCGAGCCGCACCGCAATCACATCAACAGATGGGTTTCCGTCGCGTACCGCCTTTTCTGCATAGGCCTCCCCGATTATGGCGCAGTCATTCAGCCACCCGTCCAATGTGCTTCTTTTTCCTGTTTTGGGTGCGCTGATTCGCCATACTTTTGCATTTCCTTTCTTTTTCTCATCGCTCAGTTTGTATTTGTTTTTTGCATTTTCCGCTTCCGCAATTTCATCTTTCAGCATCCCCACATCGTCAAAATCATACGTTTTCTGCACCAGCGTCGGAATATCGTGCGGGAGCGCGATCTGATCCGGCAGCAGCGCGCGGGTACGCATCAGCAGCCAGGGACCGTACACTGCACAGCTGCCGGGATCGATTTCGCCGTCCAGGTTCATCACACCGCACTGCGCGTTTTCCAGTCCTGCCGGACGGACACGCGGATGACGGTGGAGCCGGCCAATGCGCTGGAGCAGCAAATCCATCGGGCACAGTTCCGTAATCATCAGGTCAAAGTCGATGTCCAGCGACTGCTCCAGCACCTGTGTTCCAACCACAATCACACCGCGCCGTGTCTCCGGTGCGGAACGCTTGCCGACGCGCGCAATCAGCGCTTTTTCGCGCGCCGCACGATCCGTAGCGACAAATTGCGCGTGCAGCACCAAGACTTCACACTGCGGGAATGCCGTGCGCAGCAACGCAGCTTTCTCCTGTGCCTTTTTGACCGTGTTCACAATTACACCGACACACCCGCCGCAGGACACGCCCCGGCGTACACAGTCGATCAGCTCCGGTTCTGAGGTCGGCAAAATCCGAACCGTCGTTTGCGCTGTTCCGCACGGAAGCGCCTGCTGGCGCACCGATGAACCGTCCGTGTAGGTCAGCAGCGGATAAGAAAGCGTATGCTGCCACGCATCGTCCGGCAGCGATTTGACCCCCAGGTACGACGCAACCATTTCCGCACGCCGCTGCGCAGGGAGCGTCGCGGAAAGGAGAATCACCGGTACCTGGTACACCCCCAGCCACGTCAGCGCACGATCCAGGTACTGATTCATGTACGCATCGTACGCGTGGCATTCGTCGATTACAACCACTTTCCCGACCAGCCCAAGGTGCCGCAGCATTACATGTTTCTGCTTCAGCGCGGCCAGCAGCAGCTGATCCACCGTACCGATCACGAAATCCGACAGCAGCGCCTGTTTCCGACCCGAAAGCCAGTCGTGTACAATCAACCCCGGCACGGATTCATCGTCCAGATTCGCGTGCCCGTCCAGCAGCGCCCGATAAGCGTCGTTCAGTTCGGCCGCACCATGCGCCAGACGGATGGAATGGACGGCATCGTCGTCGTTTGCCAGCTGCGCCGCCCAGCTTTCCAGCCGCGGGAAAATCCCGTTGGAAGTGGCCTGTGTCGGCAGTCCGAAAAACAGTCCGCCCGCACCGGTTCGCCCGGCCAGAATTTCTGCACCGGCCAGCGCCGCTTCGGTTTTTCCGATGCCCATCGGCGCTTCCAGAATGTAAATCCCTGCGCCGTGCGCCTCGGCAATCTGATTCAGCACTTCGTGCTGCATCGGATTGGGCGAAAATCCGAACCGATTGCAAAAATCTGCGTCGCTCATCCCGAACTGCGCGCCGGAGCGCCACGGCTCCGGAAACGCCAGCTTGACCCATGCCCGATCCACCCGCTCCGGATAATCTGCAAGGCTTCCGTTTTTATCCAGCGGAATCAGCGGAAAATAGGCCGGATTGCTGGCCACCCAGTCGGCGACAATCAGCAGTCCGCACAGGACAACCTGCGCCGGCATGGGAATGTCCGGCAGGTTTTTCATCTCCTCCACGCCGGATTCCTGCAGGGCAAAATCGATCCATTCTGCCCACATCCCAGTCCATATTTCTCGGTCTTTTTTCATTCCGTAGTAGTTGTCGTAATAATCTACCAGCTGACCATCAACGCCTCCCTCTGCCGGGCGGCCGTGATGCGCGCCGACCACCGATGCGATACCAGCCGGGCAGTGATATTCCCGCAGGATGGCTTCTCCGGCCAATGCGTGCGGCGATGCTTTGTCGCAAAAGAAACGGGTCGGCAGCGGCAGCACCGCGATGGCAGGCGAATTGCCCATTGCCGCAGCGATGCGGTGCTGAAACAGCGCGGTAACTTTGCCGATATCGTGTGTCAGTGCGCAAAAAACGGCCAATGCAATAAAAGCATCCGTCCCGCCGCACATCGCCGAAAGGCGCATCAGCGCATGGGTTGGCAGCCAATCCTGCACCAATCGTTTCATAATTCCGGCAGCATCCATTGCGTGCATCCAAAACGGCAGCCATGCCGCGTGATGTTCCGGGTCGCTTTTTGCGCACATTGCCGCCAATCGACCTGAAAAAGTCCGCATTCGTCATTCCCCGCTTTCGTATATGCCCATCATCTGCTGAACTTCCGCTTTCATCTCCTGCACAAAATCCGTCGGTGCAACGACTTTGACTTTGCTGCCCTGGCTCAGCAGCCACATTTTAATACCGTCGCCGTATACTTCCGCTTCCAGCAGAAGCCCGCCGCGGCATTGCTCCACGATGTGCGCCGTCGGCAGTTTATCCAACACCGCCTGAACCGAGATTCCGGTATATTGGAACCGGATGGTGCGCAGCTTGCCGGGCCACATGAACAGGCTGCGTCTGCGCAGCAATCCTTCGTCAAACGCCAGATCGTCCGCAGCCGGAAACGTTTCGCGGTGCTCCACCACGCGTTTGATGCGATCCAAACGGAAGTACCGCGGCTGGTTGGGGTTTCCGTCCATTTCAAATGCGATCAGGTAAAAATAGAAATCCGAAAACAGAACCGACACGGGTCGAAGCCGATGAACCTTATAGCTGCGATCCGCACGGTAGTAGTCCACTGTGATCTCCCGGCGGCTGTCGATGCAATTCACAATCTGCCACAGCCGCTCCTCCACGCTGTCACAGTCGTGCCGCACCTCCGCGTAGTGCCGGATTTCTTTTTGCAGCAGGCGATTCAGCTTGGGCCGGTCGTCCGACGTTGTGAATCGCCGCAGTTTATCGACAATGGACAGCATTTCCTGTCGGGACAGTCCCCGCGATGCAATGAGAATTTCCGTCAGTGCAAACAGCTCCTGATTCGTCAGGAACGTGTCCATGCGCAGCTGATACCGTCGCTGCTGGTACGAATATACCAACTCCGTGTTGCCTACCAGTTCCCTGTGATCTGCCAGAAACGCTTTCAGGTCGTTGATGATTCGGCCGATGCTTTTGGTTGATACCCCATACGCGACGGCAAGCTCCTGCACAGACAAATCTTCGCCGCGGATGGCACGGAAAAAGATTTCCAGCGTTCGGTCGCGTTTATCCGGTGTCATTCGTTTTGCCCCCATTCGTTTTTGTCTATTGTAACACAAGTGCAGGACAGCCTGGTGTCTATGTAAAAATTTTCAAGTCCCCCAGAACCGTTTTCGCCGTCGCAAATCGCAGCAAAACGGGAAATTTGCAGAAATTTATGATTCGACTAAATAAATCCATTTTTATTATATCACGTATTTTTACGAACTGCAATAAGATTTCTAAATTTTTTGTGCAGGATCAAATTTATGATGCAATAAATACTCTAATTTCTCCGCCTGCGCCCAATGGCCGCCTGCGCAGGAAGAATTCATATATAAATTTTACCGAAACACGATTGACAAAACCGCACTCGTCGCTTATAATAAATAGCGAACATTATAAAACGCCTAATTTCAATCACAATCAAAAGGAGTACGAATCTATGCTGGATATCTCTCATTTTTCCAAATCGTACGCTACCAAAAAAGCGGTAGACGACCTGTCGCTGCACATTGCGCCCGGCGAAATCTACGGTTTTATTGGTCACAACGGTGCCGGAAAAACCACCACGCTGAAAGCCGTCGCAGGGATTCTGCAATTTGATGAAGGCGAAATCACGGTTGGTGGGGAATCGGTCAAACGCAACCCGCTCGCGTGCAAAAAACAAATTGCGTACATTCCGGATAACCCCGATCTGTATGACTTCATGAGCGGGATCAAATACCTGAATTTCATTGCCGATGTGTTCGGTGTTTCGGCTGACGACCGGCGCGCGCGGATTGCGCATTATGCCGACGTGTTCGGGCTGACCAACGATCTGGCGCAGCCGATTGCGACGTATTCGCACGGGATGAAGCAAAAACTGGCCATTATCTCTGCGTGGATTCACACCCCGAAGCTGATTATCATGGACGAACCGTTCGTTGGGCTAGATCCGAGCGCAGCGCATCAGCTGAAATTGATGATGCGCGAAATCTGCGACCAGGGCGGCGCCATCTTCTTTTCGACGCACGTGCTGGACGTGGCCGAAAAGCTTTGCGACAAGGTCGCCATCATCAAATCCGGCAAGCTGATCCGTTCCGGTACGATGGAAGAAGTCAAGGGCGACGACAGCCTAGAAGAAGCATTCCTGGAACTGGAAGGCGAAGCCGAATAAACGGCCTTCTTCCGCTTACCGCCGCTTTCATCGGCAGAAAGGAATATTTATGCTGAAAACGCTGGTCAAAAAACAAATGACGGAGATTTTTCGCTCCTATTTTTATGACGCAAAGAAAAACAAGGCCCGCTCCAAAGGCACCACCATCCTGTACATCATCCTGTTTGTACTGCTCATGGTCGGAGTCGTCGGCGGATTTTGCACGTTTATGGCCATCGGGCTATGTCAGCCGCTTGTGGACGCCGGAATGAATTGGCTGTACTTCACGCTGATGAGTCTGTTTGCCATTTTTCTTGGGGTATTCGGCAGTGTGTTCAATACATACTCCGGGCTGTACCTAGCCAAAGACAATGATCTGCTGCTGTCGATGCCTATCCCGGTTCGGTACATTATGACCGCGCGGCTGCTGACCGTCTACCTGATGGGGCTGATGTACTCCGCGATCATCATCGTCCCGGCCGTGATCGTATACTGGGTAGTGGTTCCAATTTCGGCGGCGATTGTCGTCGGCGGGATTCTGTCGGTGCTGCTGATCTCAGTGTTCGTACTGGTACTGTCGTGTGCGCTTGGCTGGGTCGTTGCAAAAATCAGCTTGAAGCTGAAAAACAAAAGCATCATTTCCGTACTGGTATCGCTGGTATTCATCGGCGCGTACTACTTCTTCTACTTCAAAGCACAGACGCTGATTCAGGATCTGGTGGCCAATGCCGCTGAATACGGCAGCAAAATCCGCAGCGCAGCGTATCCGATTTACCTGATCGGCCGCATGGGCACAGGCAATTGGGGCGCATCGGCGATCTGCACGGCCGTTGTCGCCGCACTGTCTGCGCTGACGTGGGGACTGCTGGCGCACAGCTTCCTGAAAATTGCCACTGCAACGGGCGCCAACCGGAAGGTCAAATACAAAGCCATGAATGCGCGGGTGCACCGTCCGCTCGGCGCGCTGACCATCAAAGAGCTGCGGCGGTTTGCCGCCAGCCCCAACTATATGCTGAACTGCGGGATGGGCATTTTGCTGCTCCCGGCTGCCGGAATCGCGATGCTGGTGAAACGCAGCGAATTGATCGGCGCAATGACGGAGCTGCTCGGTCAAACGGATATTCTGGCGTCACTGGCAGTCGCGGCAATTTGCGTGATTTCCACGATGAATGATATCTCTGCACCTTCCGTCTCGCTGGAAGGCAAAGGCATATGGATTGCGCAGTCACTGCCGATTCCGCCATGGACGGTGCTGAAAGCCAAACTGAACGCGCATTTGCTGCTGTCGGGCATTCCGACATTGTTCTGCGCCGGATGCGCCATCCTCGCGCTGCGCCCGAATCCCGCCACCGCGGTACTGATGTTGATCCTCCCCATGTTGTTCGTCGCCTGGACGGATGCGCTGGGATTGTGTCTCAACCTCAAACACCCCAACCTGACCTGGACAGCGGAAGTGCAGCCGGTGAAGCAGGGACTGGGTGTTGCGATCACGCTGTTCGGCGGATGGGGATACGGCATCCTGCTGGGCGCGCTGCCGTTTTTGCTTCAAGCACTGCCAATCGCGCTGACGATGTTGATCGGCGCGGTCGTAACGGCGGCGTTCGATGCGGTCATGTTGATCTGGATCAAACGGCGCGGCAGCGTGATCTTTGCCGAGCTGTAATTTTCTGAAACGGGAAAAGGAGCATGATACTATGAAATCCAAAACGCTTGATGTGCTGCAAACCATCGTGCGGGTGGGCAAAACCCTTTGCCGGATTCTCTTTCCGGTGAGCATCGTCGGGTTTTGCCTGTGCATCGCCGCGATTGTCAGCTACGCCACGCTGGGCGAACATGCGTTGGTCATTGGCGGGACGAACATTTTCGGCTTGGTTCAAAAGGGCAGCGATATGACCGTCGGTACACTGTACGCAATGCTGGCCGCCGGTGCAATTATGTGTGCCGGCGAGGCAGTGCTGGCCAAATTCACCGAGCATTCTCTGCGAATCGAGCTGGAAGCCGGTACACCGTTCACTGCGCGCTTTGCCCGGTCGCTGCTGCGCGCCGGAATTTTGGTAATCGCAATTCCGATTGCATCGGATGCATTGGCCGGACTGATTGCGGCGCTGCTGCGGCAATCGTATGGAACCGTTGAATTGGAAACGATCAATGGCGGCACGTGGGGCTTTGGCATTATGATGATTATCCTGGCGCTGGTGTGCCGGTTGGGCGCTGAACTGACCGAGAAAAAGACTGGTTTGGACGAGTCGGAAACGCCGCAAAAAATTTGAATTCGCTGCAAAAAGAAAAGCTGCACATCTCCCCCGTTCGGGCGGAAATGCGCGGCTTTTTGGATGTGTGAAAATGTATAACAGCTGCGGTCAGTCCTCGTGCGGATCGTCGTCAAAGACATCATCATCGTCCGCGCTGATGCACTCGCGGGTGGCTACCCGGCGTTTGCTGCGCTCTTCCTCCACCATGTCGGACAACAGGTCTTTCACCTTCCGGGCATTTTTGATGCGGCGGATGTCAAACTCCGGGCTGGTTTTGTCGCCGGAACAGCAATGAATCGTTCCCAGTCCCAGCAGCCGTTCGCCCAGCGACCGTTTCAACGTGATATCCATAATCCGGTACAGGCAAATCTCGTCCTCGCTCCGCGAAAGGAATCCGGTGTCGATAATCAATTTATCCGGTTCCAGCCGGTATCGTGTGAACGACCACGGCAGTCCCAAAAAAGTCCGCTTGCGGTCTTGCCAGACCAGGTTTTCGTTTTCGCGCATGGAATCTCCCCCTCTTTATCGTGTCGGATTGGCCTGTGTACTCAATTCCAAGTCAACTTCAATTCTCTTCGGTGTGCAGCACAATCCGATAAATACAGATTCATCAGCGTTTGATACGGTATTCCCGAAAACTCCGCCTGACGCTTGAAATAGTCCACTGTATTACAATCAACATCGATTGTAATTTCCTGTTTTAGTT
This sequence comes from uncultured Eubacteriales bacterium, assembly GCA_905198155.1. Lineage (GTDB taxonomy): Bacteria > Bacillota > Clostridia > Oscillospirales > Acutalibacteraceae > RGIG4076. The sequence goes on from CAJKBQ010000004.1 coordinate 17,078, forward strand.
GTTTTGCATATGGATTCTTACGGGCATTGGAAAAATCATACTCTGAATTCATTTGTACTCACCTCGTTATCTATAATACTGTGATGTTTCCGTGCGAGTAGCTTTTCTTGCAGAAATTATACGAATAACTTCATCGGATACGCGATAGCAATGGCAGACAACCAGCAATTTGGCCTGATTACTCATACCTAAAATAATAAACCGATTCTCCGTTTCCGAATGCGCTGGATCATCTATTACCAATGCTTCAGAATCATAGAATACTGTTTGTGCCTCTGCGAATGTAATTCCATGTTTCTGCCTGTTTATTCGTTCTTTGTTCGGATCCCATTCAAACCTTATCATATTTATATTATACCGATTGCTTTATCGTTTGTCAATGTGATTTCAAAATATATTTCATCAAAACACGCAACTCGCGTCATATTTTAATTTTCTCGCGTTTCAGGTGTTGCGAAGCGGGAAATTTTATGCTATAATAGAACAATCAACACATTTGAAATCGAATGATTTTTTGATATTACTCATTTTGGAGGCTGACATGGCAAATCAACAATCAACCTACGGCAACGACAGTATCTCCATGCTGAAAGGCGCAGAGCGCGTGCGGAAACGTCCCGGCGTTATCTTCGGCTCCAACGGGCTGGACGGGTGCGAACATTCCGTGTTCGAGATTCTGTCCAACTCCATCGACGAAGCGCGCGAAGGCTACGGAAAACGAATCATCGTTACGCGCTATGCGGACGGCTCGTTCGAGGTGGAAGATTTTGGACGCGGGATCCCGCTGGACTTCAACACCAAAGAAAAGCGATACAACTGGGAGCTGGTGTACTGCGAGATGTACGCCGGCGGCAAATATGCCAACGCGGAAGGCGAAAACTATGAGTTTTCGCTGGGCACCAACGGGTTGGGCGCGTGCGCAACGCAGTACGCCAGCGAATATATGGACGTCACCGTGTACGCCAATCACACCAAGTATACGCTGCATTTTGAAAAAGGCGAAAACATCGGCGGTCTGCACAAAGAGCCGTACACCGGCAAGCGCACCGGCACCATCCAGCGCTGGAAGCCCGATTTGGAAGTATTCACGGACATCAATGTGCCAGCCGACTACTTTCTGGACGTGATGAAGCGGCAGGCCGTAGTCAATCCGGGCGTGGAATTTCTGTTCCGCGACCAAACCGGCAGCGCTTTCACCGAAACCACATTCTGCTATACCAACGGCATTGCCGACTATGTGCAGGAGCTGACCGAAGGCCGGGCGCTGACCAGCGTGCAATACTGGCAAACGGAACGCCGCGTGCGCGACCGCGCCGACAAGCCGGAATACAAAGTGAAAATTGCTGTGGCGCTGACGTTTTCCAATCAGGTAAAGCGCACTGAGTATTACCACAACTCCAGCTGGCTGGAATACGGCGGCGCGCCGGACAAAGCGGTGCGCAGCGCGATGGTATCGCAGATTGACGCGTACCTGAAACAAAACGGCCGGTACAATAAAAACGAAAGCAAAATCACGTTTGCCGACGTGGAGGACTGCCTGGTGCTGGTGTCGTCGTCGTTTTCCAATGTCGCGTCGTACGAAAACCAGACGAAAAAATCCATCAACAACAAAGGAATTCAGGATGCGATGACCGAGTTTCTGCGGCATCAGATGGAAGTGTATTTCATCGAAAACCCGCTCGAAGCCGAAAAAATCGGCGCGCAGGTGCTGATTAACAAGCGCAGCCGCGAGGACGCCGAGCGCACCCGCCAGAACCTGAAAAAAAAGCTGACCGGCACGATGGATATGACCAATCGTGTGCAGAAATTCGTGGACTGCCGGTCGCGGGACGCATCGGTGCGCGAGCTGTTCATCGTGGAGGGCGATTCCGCATTGGGATCATGTAAGCTGGCGCGGAATCCGGATTTTCAGGCGATTATCCCGCTGCGCGGCAAAATTCTGAACTGCCTGAAAGCCGATTACGACAAAATTTTCAAAAACGATATCATCACCGACCTGCTCAAAGTGCTGGGCTGCGGCGTGGAAGTCAAGTCGAAAGCCAACAAAGACCTATCCTCGTTTGACCTGAATGCGCTGCGCTGGAACAAAGTCATCATCTGTACCGATGCGGACGTGGACGGGTTCCACATTCGGACCCAGGTGCTGACGATGCTGTACCGGCTCACCCCCACGCTGATCGAAAAAGGCAAAGTATTCATTGCGGAATCGCCGCTGTTTGAAATCACGACGAAAAACGAGACGTACTTTGCTTATAATGAAAAAGAAAAGTCGGAATTCCTTGCGAAAATCGGAAAGGAAAAATACACCATCCAGCGTTCCAAAGGTCTGGGCGAAAACCAGCCGGAAATGATGAGCCTGACAACCATGGCGCCCGAAACGCGCCGGCTGATTCAGGTGCTGCCTGCGATGGCCGCCGAAACGGCAGAGCTGTTTGACCTGCTGCTGGGCGACAATCTGGCCGGGCGCAAGAATTATATTTCCGAAAACGGAAACGATTATCTGGACTTGGCGGATATCAGCTGACGCCGCAAAGCCCGAACCGACTGAATGATAACATAAGATAACGGAGTGAAAATATGGCTCGCAAACGAATGGAAAAAGCACCGGCTGCGCCCAAAATGCATGGCGTAATCGAGCACGCCGGTGCGGTGGTGGAGCAACAGATCACGGACACGCTGCGGCAGAACTTTATGCCGTATGCAATCAGCGTGATCCTGTCCCGCGCAATCCCGGAGATCGACGGATTCAAGCCGTCGCACCGCAAATTGCTGTACACCATGTATAAGATGGGGCTGCTGGGCAACGTGAAACGCACCAAGTCCGCCAATATTGTCGGCGAAACGATGAAGCTGAATCCGCACGGCGACGCCGCCATTTACGATACGATGGTTCGCCTGAGCCGCGGATATGAAGCGCTGCTGCACCCGTATGTGGATTCCAAGGGCAACTTTGGTAAATTTTACTCGCGCGACATGGCATGGGCGGCATCCCGGTACACGGAAGCCAAGCTGGACGACATTTGTCAGGAATTGTTCCGCGACATTGACAAAGACACCGTAGACTTTACCGACAACTATGACGGAATGATGAAGGAGCCGACGCTGCTCCCGGCGACATTCCCGTCGGTGCTGGTCAATTCCAACATCGGCATCGCCGTCGGTATGGCCAGTTCCATCTGCTCGTTCAACATTGCTGAGGTGTGCGACACCACTATCGCGCTGATGAAAGACCCGGAGCACGTGATTCAATCCACGTTGCCGGCGCCCGATTTTCCGGGCGGCGGGTTGATTTTGTGCGACAGCGCGCTGGATCAGATTTACCGCACCGGACGCGGCAGCCTGCGCGTCCGCGCCCGCTACACATACGACAAATCCAACAACTGCATCGACGTCACGCAGATTCCGCCCACTGCGACCACCGAGGCGATCATTGAAAAAGTAATTGACCTGGTAAAAAGCAATAAAGTCCGCGAGGTCGCCGATATTCGCGACGAAACCGGCCTCGACGGCCTGAAAATCACCATCGACCTCAAACGCGGCGCGGATCCGGACAAGCTGATGGCGCGCCTGTACAAGATGACGCCGCTCGAGGATGCGTTCGCCTGCAATTTCAATGTGCTGATCGCCGGTGTGCCGCGCGTGATGGGCGTACGGGAGCTGCTGAACGAATGGACGGCGTTCCGGATCGAATGCGTGCAGCGGCGGACGCATTACGAACTAACGCGCAAGCGTGACCGGCTGCATCTGCTGCTCGGCCTGCAAAAAATCCTGCTGGACATCGACAAAGCCGTGCGCATCGTTCGCACGACCGAGCAGGAGGACGAAGTCATCCCGAACCTGATGATCGGGTTCGGCATTGACCAGACGCAGGCGGAATACGTTGCCGAGATCAAGCTGCGGCATTTGAACCGCGAATATATTCTGAAACAGCTCAACGCCGTGGAGCAGCTGGAAGACGAAATCCGTGATTTGGAAGATATCCTGGCGCACAAATCGCGCGTCAAATCGATCATTGTGGACGAGCTGCGCGCCGTGGCGGACAAGTATCGCCAACCGCGCCGCAGCCAGCTGATTTACCCCACCGACGAACCGGAAGTAGAGCCGGAAGAAGCGCCGGATTACGCGGTACATCTGTTCCGCACGCGCGACGGATACTTCAAAAAAATCACGCCGCTGTCGCTGCGCATGAGCGGCGAACAAAAGCTCAAAGAAGGCGACGTGATGGCGCAAACCATCGAAGCGTCCAACAATCGCGATCTGCTGTTTTTCACCAACAAATGCCAGGTTTACAAAGCCAAAGCCTCCGACTTTGACGATACCAAGGCCAGCGTGCTGGGTGAATATCTGCCGTCGCGGCTGGGCATGGACGACGGTGAGCTGCCGGTATACATGGCTGTGACACAAAAATACGACGGCGCCATGCTGTTCTTCTTTGAAAGCGGCAAAGTCGCCAAAATCGCAATGGAAGCCTATGCCACAAAAACCAACCGTAAAAAGCTGCTGTCCGCCTATTGCGATAAAGAACCGCTGCTGTGCGCGTATTACGCGCCGGTGGATCGCGAATTCCTGATGAACGCGTCCGGCGGCCGCAGGCTGCTGTTCCACAGCGGCGCAATCCAGACCAAGTCGTCCAAAAATGCGCAGGGCGTCGCCGTATTGACACTGAAACGCGGATCGCGGCTGATGGATGTGACGCCGTACGAGGAAGGAATGCTGGCCAAGCCGCATCGCTACCGCCCGAAGTCGCTGCCGTCCGCCGGTGCGCTCCCTGCGCCGGAAGAATCCGGTGAGCAGCTGACGCTGTAAGGAGGCCAACCGATGGAAACGATATTTTACTGGACATTGGGCATCGCGCTGGCACTGCTGGCGGTGGGTGGCGTGCTGCTGATCGTCACGGAACGCAAAAAGAAAGCGTCCGCCGAAGCGGCATTTCGCAGCGTCGGCGCCGAGAAAACCGACCAGATTCAGGATTTATGGCTCGACGAACGCACACAGCATTGGCTGATCGCGCACGAGGGCGACACCACGGTTCATGCGTTCGACCAGGTGGTCTGCGCAGAATTGACCGAGGACGGGACGCGGTATGTCTGGACGGACGGCGAAATTCGCTCGGCCGAGGGCGACCAGTCCTGGCCGCCGGCGCAGGAATCCAACGGCGTCGGATTTTTCGGCGCTGCGCCGAAAGTCGGGCACATTTATCTCAATATTTTCACGCGGGAGCGGGAATGCCCCGTTGAAACACTGGTGCTGCTGACGCGGCCGTGTACGCGAACCAGTCGGGCGTACCGGATGGCCGCCGCACGCGCGGGCGCGCTGATGCGGTTGTTCAACACCATGAACGACGCGAACCAGGCGGAAAAATCGGAATAATTGTGGAAGCAAAATTGGCCCCGGTACGCAGGCATTCCTGTGTACCGGGGCAATTTGCGTATCATGCATCCAAAGGGATCGTATTTTACTCGATCAGTCCGCTCTGCTTCAACAGCAGTTCCACGTCCGTTCCTTTGATCTTCTTCAATGCCACTTTCAGCATCTCGCGTTCCACAAAGGTCAGATCCGCTTCGTTCACAGTCTTTTTATCGATGGCGTAGTAGCAGGCGCGCAGCAGCTCGCGCACATCGTACGCACTCCCCCACACTTCCGGCACGGCGCGATCCACGTGCATCAGCGTGTACACGGCTTCCATCCCGGTGCGGATCGAATATTCCGTGGTGAAAATGGTGTCGCGCGGTGTTTCAGCGAACTGGCCGATGAACGCGAAGTTCACAGCGCCGTCCGGCACCACATGCGGACGATCCGAATTTTTCCGCGGCTGGAAGAACGAGTTAATATACGGCATGAAGCACGTCGTCGTGTTACACGCGTGCGCGGCCAGCTCCGGAATCTCCGACTTCGGAATCCCGATGTGGTACAGCCACTCCTGGCACACCTCTTCGCCGGTGCATTCGCGCATCGGTTTGTGGACGAAGTTGCCGGGCTTGTCCGTCGCCAATGCGTAAACCCACACCAACACCGTGTCTTTATCCTGTGCGCGGAACTGCGGCTGACGGTTGATGGTCCAGGACAGGTACCAGTTGTTGACACTGTCTTTGACCGTCACAATGCCGCCGGTGGTCACTTTTCCGGCGCGCGGGTCGCGTTTGCAGATGTTCATAATGTGCCGGATCACCGTCTCGTCGGACGTGGCAACCGTCGCGCTCATCCAGTTGGTCGCTTCGTAATCGCTGCAAAAAGCGTCCGGGTTGCCGTATTCCCCGTGCTGCGCCTGCGCAGCAATGTTTTTCCACAGATCCCACGACTCGCCTGCCCCGTTTTTTACCGTGCTCAGATCCGGCGCGTGCGTCTGGTCTCCGTAGCAGGACGTGTCGGTGCAGCAGCCGTTCGTGATGAACACCAGGTCGTCCTCCGTCAGGTCGATGGTGTGCGATGCGCCGCCTTGCTCGTACACAATTTGCTTCGCGACTTTGCGGTCGCCTTCGGACGCGATCACAACGTTTTTCACGTCGATTCCGAACGTGATTTCTACGCCGTGCGCCTGCAAATACTTCGTCAGCGGCAGGATCATGCTTTCGTACTGGTTATATTTGGTGAACCGCAGTGCGCTGAAATCCGGCAGTCCGTCGATGTGGTGCACATAGCGGCACAGGTAGCGCTTCATTTCGAGTGCGCTCGACCAGCGCTGAAATGCAAACATCGTCTGCCAATACAGCCAGAAGTTCGTCTGCCAAAACGACTCCGGCAGTACGTCGGAGATCTTTTTGCCTTCCAGCTCGGACTCCGGCGTGATGAATAGTTTGGACAGCGCCATCGCCGACGCGCGGTCGAGGGCAAATTTCCCGTCGGTGTGCGCATCTTCGCCGCAACGCTCGGTTGCGCGGCACAGCGAATAGTTGGGGTCGTGCTTATTGAGCCAATAGTATTCGTCCAGCACCGACACGCCCGGCGTTTCGATCGACGGTACGTCGCGGAACATATCCCACATACATTCAAAGTGGTTGTCCATCTCGCGGCCGCCGCGCATATAGAAGCCTTTGGTGACGTCTTTGCGGCCGTCGCAGCTGCCGCCCGCCAGGTCCAGCTTTTCCAGCAGATGAACCCGCTCGCCTGGGACCTGACCGTCACGCACCATATAAAATGCGGCGGACAGCCCGGCCAGGCCGGTGCCGATGATATACGCCGATTTGCGGTCGGCGCCTTCCGGTTTTTCGGGACGGGCAAATGCTTCATAGTTTCCAGCAGAATAATACATAATCAAAAACCTCCTGTAAATTTGGGTTGCGTTTCGCTTTGATGTCTATATTATATCCGCTGCGCGCAAAAGATACAATATGTAAAAAAGCGCCGATGCCCAAAAACGCGACACCGCGGCACACCTGTTCGAATTTTGGGCATCCGCGCGGAAATGACCAATCGAACGCGGTCTGCGCATTGACTTTGCGGCCGAAATGCCGTATAATATAATTCCAATCAAAATTCACAAGCAAAGCAGGATGAATCGCCATGAAGCAAACGAACAAAATGCGCAAAGCGGCATACTGGGCGGCGCACAAGCCGCTGTGGGACGCCAAGCAAAAGCCGGAACCGATCGTGACGGACGCGGCGCCGCAGTCGGATCAATGTCCGCTGGCCCGCAAGTGCGGCGGATGCCAGATGCAGAATCTCCCGTACGACCGACAGCTGCAATGGAAACAGGCCACCGAGATTCGGCTGCTGGGGCGGTTCGGCCGCGTCGCGCCGATCATCGGGATGGAAAACCCGCGCCACTACCGCAACAAAGCCCAAGCGGCGTTCGGCACCACGCGCAGCGGGAAGATTGTGTCCGGCGTGTATCAGTCGGGCACGCACCGGATTGTGATGGTCGATCGGTGCATGATCCAGGACGAGCGCGCCGACCGGATCATTGTCACCATCCGCGGGCTGCTGCGCGATTTCAAGATTGCGCCGTACGACGAAGATGCGCACACCGGCCTGCTGCGGCACGTGCTGGTGCGGACGGCGCACGCCACCGACCAGATTTTGGTGGTACTGGTGACGAGCAAATCGATGTTCCCGTCCCGGAATCATTTTGTTGCGGCGTTGCGGGCGGCACACCCCGAAATTACCACCATCGTACAGAACATCAACGATCAACCGACCAGCATGGTGCTGGGCACGCGGGAGATTGTGCTGTACGGGCCGGGCAAGATTGAGGACATCCTGTGCGGCTGCCGGTTTTCGTTGTCGCCGCGGTCATTTTACCAGATCAATCCGGTGCAGACGGAAGTGCTGTACGGCAAAGCCATCGAGTTCGCCGGACTGACCGGCACGGAAACCGTGATCGACGCGTACTGCGGGATCGGCACCATCGGGCTGGTCGCTGCGCCGCACGCCCAGTCGGTCATTGGGGTCGAACTGAATGACGACGCCGTGCGCGATGCGGCTGCTAACGCCCGGCGAAACGGGATCACGAACGCGACATTCATCCGGGGCGACGCCGGAGAATTCATGCAGGACATGGCGCGGCGCGGCAAATCGGCCAACGTGCTGCTGATGGATCCGCCGCGCGCGGGCAGCGACCGGCGTTTCCTGGCTTCGGCCGTCACGCTGGCGCCGGAGCGGATTGTGTATGTATCGTGCGCACCGGACACACTGGCACGGGACTTGACATTTCTGGTGCAGCACGGGTACCGCGTGCGGCGGATCCAGCCGGTGGATATGTTCCCGTTTACGCACCATATCGAGACGGTGTGTCTCTTAGTGCGGAGAAATGGGATGCATATCAACGTTGATGTGAATGTCGATGAAATGCTGCAAGAAAAGCGCGGACAAGCCACTTATCCGCAGATCAAGGAGTATGTGTTGGAGCAAACCGGGATGAAGGTCTCCTCCCTGTACATATCCCAAGTTAAACGGAAATGCGGGCTGGAGGTCGGTGACAGCTACAACAAGCCAAAGTCCAAGGATGCCCATGTTCCCCAATGCCCGCCGGATAAAGAAAAAGCAATCTTGGATGCGCTGCGGCATTTCGGGATGATTTCGTGAATGCGAGAAAGGAGCGCAAGCTTTGAGCAAACTGATTTCCTGTGAATATAACATGGACACCGCCTGCGTGGAACTGAAATACTCTGATGGCTCCTTGATTTCCATTGATACCATTGCCGTGGAGAATGAGTTCGCCGACAATATGTATCAGCGGTCGGAGCTGGACTGGCTAATCTACAACAAGCCTCTTGAATATGCACAACTGGTGCTGGAGGGTAATCCGAAAACATATGTACAAGGCAAGCCGGAGCATCGGCTGATGGATTAGAATGAACATGACGCAGCCCGCCGATTTCTACCGGTCGGTGAGCTGCGCCTTTTCTTTAGATGCTTCTATACTGGACACATGAACTCATGGAGAATACTTGACTTTTGCGTGGTTATCCTATATAATAATTACGAAAAAAGGTGTAGGCACATTTGTTCCGGAAGCAGGAGGTCAATATGAAGATCAAACGGGATATCTATCTGGATCGGCTGATCCGGCGCGAGAAGAATGGATTGATCAAGATCGTGACGGGTGTTCGCCGGTGCGGGAAGTCATACCTTCTGTTCAACCTGTTCCATAATTATCTGCTGGAAAAGGGCGTTCGGGAAGACCATATCATCGAGATCGCCCTGGATGACCGCAGTAACAAAGAACTGCGCGATCCCGACAATATGCTGAAATATGTAAAAGAGCGGATCGTTGACAAGGACACCTACTATATTATTCTGGACGAAGTGCAGCTCCTTGCCGAGTTTGAGGATGTGCTCAACAGCTTTATGCATATTCGCAATGCAGACGTCTATGTGACCGGCAGCAACTCCAAGTTCCTCTCCTCTGATTTGGTCACAGAGTTCCGCGGCCGCGGGGACGAAATACGCATCTATCCGCTCTCTTTCCGGGAATACTGCTCCGTTTACGAGGGCAGCGCCGACGAAGCATGGGACGATTACTTCACCTACGGCGGGCTTCCGCTGATCCTCTCCCGCGAAACGACGGAGGAAAAGGCGGAATACTTGATGTCACTGTTTCAGAAGGTGTATCTCAGCGACATTATCGACCGCCATAAGGTGCGCCATCAGGAGGAGCTGGACGAGCTGGTGGACATTCTCGCCTCCGCCGTTGGTTCGCTGACGAATCCCTTGAAGCTGGCGAACGCCTTCAAAAGCGTCAAGAAAAAGACCATCAGCGACAAGACGCTGAAAAAGTATATGGACTATCTTATGGACGCCTTCTTGGTGAGCAAGGCGGTCCGTTACGATATCAAAGGAAGAAAGTATATCGGTTCTCCGGCAAAGTTCTACTTTGAGGACGTGGGGCTGCGCAATGCGAGACTGAACTTCCGGCAGATGGAAGAAAACCACATCATGGAGAACATCATCTACAACGAACTGCGTATTCGTGGGTATCATGTGGACGTGGGACTTGTGGAACAGTTTGGCAAGAACAGCGAGAACAAGACCACGAAAAAGCAGCTTGAGGTGGACTTTGTCGTGACCCGCGGCAGTGAGAAGTATTATATTCAGTCTGCCTTTGCGATGAACACCGAGGGAAAGCGGGAGCAGGAGGAACGCCCGCTGAACGCTATCGGCGATTCCTTCAAGAAAATCATCGTCGTGCGGGATAACATCAAGGTGCGAAGAAACGATATGGGGATCGTGACCATCGGTGTCCGAAACTTCCTGCTGGACGAGCACAGTTTGAGCCTGTAAGTCCGGTTTATTGGACTGCGAGATCTTTATAATGAATTGTCAGCAGATTATGGGAGAGATATTATGGCTAACAAACTGGAACTGACTTGGTACGGTAAGGACGAGCCGATTCGGGTCGAGCCTCGTTTGCTGATTGAAAACACGGCACTGTCCAACACCGCCGCCGATTCGGAGACGCAGAATATGCTGATTCACGGGGATAATCTGCTGGCGCTGAAGGCACTGGAGAGCAAATTCGCCGGACAGGTAAAGTGCATCTATATCGATCCGCCGTATAACACCGGCTCTGCCTTTGAACACTACGATGACAATCTGGAGCACAGTATTTGGCTTAATCTGATGCGTCCACGCCTTGAAATTCTCTGGAATCTTCTTGATGATACTGTCGGTAGTTTGTGGATCAGCATTGACGATTCAGAACAGGCATATATGCGGGTTTTGTGCGACGAACTATTTGGTCGGCATAATTTTGTTGCACAGAATGTATGGCAAAAACGATATTCCCGTGAAAATCGAGAAGCTATCGGTGACGTACATGAATACATTCTTGTGTACGCAAAGGATACGGTGTCTTTTAAAGAAGTGCGGAACTTAGTCCCAATGACTGAAGAGCAAGCTAAAGTCTACAAAAATCCAAACAACGATCCACGGGGGCGCTGGCGTCCAGTCCCCATGACGGCTCAAGCAGGTCATGCAACCCCAGATCAATTCTATGAGATAAAAGCGCCTGGTGGAAAGATTCACACACCTCCGGCTGGGCGATGCTGGTCGTTATCCAAGAAAACATTTGAAGAGCTTCTTTCTGATGGACGGATTTATTTTGGAAAGGATAATAACAGCCAGCCAAATAAAATTCGTTATCTCTCGGAAGTCCCTGGAGTAGCACCATGGACTTGGTGGCCAAGTGATGAAGTCGGGCACACTGACTCCGCAAAAAAAGAAATAATGGAATTGTTCGGGAAAGATAATATTTTTGATACACCCAAGCCGGAAGGACTCATTCAGCGCATCATCCATATTGCCTCCAATCCCGGCGATTTGGTTCTTGATTCCTTCCTCGGTTCCGGTACCACGGCTGCCGTCGCACAGAAAATGAAGCGGCGCTGGATCGGTGTGGAAATGGGTAATCACGCCTATACCCACTGCAAAGTGCGCATGGATAAGGTCATTGCCGGAGAAGACCCCGGCGGCATTACCAAGGCACAGAACTGGCAAGGAGGGGGAGGATACCGCTTCTATGAGGTCGCACCTACGCTCATTAACAAAGACCCCTTTGACGAATATGTCATCAACGAGGACTACGACGCCAATATGCTGGCAGCTGCGGTCGCCCTGCATGAGGGATTTCGCTATCAGCCGGATGGAGACCTGTTCTGGAAACAGTCTGTAGGCAACGAGAACAGCTACCTCTTTGTGACTACCCGCCACCTGAACAGCCCCTATCTGGACTCCATCAAGGACACCATGGAGGAGGGCGAGTATCTGATCATCGCTTGCCGCTCCTTTGACAGCGGACTGGACAAGGCTTACGATAATATCACAGTGAAGAAGATCCCGCAAATGCTGCTGGAACGCTGCGAGTTCGGCAAAGCGGATTACAACCTGAATATCGTACACCCGCCGGTGTATGATGATTGCGACGAGGAGGAAGAGGATGTCTAACGATTTCCCGCTCTATACCACAGACTATATCAGTGGCGTCATGTCCCTCCGCAAACCGCAGACGCAATCGTTGAAGATTCTTGAAGAGATCACCAACGCCGTACAGCTCCGCAAGGGCATGAATCTGAAGGCGGCACTGGGTGCTGTCCACGCTATGTATCCGATCTGCTCCGATTTTGAGCGTGACTTTATGTCCCTGACCTTTGCTCTGGCCACCGGTGTGGGTAAAACCCGGCTGACGGGCGCATTTATCGCCTATCTGTATACGCAGCACAACATCCGAAACTTTTTTGTGGTTGCGCCAAACACCACCATCTATGAAAAGCTCAAGAAAGACTTGAGCGATAACGGCAGTCCGAAGTATGTGTTCCGTGGACTGGGCTGTTTTACCGTACAGCCGCAGATCATTACGGATGACGATTACCGGGAAAAGAATCTCTCTTTGTTTGAATCCGATGTACATATCTTCGTATATAACATCGATAAGTTCAACAAAGAGGGCGCAAACATGAAAAAAGTGAACGAGCTTATCGGTGACTCGTTCTATCAGGCGCTCTCCAATCTGCCGGACTTGGTGCTGATTATGGATGAATCTCACCATTACCGGGCGGAGAGGGGTATGCAGGCACTCAACGAACTGCATCCGCTGCTGGGATTGGAGCTAACTGCGACTCCCCTTGTGACGAAGGGTAATAAGCAAGTTCCTTTCAAAAATGTTGTATATGAATATCCGCTGTCCAAGGCCATCGAGGACGGCTATACTCGCACACCCTTTGCCGTGACCCGCTCGGACATTGATTTCTATAACTTCGGTGATGAACAGCTGGATAAAATGATGCTGCTGGACGGCATCACCTGCCATGAGAGCACCAAACGGAAGCTGGAGGTTTATGCTGTCAACCATGGAAAGCCGGTTGTGAAGCCGTTTATGCTCGTAGTTTGCAAGGATACAGATCACGCAACCTGGGTGGAGCAATTCGTAAAGTCAGACGAATTCCGTGGTGGCGCATATCGCAACAAAACGATAATCGTCCACTCTAAACAGAAAGGCGCAGAGACCGAAGCGAACACTCGTCTGCTTCTGGATGTGGAAAACCCGAAAAATCCGGTGGAAATCGTAATCCACGTCAATATGCTCAAAGAAGGCTGGGATGTCAACAACCTCTATACCATCGTTCCGCTCCGGACGGCCGCATCCAAAATTCTGCGGGAGCAGATGGTCGGTCGCGGTCTGCGTTTGCCCTATGGCGAGCGTACCGGAGATTGTGATGTTGACGCAGTTATGCTTACGGCACACGATAAATTCAACGACATTCTGGCGGAGGCGCAGCGCGGTGATTCCATTTTCAAGGCAGGGAATGTTATCAAGGCGGAAGAAATTGTGCCGGAACAGGTTACCACCACGCAGTTATCGTTTGACATGCCGTCCAACGAAAGCCACGATGAAGCATATTCCTTCACACAGATTGAGCGGACAGAGCAGACCGACGCTGTGATCTCCAGAGCGCAGACGCTGATCCGGCAGGAGGTTTCCCGCAGCATTCAGACCGAGCCAGAGCATACCGTTACACCTCAAACCGCACAGAAAATTGTTGATACGGTTGCTGCACAGCTCTCTGTGGATAAGGACTTGGGCGTTACGTTCCATGAAAATGAGATGCCGTTGGCCGCATGGATGCTGTATCAGACGGAGCAGACACATATCGCCGCAAAAGCAAAGTTCATCCCGATTCCCCGTATCAAGATCACGGATGCCGGCGTTGAGGAATATGTGTTTGTGGATTTTGATCTCGATGTGTCGGCCTTTAATCATGTGCCTATTCGCAATGAATTGCTAATCCAGAACCTTGAAGACATGGCAGATCGCCAGCGCATCAAGGGAGACGCCATTGATTTTGAAGGCTATAACCCCAAGAAAGTAATTCTGGATGAGCTGCGCAAAAAGCCGGAGATCGACTATGAAAAATGCTCTGCGCTTTTGTTCAAAATGATCTCCCGGCTTTGCGACCACTATACAGCGAACCACGGCGAGAACGGCATGCGCAATATCGTTATGATGTATAAGCGCGATATCGCAAACAAGCTGTATGCGCAAATGATGCAGCATTTTTACTGTAAGAACGGCTTTCTGCAAGAGGAGGTCGTTGGTACCCGCGAATATAATCTCCAGCAGACTTATAGCTGGAGAGAAAAGGTCGGCCTTTTTGAATCCTTTACCGAGGATATCAGGAATGTGCTGTTTACCGGTATTCAAAAGGGCGTTTTCAGTGAGGCGAAGTTCCATAGCAAGGACGGAGAGCTGACGCTTGCCCGTGTGATGGAAACAGATTCTGATGTCATCAACTGGCTTAGACCGCATCCCCGTGAGTTCAATATCACCTATAACCACGGCCATGCGTACGAGCCGGACTTCGTGGTAGAAACCGAGGATATTATTTATCTGGTGGAGGTCAAGGGCGAGGATAAGCTCAATGACCCGGATGTAATCGCAAAGAAAGAGCGAGGGATACAGTATTGCGCCGTTGCCTCCCGTTGGGGCAAAGCCAACGGATACAAGGAGTGGCAGTATTTGTTTATTCCGGCGGGGCAGATCAGGTCGAGTTCTACCTTTGCGCTTTTGGCCGAGAGGTTTAAGGAGCTGTAATGGTCGATAGCTATAGTATCGGCTATGTGCCACATAGGAGAAAGAGGTTTATTATGAGTTATTCGGGCATTGAGCATAAACTGAGAGTTTTTATCAGTTCTAAATGTGGCGGGAAATACACCATCGCAAGGAAATCGTTACAGAAGCTGTTAGATGTAACAGGCTTGGTAGAAACATATGTTTTTGAAACAGATCCAGCCAGCAGCGAAGACACGCAAAGTGCTTATTTGGATTATGTTGACAATTCAAATCTCTGTATCTTTCTCGTTGATAATGCGGATGGGGTTCCTCCGGCTGTCTTAAGTGAAGAAAAAAGAGCAAAAGACAAGCATTTAAGATTGCTTTATATTTTTTGCGATGAGAACAAGAAAGAGCCAACCCCCATGCAGGAAGATGTCAGAAAACTGCAATCAGCAAAGTATGCTCTTGCACACGAGTTTTCTGACATCGTCTCCAAAGCATACGATAGCGTGATGCAGGACGTTATCGCGGTATATAAGAAGAAGGAAGAACTGTTTTCGGTCGAAAAGAGCGAAGTCGAGCCAATAAGTGCTAAGGCGCTAATCACTGAAACATATTCGCTTCCAGCCACGAGTTTTTCAAAATACCCGCATGTTGCATGTGTACTCACAAAAAATATACTTCCGGTGAACCCGCTTAATAAAGAGGATGAAGAAACATCGCTCGAAAGACTGCTGTCTGAGCATCTGCAAACCGTTATTTTTCAAAAGCCCTTTGATGAGACTATTATCGATAGCATATGCACCGAAGTGAGCAAAGAGAATAACGGGGAAATATGCGAAGTTTTGCAGCTGCGATATCAGGCTCAAAAATGCTACTATCTCACTAAGTATGATGAATGTCTTATGTTGCTTCAGCAAGCTGTTTCTACTGCGATTAATAAGCAAGGTATTCCAACGTGGATTGCAAACGACATCGCAATCGATATCCGACATGTCAAAGGACGAATTGACGAAAGAAATAGCACATTCACTCTTGAAAATCCGGGTCAAAAACTAATAGATACGAGCGGCGAACCGGTGTATTTCCCGTACTTGGATAGACAAGTCGAAAACATGCAGGAAGAGATAGCCAAAAAATATTATTCTCAGTTAAGCATTTCTCCCTACACAACAAACTGGGGTGGACTGGATCAGATTTTTTCTCCGCTTGCAAATGCTTTTTGCATTGCTGAAATGCACGGATCTATTGTTCAAACAGAGATAACGCGAGACAGGCTCATTTCGATTTATTCGATGCTCTGTATTCTTTATGAAGATCATGAATTGCTTGTCGAATACATTAAGTATCTTATAATCAACCGAGACTTGAAGAAACTTGATGCGGTAATCAGGACATATAATCAATCCATAGATATCCTCAATGGTCAGGATATTGATTCGATTATGGATTGTATCAATAATATGTTTGATCCTATTCATCAAATAATGTCTAAATATCTTCTGGCCAGCCGGCTTGGATATTATATGAGCGATACAGCATATTCTGCTCTTTATAGCGAATTGATAGATTACGCTATGAGGTGGGTTCAAGACGATAAGCGTGTTTACAATATCAATACTTTTATTTTTGATTTTTTTGGACAGAACACTTACCGTATGAATGGCAAAGATATTGTTGCCTTTATACGTGAGGTATTTCATCATGGGTTGAAGCGCTTTTATATGGATTGTTTTAAGGTGCTTCGCAGTATTGATTTTGAAAAGATTACTCAGAAGGATCAGCTCAAGGTAAAACAAGTATTACTTGATGTGACAGCGACAGAAAACGAACAACTCTTTGATCAATACTATTCTTCGGCAGTTATCCGGTTTTGCAAGACTACTGAGGTGTTATACGAAGACCTTGAAGCAGTAATAGCGGAAAAGTATCCTGATTTTTATAAGCATACATTCTTGTTGGAAATGTCAGCACAACGAAATCAAGACTTCTCTGAGCACATCAAATCGTATATAGCGGAAGCAAAATCTCGCAACGAAACGCAGGAAATGAATGGGACATATTCTGGATATGCCTACGAAAGCCTTGATGTGGTTTATAATATTCTAAAAACAGAGGAAATCATTCTCGGTTCAGAATTGCTAAAAAGCATTATCGATGCAGGAATTGAAACTCTATCTTCAGAAAAGCAAACAATACAAGCCAAGAGATCGGCGGTTCGTCTTTTGCAATTTGTATATTTCAGAAGCCGTGAACAAAAAGAACTCTGGAATGAAATAGGCGACCAAATGATAGCCAATGCTGCAGCTTTTTCTATCGGAAATGAGATGGGATTTTTCTCAAAAGATACAAATCGCATATTATCATTCCAGTATTACCTCTTTATTTACAGTTCTTTCGAACCAGGCTGCGAAGGTCTGCTTGATCAGCTATATTCAACAGATTCATCGGAAGCGTATACCATTGTGCAGTTTTTGAAGATAATAACTGATTTTCTTGAGTGCGCAAAAGATCAATTGGAGGATGATACTCTCATTTCAGCATTTTTGTATTATAGCATTTTTATGTCACAGCATAAGGAGCGAGATGTAAAGTATTACGCGACCACATGTCTGATTGAGCTAACTAATTTCGAAAATGCAAAACGCCTTGCTTTGATTCATCTATCGCAAATCATGGATACTGGATCACAAGCAGCTAAGATTGCAATCTTAACTCGTCTGGGGCGAATACAGGTTAATGAGGATGATTCGTATTTAAGGCAAATAATAAACAAAGGCAAGTCAGACAGCAATTATCTTGTACGGTTTGTTGCAGCGCGTGACGATCTTGACTCTATTGGTGACAACGTATGAAAGAACAAAGAGGCTATATCGTAATCCTCCCGGAACAGATCATCGAAATCCCCCTAAGCAGCAACCTTTCCTGGCTGCGGATGTTCTATGCGCTGCCGCGTGAGCTTGTGGAGAAGCGTCCGGAGTATTTGGAACTGCCGAGAAATATCCGGCGTTTGCTCGACAGCGAAAAGTACCGCAGTATGCTGAAAAGCGACAGCTTTTTGGAGCTTGTATGGGATTGCTATGCCTGGGCTGCCTGGCAGTTCTTTCAGGTTCCGAAAAAGGGCGGCAAGTATCAGGACATCCCCGGAGACTGGCAGAAGTATTCCGGCGACTTCCCATTGTGGAGAATGGCATATCTCATTCTCCCACATTTCCGCAACAGGATCGAGGCGTCTGACGGCGCCAGCTTCCAGGAGCTCTTTACGGAGCCCACAGCGCATGACATTGATTGGCTGACATACGAGCAATTCAGCGTGTTTGTTGAAGACCTCACCAAAATAACCGTCGAAGAGGAAAACTGGCAGCCGCTTATTGACGAGATATGGAAATCCCGTCAGCCGGAGGATTATGCCGGAAAAAGCGTTCAGAAGCGGGACTTCATGCGCTCATGGATGCACAGCCGGACAATACCCGCCCTGTCCTTGGAGGAAATCAGAGCAAACGGGCTGTCAATCAACGGCGATGCTCTCTATGATATCGCTGACCCAAGTGCGGAATTTGAAACGAGGGTTCTGGAAAAAGCCAAGATGGATGATTTCAAAAGCCGTTTGAGTGAGACGGATCAGAGAATTCTGGAGCTTCGAGCCGCGGGTTATTCTCAGAAAGAAATCGCAGAGAGGGTTGGTTTCAAGGTGCCGAGCGCAGTTTCAAAGCGAATCCGGCAGGTGGCAAATCGTTTTGACGATTTTGTAAGCAAGGAATACGGCGAATTCATAGACAAGCATATAGAGTAGGAATTGCGCCTTTTCGCTGTGTACATACGTACCGAAAAAGTTTTTCAAAAAAATTCTCAAAATTGGAACAAAACACATTCCCCCATGCCCATATACTATGGAGAGGGAGAAAACAAGCGAAGCTTTGTCAAAAGACGGAGCCTCGCTTGTTCTTTATCTGAGAGAAATTTGCCGGAGGTGCAACATGAAAGAACAGAACAGAATAACGGAAGCGGCTTCCGAAAATCGAAAGCGCGGTAGGCCTCCGATAGATATCGGGACTACTTCCTGCTTAGACGGTACTCGCCGTACACAGGTCAATGCAAAGTATATGTTTGAGGCAATCAATATAATTTCGGAAGCCGCTTCCGAAATTCCGGATAGCCATATGCTCTGGCGTTCCGATGACGCAACACAAACCGCCACCGGGAAGCACGGCATACTGGAACAGATTGGTCGTATGTGGCTGCAGGATCGTATGTCCTATGAATCCTGCGTCCTTATCGCGAACTTATCTATCAGTGCATTGAAGATGGGGTACAAATCCCGTGAGATCGAATATGCGATTCGTAAAATCCGCAATGCAGCCAAGCTTGTAAAGAAGAATCCATATAGTGATTGGTTCTACCAGTCGGAGGTGGAAGCCATCAGAGAGTTTCAGAGAATGGCCGGAGATTGAGGAATTTCGGAAGCGGCTTCCGAAATTCCTTCCTTCAAGCCGCTGCGGGCAGGCGCCGTACATAGCCCGGACATTTTGCCGGGCTAAATCTTACGAAGGAGTGATAGCATGCCACAAATCGAAATCATTAAAGCAAAGGTTGCACCTGCCGACGCCGCACGACAGTACGGATTGACCGTACACAGGAACGGGATGGCGCTATGCCCGTTCCACAACGACACCAACCCGAGCATGAAGCTCTATGACGACCACTTCTACTGCTTCGCCTGCGGGGCGCACGGGGATGTCATCGACCTGTCAGCAAAGCTTCTGGGGCTGAGCTTTACGGAGGTTATTCACCGTATTGCCGTGGATTTTGGTATTGACCCGGACAAGCCGCCGACTTTGATGCCGGTAAGACCGTATCTCGCGCAGTTCCGGAAGGACGAAACGCTGTGCATTTCAGTTCTCACGGAATATGAGCAGCTGCTCCGCCGCTGGAAGACCGAATACGCACCGAAAACGCCGGATGAAGAATTCGACGACCGTTTCGTGGAAGCCTGTCAGATGCTCGACACAATCGAGTATTTGGCAGATTTTTTATGCGCCGCAACATTGGAGGAGCGCGTAAAAACCGTGGACGACCTGCTTCAAAACGGTCTGATAGAAAAGCTGCGTTACAGATTGGAGGGGGTGCATGCCAATGGACGAGCTGCTTGATTGCCCAATCTGGTGGAACGGAAAAGATATTGTCGAGGCGGCATTCTGCGAAGAGTTCACACGCAATCATCAGCTCGCTTATGATTGCAGCGCCTTCTTTACACCGGAGGGACACATGACGGACGAGCGCCCGTTGAAACAGAAAATCTATCATGAGCTGAAAATCTGCGCCGTCAAAAACGTACCGCACACCATCAACAATATCGTGGAGCTTTTGAAATTCTACAGTACGGGTATCGATCTTGCGCCGCAGCAGGACAGAGTTCATCTTGCAAACGGAACGCTGTATCTGGACGGGACGATTGTCCCCGGAAAGCCTGAGATCGTCCGCAGCCGTTTGCCGATCAGGTACGATCCCGATGCTCCGAGACCGGAAAAGTGGCTGCGATTTTTGCATGACCTGTTCCATGAGGAAGATATCCCGGCTTTGCAGGAATACCTCGGATACTGCCTCATCCCCTCTACCAAAGGTCAGAGAATGATGATTATCAAGGGAAAGGGCGGCGAAGGAAAAAGCCAGATCGGCAGCGTCATGAACGCTGTCTTCGGCAGCAACATGAAGGACGGCAGCATCGGAAAAGTCTCGGAAAACCGATTCGCCCGCGCCGACCTTGAACACCAGCTTCTTATGATCGATGACGATATGAAAATGGAAGCGCTGAAACAGACCAACTATGTAAAATCCATCGTTACCGCACAGGGGAAAATGGATTTGGAACGCAAGGGCAAGCAGAGCTATCAGGGCTGGATGTTCTGCCGACTGCTCGCCTTCTCCAACGGAGATTTGCAGGCGCTTTATGACCGCTCCAACGGCTTTTACCGCCGTCAGCTCATTCTGACCACGAAAGAAAAGGCGACAGACAGGATGGATGATCCGGATATCGCCGACAAAATGAAGGATGAGGCGGAGGGCGTTTTTCTCTGGATGTTTGCGGGATTGCAGCGGCTTGTTTCAAACAAATTCCAATTCACGGAAAGTGAGCGCATCCGCAATAACCGCGAGTACGTAAAACGGGACTCCAACAACCTGATCGATTTTATGGAGGATGAGGGCTATGTGCGGCTCAAAGCCGATTGCAGTGCCTCTTCCAAGGAAATCTATGAAACCTATGCCATCTGGTGTGAGGAAAATGCAATGACGCCTTTGAAGCCCCGTTCCGTCAGTGATTTTCTGGTGGAGAACGAGAAGAAATACAATCTCGAGCACACCAACACCATTACGAATTCTGCCGGACGGCGCGTCTGGGGATTTCTCGGAATCGAGCTGTTGGTGAAACCCTACTGTAACAGCAGCTTGCGGTAAAACGATATGTACGTATGTACACAGCGAGAAGGCGATGTTCGCCAATATACAGGAGGTGCCGATGAACAAGGAGCTTGAACGACTGAATGATGAAAAACCCGTAATGAGGCAAAGATGCGACAACTGAAAAATGAGATCAAGGCTATGGAAGCCGCTGAAAAAGGGCTTCTCCGGAAGCAGCGGAACCGGAGAATCTTCACTCGCGGCGGGATGTTGGAAGCATTCCTTCTGAAACCGCTGCTGCTGACCGACAAACAGGTACACGAGCTCCTGCTCACGGCGTTCCGTCAGCCTGCCGTTGACGCGCTCCTAAAGGCGATGATCCAAAACGCCGGAAAAGAAGACACCGGGGATGAGACCCGATGAAAGAGGGCGCAATTATACACCGGTTTCCCGGTGCTCTTGCGTTTACAAGGTTGTTGGATTCTCGCAGGCTCCAATCACAGGGGCAAGCCCCTGCGCCGTTCCGGCTACCCTGTTTTAAGGTCGCAAAGCGCGACTTGTGGGAATGGAGGTGATTCATTATCGCATGTCCGCATTTTTCAATCTCTATCCGGCAAAGAAGCAAACCGCAGTCCGCCGTTGCCGGAGCCGCCTATCAGAGCGGCGAAAAGTTTTTCAGCGAGTACGACTTGAAGACAAAAAACTACAGCTATAAATCCGGCGAGGTCTTGGCAAAAGGCATTCTCCTTCCACCCAATGCTCCGCCGGAATACGCAGACCGTCAGGCACTGTGGAATGCCGCCGAGAAGGTCGAAGGACAATGGAACGCCCAGCTTGCGCGGGGAATCATCATGGCGCTGCCAATAGAACTGCCCAAAAACGAATATGAAGCCTTGATCCGCGATTACTGCCGGGAGCAATTTGTCTCCCGCGGCATGATCGCGGACTTTGCGATTCACGACAAAGGCGACGGCAATCCTCACGCGCATATTCTGCTGACAATGCGGGCGATGAACGAAAACGGGAAGTGGCTTCCGAAAGCGCGCAAGGTTTACGATCTCGACGAAAACGGCGAACGCATCCGGCTCCCGTCCGGCGAATGGAAAAGCCATAAGGAAAACACCGTTGACTGGAACGACAGAAAGTACGCCGAGGTTTGGCGTACCGAATGGGCGAAGGCGGTCAATCGGTATTTTGAGAAAAACGGTATCCCCGAACGGCTCGATCTTCGCTCCTTTGAGCGCCAGGGCAAGGCGGAGCTTCCGACGATTCATCTCGGTCCGGCGGTCGCCCACATGGAGGAAAAAGGAATCCGCACGGAGATCGGTGAATACAACCGCCGGATAAAAGAGCATAACAGCGCGCTTTCTTCGCTGCGGCGACTGCTGACCGATCTGTCCGCCTGGCTCAAATCCGTGGTGCGGAAGATTTCGGAATTCACCGAGAAAGAAGCACCCCAGCCCACGATTCTGGATTTTGTCAATGCCTATTATGATATGAGAAAGAATCAGCGTTTTGACTGGAATAAATACGCGAAACAAAAAGGTTCTGTCGTAGATTTGAAGCAACGTTCTAAAATCTTCAACTGGCTGCAGGAAACAGGGATCACAACTATGGAAGATTTCAAGGTCATGCTTAAATCCCAACAGCCGATTATCGACAAAGTCAAAGCCAACGAAAAGCGCATCAAGCGTCTGGAAACCGGCATCGGTTATATCGACACCAGCGCACGCCTGAAGCCGATTGCCGATAAATCCAAGCGTGGATTCAAAAGTATAAGAGAAAAGTATGCAGAGGCACACGGGGACGAACTCGCCGAATACAACAAAGCAATTCGGTATTTGAAAGCAAACAACATCACCAACGAAGACCGTGAAAAGCTTGCAGCCGAAGTGCGGATGCTCAAAAAGGAAAACAAGAAGCTCAATGACCAACTGCAATCTGCAAATATGGATTCGGAAATTATCCGGCAAATCCGGTATTGTGTGGACACAGTGCTCCATGAAGCAGAGATTCCAGAGAAAAAAGAAAGTGTCATGGTGATGTTGAAAGCAGATAGGACACCCGCACCGCAGAAAAGGATTCACAAAAAAGAGGAGCTGTCAATGTAACCGCAAGGATGATTTGACTTGAGCCTCGATTCATCAAAGACAGCAGAAATAAGACATCGTCATCGCAGTACGTGGATGACAGAAAGTGAGTTGTATATGAAATAATGCTTGAATAGCTGGCTGGCTGGAAAGGACTTGTATTTGGAAAACTACAGGAACGAATTGATGCAGGATCGAAACTTTATTCGCTGCTCCGTTATGATAGCTGAACTGCTGTTAAAATATAAGACGAAAGAAATCGGTGATACGGAGGATAACGGGGAACCCACCGGTTCCCCGCCCTCGGAATTTACATATAGGTACTTGATAATATCTGTGTCATTGTTTATAATAAACCCATATAGAAAAATACTACTGACAATATAATGAAACATGGAAAAGCGTTAGAGGATTTTACGGAAAGGAGATGAGCTGTTCATGGAGAACGCATATATCTATACTCGTGTTTCCACGCTCATACAGGTGGATGGCTTCTCTCTTGATGCGCAGGAAGAAGAAATCAGAGACTTTGCCAAGAGGCGGGACATCAGCATCGTAGGAAAATACTCTGATGAAGGCAAATCCGGCAAGAACGCCGAACACAGACCTGCGTTCAGCCAAATGATGGAGGATATATCACCCGCAAGCTGAATGATGAAAATGTAACGAGGCAGCAGCGCGGAAATACAAAGATTTCCGGGTTTACTGATAGAACGATCCGGGCTATTCTGAAAAATCCTGTCTACGAAGGCAAGATTGCCTATGGCCGCCGCCATACGGTAAAAGTTGAGGGTACAAACAACGAGACAAAGGTCGTAAAACAGGATGACGAAAGTAAAATCATACTGGTCGATGGCTTACACGACGCAATTATATCCGAGGAAACCTTTGAAAGAGCCCAGAGTCTTCTTGCAAAACGCGCAGCCCACAGGAAAACCCGCAGTGACAGCACCAATATTTATCCGTTGACGGGCCTCATCAAATGCCCGGATTGCGGCAAAAACCTTTTCGGGTATACGGCTCCGCAAAGGCCGCGAAAAAACGGAAAGGAAGGCTTTTATCCCCGGTATATTTCCTATCGCTGTATTTCCGGCAGAGACCGAAACGGACTGATCTGTTCATTGGCAAACAAGTATTACAGTGGCACTAAGCTGGAAAAGGAGGTGCGCGATGTTATCTCCGCGATGGTAACGATCCCGGAATTTGTAGAATTGATCTCAAAGAAAGTAGACTGTGAAACCGATATTGAGCGTCTAAGAAAGAAACGAGCCGGAATTGAAGCCGAGCACAATAAATACAGAAACAATCTCATGCAGACCGAAAAAAGACTTTCAGAGCTGGATGCCGGTGACAGACATTATGAGAAAAAGGTTGACAGTCTGAACCGCGTATTAGATGATATCTACGACAAGCTGGATGATACTCAGACAAGGCTGGATCAGGTCGATGACGAAATCACGATGGTACAGAAATCCACCATGACGAAGGAATCCATCTTTGAAATGCTGGAAGGGTTCAGCAAATACTACGATGTAATGTCCCCGGAGGACAAGAAAGGACTGCTGCGAGCCATGATTTCTTCCATAGAAATCAACGAGCTCCCAAAGGGAAAACGGGCAGACGGGCGTCTGATTAAAACCATCCACTTTACATTCCCTGTGACCTATGACGGAGAAAGTGGAGTCTTGTTTGTCAGCAATACAGGCGGTGAAGTTGAAACCGTCTGTCTCCTCACCAAACACGCAGAAAGTAAATAAAATCCAATCCACTCGGTCTCTTCGTCCCATTTTTATTTCCATAAAATAAAACATTCCCAATTTTCGATTTTCGAGCGAGAAAAGATAACAGCCCCCGTTCTGCTGCAAATTTGCCGCAGGACGGGGACTGAGGATTTGTGGATATGTCAGGTATCGCGATTATTTGCCGCTGGTGAAGCGATCGTACGCACTCTGATACGCGCCGATCAGTTCGTCGAGGTGCAGCTTCGCAAAGCCGTCGCAGTAGTCTTTCCACACCGCGTCATCGCTCGGGTTTTTGGTTCCGGTGATAAACGCGCCGTTCCACTCTTTGACGTACTCTTGCAACTCGGTCTGATAGGTTGTGACGACGTTCGTCTCTTCCTCGTTCATCGTGCCATACAGGAACGGTACTTCCTCTTCGTAGGGCTTGGTGTTCTTGATGTAGCCCATCTGGCGGGAGCGGTTGTTGCTCGCACCGGCCAGCACCGCATTTTTGAACGTATCGTAGCGGCCGAGGTTGGAGAAGATGATGGCGTAGCCTTGGTACGGGCCGTTGGCTTCCGCATCGTAGTCACCCGGGATGATGTAGTTGTACTCGGTATGATCTGCGTTCGCCCACTCCCACGTCACGTTTTCCGGACCGTAGGTGCCGGCGATGCCGTACATCCCGGAGCCTTTCACGACTTCTTCGCTCGCGAACAGCACGTCGAGCATCTGGCAGATTTCCTTGGCGTATTTCGACTCCGCGTTGACCGCCGTACCGGTCGGCGCAATCACGTTGCCGGCGTAGATTTTCCGCTCACTGTCGTACTTGGAGGTCAGCGGCGCGAGCACCTGCAGCTTTTCAAAGTCGCCGTTGAACGCAGCTTCCGTCGCATTGCCCCAGCCGTCCTGGCCGAACGCCAGCTTGCGGTCGTTGATCATCGACGCTTTGGTGGAATTGTCGAGGGTGAGGTATTCCTGATGCAGCAGCCCTTCCGCATACAGCTGGTTCAGATACTGCATCGTCAGCCGGTACTGGTCGCTGTCGCGATCGTACACGACTTTGCCGTTGGCATCCGCGTAAAAGTCCGGAGAGGTCGCCGGGCCGAACGCCGAGAAGAAATAGTAGTCGCCGTTGCTGCCCCAGATGTGAGCCGAAACGTTGTCCGCATACGGCGCGCCGCCGAGTTTTTCTTTCAGCGTGACCAGCGCATCGTGGAATTCGTCCACGGTGGTCGGCACTTTGATGTTGTACTCTTCGAGCAGGCTGGCATTGTAGTGCATCCGGACGATGGAGCTGGTGGGACCGTTGTCAATTTTCAGCAGTTTATAGATGCCGCCGTTGGATGCCATGCAGCGTTTTTTGGCCGCAAAGTTTTCGTAGTCTTTATAGGTTTGCTGCAGGTTCGGCATCACATCGGCGTAATCTTCGTAGTTGACGATTTTTTTGCCGACGACACCCCATTCTTCGATCAGGTCATCAGTGAATCCGTCGTGGAACAGATCCGGCCAGTTGCCGGCCGCGATATAGACCGCCCGCTGATCGCCCGGGATAATCTTCCAGTCCACTTTGATGTTCGTGATTTTCTCCATCTCGTCCCAAGTGATGCGCGTGTTGGTTTTCTGGGAACCGAACACCACACCGGAGACCGTGACTTTGTCTTTCACGAGCGGGTAGATCGACGTTTCCGCCGCGCTGGACGTGTCCGCTTTGGACTCCGTGCCGGACGGCGTGGGCACAGTCGAGCTGGCCGGCGTTTTGGCGCAGGCCGCGAGGCTCACGCACAGGCAGAGTGCCAGTGCGAGCGCGAGCAATTTTTTGTACATAGTTGACTTCCTCCTAAAAAATTGAAATTTTTCTATTCGCAACGCTGCCGCTGCAGTCGGCGGCGCAGGAATCAAAGTGAGATTTCAGCCTTTGACCGACCCGATCATCACGCCCTTGACAAAATATTTCTGCAAGAACGGATACAGGATCAGCACCGGCAGCGACGATACCACGATCACCGCAAACTTAATCTGCTGCGCAATTTTATACATTTCGTCCGCATTTTCCTGATCGAACGAGCCGTTGACCATGCTGGACTGCGTAATCGCTTCGACCAGGATGGTGCGCAGCACCAGCTGGAGCGGGCGTTTGTTTTGGTCGTAAATATACATCATCGCGTTGAAGTAGCTGTTCCACTGTTCGACGGCGAAGTACAGCACCATCACGCCCAGCAGCGCCTGCGAGATCGGCAGCACGATCTGCAGAAAATACCGCATCGGCGAGCAGCCGTCGATTGCGGCCGCCTCCCCCATCTCCGCCGGGATTGACGAAAAGAACGTCCGGCAGATAATGCAGTTGTAGCAGTTGAACGCGCCAAGAATCAGCAGCACCGCGCGGGTGTTGTACAGCCCCAGGTTTTTGATGAGCAGGAACGTCGGGATCATCCCGCCGCCGAAATACATCGTGAACATGAAGATGCCCATGAAGATATTTTTGCCCGGCACCTTCCGCTGCGCCAGTGCGAATCCGCACGGCACCGTCACGACCATATCGATCAGCGTGCCGACCACGGTGTAAAAGAGTGTGTTGGCATAGCCGGTCATGATGCTGTCGTCCTGAAACACGCGGCGGTAGCCGGAGATTGTCACCTGCTTTGGCAGCAGGATCACTTCGCCGCTGTACACCGCGTCCGGCGAGCTGACCGACGCCGAAACGACGTAAACCAGCGGGTAAATCACGATCACCAGCGCCAGCGCCAGCAGAACATATGCAATCGTCAGAAACACGCGGTCGCCGGCGGCCATCCGGATTTTATTTTTCGTGTGAGCCATATCGTCCGCGCCCCCTTAGAACAAGCTGGTGTCGGTTGCTTTGCGCGAAAACGCGTTCGCGAGCAGCAGCAGCGCCACATTGATGAGATTGTTGAACAGTCCGACGGCGGACGTGAAGCTGTAACTGGTGTTCAGAATGCCGCGCTTGTACACATACGTCGAAATCACTTCGGAAACTTCCTGATTCAGGTCATTTTGGAGCAGATATACTTTTTCGTACCCCACGTTGACCAGCGACCCGATGCGCATGATCAGCAGGATCATGATCGTCGGCAGAATCGACGGCAGGTTGATGTGAATCACGCGCTGCAGCCGGCTGGCGCCGTCGATGGTGGCGGCCTCGTGCAGCTCCGGACTGACCCCGGCCAACGCTGCAATGTAAATCACCGCGCCCCATCCGGTGCCCTGCCACACGCCCGACCAGACGTACATATGCCGGAACACGCCGGGCTGCGCCAAAAAGTAAATCCGGTCGCCGCCCAGCGCCGCAATCGCATGGTTCACGATGCCGATCGACGGCGAAAACATCACGTTAATCATGCCGACCATCACCACTGTCGAGATAAAGTGCGGCGCATACAGGATGGTTTGCGACACTTTCCGGATTTTGGGTGTCACTTCGTTCAGCAGCAGCGCCAAAAGAATCGGGAACGGGAAGCTGACGAGCATCGAATATAGCGACAGGATCAGTGTATTTTTCATCAATCGCCAAAAGTAGTAGCCTTTGAAAAACGAGATGAAGTGCGTAAGCCCCACCCACGGGCTGCCCACGATGCCGTAGACGCCTTTGTAGTCTTTGAACGCGATCTGCAAACCGTACATCGGCTGGTAGCAAAAAATCAGTACGTAAATCAGCGCGGGGAGCATCATCAGGTAATACGTTTTCGCTTGCCGGATGTCGTTCCACAATCGCTTTCTGCGGGTCGCCCGTGCCGGAGCAGCAGCCGCAGCGGTTGGATTCTGCATATTCGATTCCTCCTGAGAGATTTGTGCCGGGTGTTTCCGTCGTTTTGCACGGAAACGCTGTCCGGTCGATGGCACAATTATATCCCGCCGCCGCAGAAAATGCAAGAGTAAAGTTTTGCAAGAAAAAATTTCTTTTTTTGAATACGATCTGAACAAATTTCCCGGAACGGATTTGTGCAGGGTGTTGATTTTCCGGGAAATATTGGGCTGTCAAGACCGCAAATGTTCAAATTTTTGCGCGGTCGCGGTTCTCAATTTTTGGGCGCGCAAAATATTGCTAAAATCCGTCCGGTTCCGCCGGGCCGCTTGGTGATCGCGCACAAAATTCAAAAACTGTATTTGACATATTAAATTTCTGTAAATGTGGTAAAATTTATGTATAAAAATACCGCCCCTGTCCCGCGGCGAAATCGCCGGAAACAGGGGCGGATTTATGGGGATTTGGAATGTTTATTCTGCGGGGTCGGTCGGATTATTTACCGTTGAAACGGTCGTACGCTGACTGATACGCGCCGATCAGTTCGTCGGTGTGCAGCTTCGCAAAGCCGTCGATGTACTCTTTCCACACCGCATCATCGTTCGGGTTTTTGGTCCCGGTGATGAACGCGCTGTTCCACTCTTTGACGTACTCCTGGAAGTCGGTCAGATAAGTGTTGACCACATTCTGCTCTTCTTCGTTCAGCGATCCGTACACGAACGGATGCTTTTCTTTGTACGGATGGAAGTTCTCGATGAAGCCCAGCTGACGCGCACGGTTGTTGGATTCTTCCGCAACCACCGCGTTTTTGAACACATCGTAGCGGCCGAGGTTGGAGAAGATCACGCGGTTGTTCTGGAACGTGTTCGCAGCTTCCGTGTAGTCGCTCGGAATGATGTATTCATATGTGGTGTGGTCTTTATCCACCCATTTCCATGTGACATTTTCCGGGCCATATGTACCGGCAACACCGTAGAGGCCTGTGCCCTCCGCCACTTCTTTGCTCGCGAAGAAGATGTCCAGCATCTGGCAGATCTCTTTCGCATACTTGGAATCCGCATTGACAACCGTGCGGGTTTTTTCGATCGGATTCGACGCTTCTACCACGCGCTCGTTGTCATATTCAGAGGTCAGCGGTGCCAGCGTTTTCAGATTATCCCAGCTGCCGCCCACAACATCAACGCTGATGTTCGCGAACTGATCCATGCCAAACACCGCTTTGCGCGCTTCGATCAGGGATTTCCGGGTGGAACTGTCCAGCGTCAGGTACTCTTTGTGGAGCAGACCTTCGGCATACAGGCGGTTCATGTACTGCATGGTCAGGCGGTACTGGTCGCTCAAACGACCGTTGGACACTTTGCCGTTTTCGTCCGCCGCAAAGTCCGGCTGCGTCAGTTTGCCAAAGGACGGGAAGATGAATACGTCGCACGGGTTCGCCCAGCTGTACGCCAGCATGGTGTCCGCCATCGGCGCTTCGCCGGTTTTCGCCTGGATCGCTTTCAGCACATTGTAGAACTCTTCGGTCGTGGTCGGGGTTTCCAGGCCGTACTCTTTCAGCACGTCCGCATTGTAGTGCATCCGGACAACGGTGTTCGTCGGGCCGTCGTCGATCCTGATTAGGCCATACACGCCGCCGTCGGTCGCCTGCGCAATACGTTTGCCGCCGTAGTTGTCGTAATCTTTGTACGTCTGCTGCAAGTTCGGCATCACGTCGGCATAGTCTTCAAAGTTGACCAGTTTTTTGCCGACAACGCCCCACTCTTCGATCAGGTCATCGCCGAATCCGCCATGGAACAGATCCGGCCAGTTGCCGGCCGCGATGAACACGGGCTTCTGCTCATCCGAAACGATTTTCCAGTTCACAGTGATACCAGTCAGTTCCGCGAGTTTGTCCCAGGTGATACGCTTGGTATCGTCAGAGGAACCAAACACGACGCCTTCCACCGTCACCGGGCTGGAAACGAGCGGATATTTGCTGTCCGTCGTGTCCGATTTGGACTCCGTCGTGTCGGACGGGGTGGGCGCAGTCGAGCTGGCCGGGGTCTTCGCGCAAGCCGCGAGGCTGATGCACAGGCAGAGTGCCAGTGCGAACGCGAGCAGTTTTTTGTACATAGTTGACTTCCTCCTAAGAAATAAGTTTTTTCTATTCACAACGCAGCCGCCTGCAGTCGTCCGCGCAGGAACCAAAGTAAATGGTTTAGCCTTTGACCGACCCGATCATGACGCCCTTGACAAAGTATTTCTGCAAGAACGGATACAGAATCAGCACCGGCAGCGACGATACCACGATCACCGCGAATTTAATCTGCTGCGCAATTTTGTACATTTCGGCGGCGTATTCGTCGTCGAACGAGCCGTCCATCATGTTGGCGTTGGTAATCGCCTCCACCAGGATCGACCGCAGCACCAGCTGGAGCGGGCGTTTGGACTCGTCGTAAATATACATCATCGCGTTGAAGTAGCTGTTCCAATGCCCAACGGCGAAGTACAGCACCATCACGCCCAGCAGCGCCTGCGAAATCGGCAGCACAATCTGGATGAAATACCGCATCGGGGAGCAGCCGTCGATGGCCGCCGCTTCGCCCATTTCCGCCGGGATCGAAGCAAAAAACGTCCGGCAGATGATGCAGTTGTAGCAGCTGAATGCCCCAAGGATCAGCAGCACCGCGCGGGTGTTGTACAGTCCCAGGTTTTTAATCAACAGGAACGTCGGGATCATGCCGCCGCCGAAATACATCGTGAACATGAAGATGGCCATGAAAAGATTTTTCCCCGGCACCTTCCGCTGCGCCAGTGCGAATCCGCACGGCACCGTCACAGCCATGTCGATCATCGTACCGACCACGGTGTAAAAAAACGTGTTGGCGTAGCCGGTCATGATGCTGTCGTCCTGGAACACCCGGCGGTATCCGGCCATCGTGATCTGCTTCGGCAGCAGGATCACTTCGCCGCTGTACACCGCGTCCGGCGAACTGATGGACGCCGATACGATGTAAACCAGCGGATACACCACGATAATCAGGGCGAGAAACAGCAGTACGTAAATAAACGTCAGGAACGCGTGATCTCCGCCGGAAATGCGGATTTTGTTTTTGGTATGCGCCATTTTTGTCCGCACCTCCTCAGAACAGGCTGGTTTCCGTTGCTTTGCGCGAAAATGCGTTCGCGAGCAGCAGCAGCGCCACGTTGATGATATTGTTGAACAGTCCGACGGCCGAAGAAAAGCTGTAACTGGTGTTCAAAATACCGCGTTTGTATACATAGGTCGAAATCACTTCGGAAACTTCCTGGTTCAAGCTGTTTTGCAGCAGGTACACTTTTTCGTACCCTACGTTGACCAGCGACCCGATGCGCATAATCAGCAGGATCATGATCGTCGGCAAAATGGACGGCAGATTGATGTGAATCATCCGCTGCAGCCGGCTTGCACCGTCGATGGTGGCGGCTTCGTGCAGCTCGGGGCTGACGCCAGCCAGCGCCGCGATGTAAATCACCGCGCCCCATCCGGTCTCCTGCCAAGCGCCCGACCACACATAGATGTGGCGGAACATGCTCGGCTGCGCCAAAAAGTAAATCCGTTCGCCGCCCAGCGCTTCGATGAGGTGATTCACGATGCCGATCGACGGCGAGAACATCACGTTGATCATACCGACCAGCACCACGGTCGAGATGAAGTGCGGCGCGTACAGGATCGTTTGCGATGCCTTGCGCAGCTTCGACGTCACCTCATTCAGCAGCAGCGCCAGAATAATCGGGAGCGGGAAGCTGACGATCATCGAATAGAGCGAGATAATCAGCGTGTTTTTCATCAGCCGCCAAAAGTAGTAGCCTTTGAAGAACGAGATGAAGTGCGTCAACCCCACCCATGGACTCCCGGAGATGCCGAACACGCCTTTGTAGTCTTTGAACGCAATCTGCAAACCGTACATCGGCTGGTAGCAGAAGATCAGTACATAGATCAGCGCGGGGAGCATCAGCAGGTAATAGGTTTTCGCTTGCTTGATGTCGTTCCACAATCGTCTGCCGCGGGAAGCCCGCGCCGGTAAAGTGGATGCAGCGGTTGGATTCTGCATTTTCAATTCCTCCTGAGAATTTTGTACCGCGTCCTCGCCGCATTGGCATTTGAATTTCGGAAAAGGACTTCGGTTGATGGCACAATTATACCCCCTCCCCGCGAAAAACGCAAGAGTAAAGTTTTGCAAGCGGCATTTTCAAAATTTTGAATACGGATTGCCCAAAAAGACGCCGATATTTTTGTGCAACATAGTGAATTGACATAAATTGGACGGTTCTGCATGAACCAAAACAGTAATTTTTTGCGCCCTTTGAAACCCCTTTTTTACCCAGTGCAAAACTTTACTATTTTTTTCGCAAAAAAAGATTTGCATTTGACGCCCGGATGTGGTATGATAAATTTAGGGTATCCGGCGCAAGATTCGCACTTTTTTCAATGCGACCGGCACCGTCTTTTCAGAACAAGAGGGGGACGCTTTTGTGAGCGAAATCAATAGTGAGCAGCAAGAATTTTTTCAGCCGAACGTACCGCAGTCCGGACCCAGGGTAGTCGTTTTCTTCCGTTCGCTGATCGCCAAAATCCGCGCGCGCATCCAGGAACGGCACTATCTGTTCCGGCTGATCGTCGCCGTGATCGCGCTGGCGCTGATGCCATACATTATATCACTGGTGTCCATGCTGCGCTACTCCTACCGCGAGATGGAAATCAACAACGAACAAATATATAGCGAAGCCGTGGACAACTTTGCGGAGCTGTTTTCGGACCAAGTGAACGAATATCTTGTTCATGCCGCCCAGATTTCGTCGGACAGCCGGAACCCGGCGCGCGCAGCAAACACCCTGCAAATGGAAACCATCCTGCCGTACCCTTCCACTTATCCCAAAGTAATCCGCACCATTAACCAATATAATCCGTCCGCGTACGACTACGCCATTTATTTCCCGAACCACGACGCGCTATTCACCACCCAAAGCAAATACACGGCTTTGTCCTATATGCACGCAATGTCGCTCGAAAACACTGCATTTTCGAGCTTTTTAATCCCGAATGCGGAAAACGCCTCCGGGATCCGATTTTGCGCGATTTATGACGAAAATGACGCCGGAAAGCTCTATATTGGCATTCCTACCACCATTGGCAACCTGCGCGAACCGGCGCTGATCTTTTATGCGCTGGACGCGATGAACACGTCGCGCATCTCATCCAGTGCCGCACTGGCGCAGTGGTCCGTGCTGGATTCGGACGGCACGCTGATTTATTGCACCGGAAAACGGCTGATTCCGGCTGCCGAATTGAACGAAATCCTGACCAGTTCTCCGGAAAAAAAGCAGTTTACCACCAAATCGCACTATATTTTTCGGAAAAATGACGCCATTCTTCCGTACACGTTCGTCGAAATTGTCCCGCTGGACGCCGCTACCGTTGGATTGCTGAATTTTTATGCTGCCGCATGGAAATTTTTGATTGTCAACGTCGTGATGTTCGTTTTGCTGCTGATTTTGCTGCTGTATATTTCGTACCGACCGGTCAAGATATTCCTGGAGAAAATTGTGCAGGGCATCCATCCGTTCGGCGAATTCGAGACCATTCGCTCCATGTTTGAGAAAATGAACCGCGAACTGTCAGAGCGCGACAACATGGTGCTGGATTTCCTGCTGAACAACCTGCTGTACGGCCTGCCCGTCCCCGAAAAAGAGGCCGAGCGGTTCGGCATTCCGACCGAGAAGGGATATTTTCGGGTATTTGTGCTGAGCGGCGCGCAGCTGGATTCGACGCAGCGCACAGAAATCACCAAAATGCTGCGCGATGCGCGCGGGATTACAGCGTTTATCACCGACATTCTGGGCGAACCGTACACCGTGTTGATTTGTCTTTCGGAGCAGCCGGAAGTATCGCATTCGCTCACGCGCCCCATCAACGAGTGGCTGCACGCGCACTTTGCGGACTACGAGCTGCGCACCGGCGAAGTGATGGATTCGATCAACCGGATTCGCGATTCGTATCTGTCGTGCTTCCCGCAGCCCGAGCCGGAAACGGTGGACGCAGCGGAATCGATTTTTCCCGCCGATGCAGCCGATCCCGACGCGCCGTACGGAATCGAAGCGCCGCCCACGGAGCAGATGCAGCGGGTACTCCAACTGAAAGCGGAAGTAGAGGCTTATATCCGAACCAATTTCCGCGATCCCATGATCAGTCAAACCGCTGTCGCCGACCATTTCAAAATTTCCGTTTACTCGCTCAGCCGCTTGTTCAAAAAACACATCGGCATCGGCTTCACCGAATTCATCACCGGTATCCGGCTGGAAGAGGCGCAGGCGCTGCTGCTGAAAACCGATATGACCATCGGCGAAATTTCCACCGCCGTTGGGATGCCGAATTCCAACTATTTTTCCCGCCTGTTCAAGGCAACTTATTTGGTTACGCCCGCGCAGTTCCGAAAAAAGAATATCGTAACCAAATAAAAGCATCGGACGCCCGAACTTCCCGGACGTCCGATGCTTTTTATGTTGCCGAATACCGGTCAGATGCTGCGGCGGCAGCCGTCAACCTGATAGACCTGGCCGGAGATGTACGACGCCTCCGGACTGGCCAAAAATGCAATCAACGCCGCGCATTCCTCCGGCGATCCGCTGCGCTTCGCGTACGATAGCGAAACGCCTGCGCCGTCCGCGTTCCCGATGGTGCCGGGCGCGACGGCGTTGACGGTGATCTGGTTGTCGGCCACTTCTTTGGCCAGCGCGTGCGTGAAACTATGCACAGCGCCTTTGGTCATCGAATAATCGGCCATATTGCGGTTGCCGTATACGGCTGCGACCGAACCCAGGTTCACGATCCGGCCGTAGTGGTGCGCGATCATATGCGGCAGCACGGCGTGCGTGAAATACAGCACGCCGTAAATATTGATGTCGATTTTCCGCTTCCAGTTTTCGGGCGTCGTCTCCAAAAACGGTTTATAAGTTGACCGAAAATCGCCGGCATTGTTCACGAGGATATCGATCCGGCCCAGCTGAATCGATACATCTTCTACGACAGCACGAACGCGCGCTTCGTCGCGGACGTCGCACACATAGGACCATACCTGGCCCGGAAATTCCGCCGAAAGCTGTGCGGCCGCTTCGGCCAATTTCGATTCGTCGTAATCCACCAGTGCCACCCGGCAGCCCAGTTCCGCCAGTTTTCGCGCCGTTGCGCGCCCGATTCCCATCGCTGCGCCGGTAACGATCGCAGCCTGATCCTGCATATTCATTGAAAATTCCACCTTTCTGGTTTTTCTCTATTGTATCACGAACGAAAGTGTGATACAATGATTTCATCCATTTGGATTTATCTGAATCGTTCCAACGAAAGGGGCACACCATGAATCTGCAATCCATCCGCATCCTAGATTTTGCGTCGGCGGTCGCGGTGCGCAACGAAGCGCACCGTGCGATTGAAATAAACCGCCGGCCGACCGCTGCGCTGATTTTTCCGATGAACGGCCGCCTGCGCTTCACACAGGACGGCAATTCCGTCATTGCATCGCAAACGCAGCCGGTTTTGATTCCGGAAGGCGCATCGTATCGCAACGAATGTTTGGAAACCGCTGACAGCCGGATGTTTAATCTGCACATTGCCAGTGCAGGCGACCGTATTTGTGCACTCGCCGCACCGCTGGTCGCGGTGGTGAGCGACGCATTCCAGTCGATCTGCGCCGCCGCCGCGGCAGCGCTGCCGGAAGCGCCCGCGCTGATTTTGGCGGATCTGTATGGGCTGATCGGCGCGATCATCCGCGCCGAACGTGTCCAAACGCCGCAGGAGGCGCTGTTTGCCCGCGCCGCCGCGGAGATGGAGCACCATCTGGGCGATCCGTCCCTGACGCTCCAACGCATCGCCGCGGCGCTCCCGGTCAGCAGTTCGTACCTGTACAAACTGTTCCAACGGTACAGCGGCCAGTCCCCACAGCAATTTCTTCGCCGTCTACGGATGACGCAGGCGCAGGCGTTGCTGTCGGAGCGCTCCGTCACCGAGACGGCGTTGGCCGTCGGATACAGCGACATTTATGCGTTTTCGCGCGCATATAAACAATGCTTCGGCGTCTCCCCCAGTCAACGGTAGACGCCGAAGCATTTTGCGGCTATTGAATTCAATTCATTTTAATGTGGCACGGAACGCAATCACGCCGGGCGACGGCGATTCCGCCGAAATCTCGCCGCGGTGGCGCTGGACGATGGCCTGTGCGATGGACAATCCGATGCCGAATCCGCCGTCCGACGACCGGGCCGGGTCGCCGCGGTAAAACCGGTCGAACAATGCATCCAGCGCCAAATTCTGCACCGATGCGCAGCTGTTTTCGACCACAATCACCGGGTGCCGGTGGGCGCGCAGCAACACACGAATTTCTCCACCGTCGTCACAATATTTGACGGCATTGTCCAGCAGGATCGACACCAGCCGCCGGATGGCGCCCTCGTCGCCGGTGTATGATACATCGCGCGCGATTTCCGTGTGAATCGGAATGGCGCGGCGGGCGGCCAGCGGCGCAAATTCGGACGCCGTATCGCTCACGGCTGCGCTTAAGTCAAACCGGGTGCGGACAGACACGGATTTTCCCTCGTCCATCCGCGTCAACGCGCCCAACTGGCCGATCAGCGCCGCCATACGCTTGCCCTCGGTTCGGATATCGTCCAGCCATTCGTTCGCGCCCAGCTCTGCTTCGGCGATATCGACGTTCGTCAGGATCAGCGTCAGCGGTGTTTTGAGTTCGTGATTGGCGTTGGTGATAAATTGCTTCTGCTTTTCAATCGATTCGGCCGCCGGTTTGACGGCGCGCTTGGAAAACACGATAATCAGCAGCAGGATCACCGCGGCGCTGCCCAGCAGCACCGCACCGGCAATCACCAGCGTCATGCGCGTCATCGCGCGGTTCATGCTGCCGTCCACAAACACCACGGTCGTTCCGCCGTCCGTCATGCGAATGCGGTAGCGGAAATCGTCGATCCAGCCAACGGATCGGCGGCCCAGCGCAGCCTGCGCCAGCGTCTGCGCCTGCGATTCCGTGATCGACGCCATTGCATCGATGTGAACCGCCGCGACGGAACCGTCCGTCGCGAAATCCACGGTGAAAAACCGGGTACTGAATTTGGTTTCCGGCGTGATAAAATCCGGCGGTATGCGGTCTGCCGGCGGGCGGTGCGCGTCGTCAAACACCGGGGACTGACCGCCGTGCAGCGAAATCCGGTCAGTCAGTTCGTCCATTGCCTGATTCAGCTGGCGCGTGCTCAGTCCGAAAATCAGCCCAAAAATCGCGGCGAACACTGCAAGCAGCGATGCACCGGAAATCAGAATGAATTTTTTCTGCAATTGGTAAATCATGCGCGCGCCTCCAACACATACCCCACGCCGCGCACAAACCGAATGGCGATGGGCGCGCCCAATCGATCGATTTTTTTGCGAATATTGGAAATGTGTACCCACACGACGCTGGTATCCACGCTGGCATCCCAGCCCCAGATGTGCGTCATGAACGATTCTGTCCCGATCACCTGTCCCGGCCGGGTCATCAGCAGTTCCAGCACCTGAAATTCTTTCCCGCTGAGCGCCTGAACTGCGCTGCCGTACGATAATTCGTACGTGGAACGGTTGAGCGTCATATCCCGGAACGTCAGTAAGTCCGGCGTATATTGGGATTTGCGCCGCAGCATGGCACGGACGCGCGCCAGCAGTTCCGCCGTGGAAAACGGCTTGGGCAGGTAGTCATCCGCTCCGGCGTCCAGCCCTTCGATGCGCTGTTCGATTTCAGTACGCGCCGTCAGAAAAAGCGTCGGCGTTTCGATTCCGGTCGCGCGCAGTCGGCGCAGTACCTCCACCCCGTCCAGTCCGGGCATCATGATATCCAGCACCAGGCCGTCGTACTCGTCCGACTGCGCCATGTCCAGCGCGTCGGTGCCGGTGGAAACACCGTCCACCGCGTATTTGTTCGCTTTGAAAATGTGCAGCAGCGATTTGAGCAAGCGCGGGTCGTCCTCCGCAATCAACAACCGCATGGGGATCGGCTCCTTTCGTGAAATGAAAGATTCTGAAAGATATCATCGCACGCCAGCCTAAATCGGCGCGAAAGAAACCGGAAAATCGCGAAAAAATTACGCGAAATCTGCGATAATCCCGCCGCCCAATATCCAGTCGCCGTCCGTAAAGACCACCGACTGTCCCGGCGTGATGGCGCGCTGCGGATCGTCAAACACAACGCGCACTGTTTGGCCTGCTGCCGGTTCAATGCGGCAGGGTGCGGGCACCGCCTGGTAGCGAATGCGGGCTTCGGCGCGGATCGGTTGGGTCAACACGTCAAACTGGATCCAATTCAGTTGCTCGGCAATCAGTTCGGACGCGTATTGGCTGCCCTCCGGCCCCAGCACCACCTGGTTTTTTTTGGCATTGATACGCGTCACATACATCGGTGCGCCGAATGAAATGCCCAGTCCTTTGCGCTGGCCGACGGTGTAGTGCGTAATGCCGCGATGGTGCCCCAGCACACGGCCGGATGCGTCCACAAAATCGCCCTCCGGCGCGGTTCTGCCGGTATATTGCGTGATAAACCGGACGTAGTTTTGGTCTTTGACAAAGCAAATTTCTTCGCTGTCCGGCTTTTTGGCAATCGGGAGATGTGCCTGCGCCGCCAAGGCGCGCACCTGCGGCTTTTCGAGTTCGGACAGTGGGAACCGGATGTGCGACAGCTGGTGCTGCGTGAGCGTGTACAGCACATAGCTTTGGTCTTTGGCGACCGGCGACCGGCGCAGCAGCCAGCGGCCGCCGCGCTGCACCACCTG
Organism: uncultured Eubacteriales bacterium; assembly: GCA_905198155.1. Classification (GTDB taxonomy): domain Bacteria; phylum Bacillota; class Clostridia; order Oscillospirales; family Acutalibacteraceae; genus RGIG4076. The sequence continues at coordinate 56,852 of CAJKBQ010000004.1, forward strand.
GGCATAGTGCCCGGTCGCGACGCCATCGAACCCCATGTCCAGCGCACGATCCAGCATTGCGCCGAATTTGATCGCCGGGTTACACAGGACGCACGGGTTTGGCGTGCGTCCGCGCAGATATTCGTCGGCAAACGGCTGCATCACCCGTTCGGCAAACAGCGCAGTAAAATCCATCACATAATGCGGGATACCCAGCGCGGCGCACACGGCTGCCGCATCGGCGACGTCGTCCGACGAGCCGCATCCGACGGAGGAGCCGGTCAATGCCGGATCGTCCGGACAGAGACGCAGTGTCATCCCGGCGACGTCAACGCCTTGATCCCGTAGCATGAGGGCGGCGACGGAGCTATCCACGCCGCCGCTCATCCCAACCATGATTTTTTCGCTCATATCACGCATTCACCGACCATTTGGTGCCTTGCGGCGTATCCGTCAGCGTGATGCCCTTTTGTTTCAGCTCGTCGCGGATGCGATCGGCCTCGGCGTAATTTTTCGCCTTCTTGGCGGCGGCACGCGCGGCAATTTGTTCCGCGACATACGATTCCAGTGCGTCGTCGGCTTTCGGCGTTTCATCCGCCGTTTGCAATGCATTGGCGCCCTCGATCAGGTTCAGGGACAGTACGCGGTCAAAATCTGCGATCAGCGCCAGCTTCGTCGCATCGTTGGTGTCCGCTTTCAGCACGTCGTACAATGCGGTCACGGCCAGCGACGTGTTGAGGTCATTGTCGAGCGCATCGGTAAAATCTTTTTTCAGCGCGGCAAACGCGGCTTCATCCACATCGCCGTCATTTTTCAGCGCAGCAATGCGGCTCAGCAATTTCTGATACGCCTGCGCGGCATTGTCCAGCGTATCGTACGAAAAGACCAGCGTTTTGCGGTAATGCGATTGGAGGCAGAACAGCCGGTACACCAGCGGGTTGTATCCTTTCGATTCCAGCAGCGATACCGTCAGGAACTCACCCTTCGACTTACTCATTTTGCCGTCGTTGGTGTTGAGGTGATGCACATGGAACCAGAAATTGCACCATTTGTGACCGGTGTACGCTTCCGACTGGGCAATTTCGTTGGTATGATGCGGAAACGCATTGTCGATGCCGCCGCAGTGGATGTCGAGCCGGTCGCCGAGGTGCTTCATACTGATGCACGAGCACTCGATGTGCCAACCCGGATATCCCACGCCCCACGGCGAGTCCCATTTCAGTTCCTGGTCTTCAAATTTGGATTTGGTGAACCACAGCACAAAGTCGCATTTATTGCGCTTGTTGCCGTCCTCTTCGACGCCGTCACGGACGCCGACAGCCAAATCCTCTTGGTCGTGTTTGTTGAACACATAGTACTCTTTCAGTTTGGACGTGTCGAAATAGATATTGCCGCCGGCTTCGTACGCGTAACCTTTTTGCAGCAGCACCTGGATCATGTCGATGAATCGGTCGATGCAGTTCGTCGCCGGTTCCACCACGTCCGGGCGTTTGATATTCAGCTTTGCGCAGTCTGAGAAAAAAGCATCGGTGTAAAACTGTGCAATCTCCATGACGGTTTTGTGCTCCCGGCGCGCGCCTTTGAGCATTTTGTCCTCACCGGTATCGGCATCGCTGGTCAAGTGACCCACATCGGTGATGTTCATCACGCGCTTCACGTCGTACCCTTGATACCGAAGGTATTTTTCCAGCACATCTTCCATGATGTAGCTGCGCAGGTTGCCGATGTGCGCGTAGTGATACACCGTGGGGCCGCAGGTATACATTTTGACCTTGCCCGGCTCGTTGGGAACAAATTCATCTTTGGTGCGCGTTAAGCTGTTATACAATTTCATTTTTGAAAACTTCCTTTCATTAAACGGGGATTTCTTCCGTATTGGATTTTTCTGCTTTTTTCAGCGTGTCGATTTCCTGTTGCATTGCCGTAATCTGGTGATGCATTCGCACCAATTCCTGGGTAATCGGGTCGGTAATATGAATTTGATCCAGCAGGCCGACTTTTTCGCCATTGACGCGGGCGATGCGCGCCGGAACGCCAACGGCTGTTGCATTGGCCGGCACTTCGCTCAGAACCACCGCACCGGCGGCGATCCGCGCATGGTCGCCGATTTTGAACGGGCCGAGCACCTTTGCGCCGGATCCAACCATCACATAGTTGCCCAGCGTGGGGTGACGTTTGCCAACGTCTTTGCCGGTACCTCCGAGCGTCACGTTTTGGTACAGCGTGCAGTAATCGCCAATTTCCGTCGTTTCGCCGATCACAACGCCCATCCCGTGGTCAATAAACAAGCCTTTGCCAATCGTCGCGCCGGGATGAATCTCGATCCCGGTACGGTGGCGGCAGCGTTGGGAGATCCAGCGTGCGATAAATTTCATGTTGTGCCGGAAAAACCAGTTGGCATACCGGTGCGACCGCACCGCGCGGAATCCGGAGTACAAAAAGTACACTTCCAGCCGCGACCGTGCGGCCGGGTCGCGTTCCATGATGGAGTCCAGCTCTGCTTTGAGTTTGTCAAACATTCCATTAACCTCCTAAGTTTACGGCGAGCCCTGTCATCGCAGCAAAAACGCCGCCCCGTCCCAACCCCGCACAGGGGCCGAAGGACGGAGGCGGCAATCGCGGTTCCACTCCGATTTTGTGACTCGTTGGGCCGATAACGGGGCCGATTCCGCGCCGGGATACTGCGCGCGGTCTGCGCGGTTCCCCCGACGAGCTGGCGGGTGCATTTCACTTTTCCGGCCGCAAACTGCTCGCACCATGTGCAGTTCTCTCTGAGCGGCCCGCAAATAAAGCTACTTCTCCCGGTAAACGCCGATGCATTGCTTGGATGCTTATTCTATTATACATCAACCGATGCAAAATTGCACCTGTTATTTTGCAGGATTCAAAAACTTTTTATTTTGCAGCAAGTAGACAATTCCGGAGATCACCGTAAGCGCCACGCTGACCCAAATCAGCACTGCGCACAGCGGGTTCATCCACACGCCGCCGTCGATCCAGCGCCATGCATCGCACTGACGCAGCGCCATCACCAGGATCGTCACCGTCATCTGGCTGGCGGTCTTAACTTTGCCCCAATAATTAGCTGCAATCACCGTACCCTCGCCGACGGCCACCAGCCGCAGCGACGTGACGGTAAATTCCCGCGCCAAAATCAGGATCACCGCCCATGCACTGCAAATACCCAGCTGCACAAACGCCGTGTATGCCGCGCAGATCAGCAGCTTATCGGCAATGGGATCCATAAATTTCCCGAAATTTGTGACCAGATTGTACTTGCGGGCGATTTTGCCGTCCAGCAGATCGGTCAGCGATGCGACGGAAAAAATCAGCAGCGCGTACAGGTCGTGATTCGGCAGCGACTCCCACAGCAAAAATGCAACAAACACCGGAACCAGCAAAATCCGCAGCAGCGTCAATTTATTCGGCAGATTCATCGTTTGTAACCGTTCCTTTCTATGCAAATCCCGTACTCAGGAATTGGTTTCGCGCGCCGTCAGTTCCCCGATCAGGTCGCCGTCCAACGTATCTGTCACGCGAACCGTGACCAGTTCTCCGGCGTTGAGCGAATGCGTTTTGGCGGTAAAGAAGATTTTGCCGTCCACTTCCGGCGCATCGGCCGGCGTGCGGCCGAAAAAGCTGGACGCATAGCGGTCGTAGCCCTCGACCAGCACCTGCACGGTCGATCCGACTTTTTGCTCCGCGCCTTCCGCCATAATCGTCATTTGCAGCTCCATGATGTTTTCCTGGCGCTGCTGCTTGACCGATTCGGCCAACTGATCGGGCAATCGTGCAGCCGGAGTGCCGTCCTCGGCGGAATAAGCAAAGCAGCCCAGCCGGTCAAACCGGACGTCGCGCACAAACTCCGCCAGCTCGGTAAACTGCGCCTCGGTCTCGCCGGGGAACCCGACCATCACCGTGGTGCGCAGCGTCACTCCGGGAATCCGGTCGCGCAGCTTTTGAATCAGCGCCGTCAGCGACGCACGGTCGCCGAAGCGATTCATCCGGCGCAGCACCTGCGCGTCGCAATGCTGCAACGGGATATCAATATATTTGACCACTTTCGGTTCGCTTGCAATCGCATCGATCACGTCGTCCGTCAGCCGGTCGGGATAGAGATACAGCACGCGAATCCAGCGCAGGCCGTCGATCTCCCCCAGCCGGTGCAGCAATTCTGCCAGCCGCGGCGCACCGTACAAATCCACGCCGTACTGCGTGGTATCCTGCGCGATGATGTTCAGTTCGCGCACGCCGTTTTTCGCCAAGTGCGCCGCTTCCGCCACCAATTCTTCGATCGGACGGCTGCGGAATGCGCCGCGAATCATCGGAATCGCGCAATAGGTACATCGGTTGTCGCAGCCTTCCGCAATTTTGAGGTAGGACGTGTAGTACGGCGTCGTCTGGACGCGTTCGCCGCACAGCGGGAGCGCTTCTTTCGGCGGAAAAATCTCCGGCGCCGCTCCGTCCAGCACCTGCTGCACCAGTTCGACGATCTCGCCATTGGCGCCGATCCCGATCACGGCGTCCACTTCGGGGATTTCGCGGCGGATTTCCGTACGATACCGCTCCGCCAGGCAGCCCGTGACCAAAATGGCGCGAATGCGGCCTTCTTTTTTTAGCTGCACCAATTCCAGAATTTCTTCAATCGCTTCTTTTTTGGCATCGTCGATAAATCCACACGTGTTAACGATTGCGACATCCGCCATCCCGGCCTCTTCGACCAGCTTGTACCCGGCCGCTTGCAGCTTGCCCATCATCACTTCCGCGTCCACGCGGTTTTTGGCGCAGCCCAAACTGACCAGTCCGATTTTGATTGCCATATTCTTAATCGAATCCTTTCGTTTCCTCGTCGTCCCAATCCGGCGTCTCGCTGCGTTGAAGTGCAGCGCGGATATCGTCCCAGCGGTAGCCCATGCGTTGAAGCGCGGCCACTGTGCGCCGGCGGCCTTTTTCGTCGCCGTATTTCCCGGAAAATTTTGTGCGCAGCAGCGCATCGATGGCCTTGGCCGGATCCGGCGCATATTCTGCCGCCGCATCCGCGGCCGCCTGCTGCGCCAAATCCCGGTCAATGCCGCGGTGCCGCAGTTCCTGCACGATCCGCATCGTGGAAAAATGCCGGAGCCGGATCAATTCCGCCGCATAGCGGTGCGCATAGTCTGCATCATCCACCAAACCCAGTTCCTGCGCGCGGACGATGGCCGCGTCAATTGCCGCGGGGGAATGCGCCGTCCGCATTTTCTCCCGCAGCATCCCGCTGGTGTAGCTGCGGCGTTCGAGCAGCCAAAACGCATAGCTTTTGGCACGCGCAATGTCCGATTCGGCGCAAAGGGTCGTCCATTCGTCGTCAGTCATCTCATCCCCCGGACGAACACGCAGCCGAACGGCTGTCTCGTAATCCACTTGCCCGGCCGACTGGCCGTCGAGGTAGATTTCCACCATCGACTTGCGCCGCGGCTCCATCGCGGTCACAAGCATCAGTCGTCCACCGAGATGTCAATATTGGTTTTCGCAACCGCCGAACGCGCCGGTTTGCGTGCTGCCGGTTTTTCGGCGGGCGCTTCCGCAGACGCCTCGGCCGCAGCCGACGGCTCCGCCGCAGCCAGCTGATTCTCCGAAGTACCTTTCAGCTTGGCCATCAATTTGTGCTCGATTTCAGACGAAATTTCGGGATGTTCTTTCAGGTAATTGCGCGCATTGTCGCGGCCCTGACCCAGCCGGGTCTCGCCGTACGAAAACCATGCGCCGCCTTTGGTGACGATATCGTATTTTGCAGCCAAATCCAGCAGTTCGCCCAGCCGGTTGATGCCGGTGCCGTACATAATGTCAAATTCCGCCTCGCGGTACGGCGGTGCAACTTTATTTTTCACCACTTTGGCGCGCGTGTGCGACCCGATGATCTCGGAACCGTTTTTGATCGATTCCTGCTTGCGGATATCGATGCGCACCGATGCGTAATATTTCAGCGCGTTGCCGCCGGTCGTCACTTCGGGGTTGCCGTAGACCACACCGACTTTCAGGCGCAGCTGGTTGATGAAAATCACCACGCAGTTCGACCGCGAGATGGCGCCGGCCAGCTTGCGCATGGCCTGGCTCATCAGGCGTGCGTGCAGCCCCATGTGCGAATCGCCCATTTCGCCTTCGATTTCCGCGCGCGGCACCAGCGCCGCCACAGAGTCCACGACGATCACGTCCACCGCGCTGGAATTGGCCAGCGCCTCAGTGATTTCGAGCGCCGATTCACCGGTATCCGGCTGCGACACCAGCAGTGCATCCACGTCCACGCCCAGCGCGCGCGCATAAACGGGATCCAGCGCGTGTTCCACGTCGATGAATGCCGCCGTACCGCCGTTCTTCTGGCCTTCGGCAATGCAGTGCAGCGCCAGCGTCGTCTTGCCGGACGACTCCGGCCCATAAATTTCGACGATTCGACCGCGCGGGAGGCCGCCGATGCCCAGCGCCAGGTCCAACGTCAACGATCCGGTCGGGATGGCTTCCACTTCCATCGTCCGGTTGTCGCCTAATTTCATGATGGAATCTTTACCGAACCGCTTTTCAATTGCGTCCAGTGCATTCTTGAGAGCCTTTTGTTTTTCTTCGTTTAGCATAATCGTGTCGCACCCTTTCCGGTGATGATGGATTGAAATTCAAAAAAAGAAACGCTGTATATCATTATAGCGGATTTGCGCCGAAAAATCAATATGCAATTTGCAAAGTTCCGTAATCCTTGCAAATTTTTCGGATTATTCGGCGGCGCACGGTGCGATTCCGCGCACCACACGGTCAATTCCGGAAAAATCGGGACGAATTTGCACGTCGCGCAGCCCGGCAGCACGGAACGCATCGGCCAGCGCAGCGCCCTGCCCAATGCCGCACTCCACCGCGAGCAGTCCGCCCGCCGTCAGCATCGGCCGCCAGATACGCAAAATTGCGCGGTAAAAATCCAACCCGTCCGCCCCGCCATCCAACGCCATGCGCGGCTCGCGGTGAACCTCACGCTGCAGCCCCGCCAGATCGTCGGTCGGAATGTACGGTGGGTTGGACAGAATCACCTCAGCCACCCCGGCCGCTTCGGCCGTTTCCGACCTAGTGATATCGCCTTGCAGAATGCGTGTGCGCTGCGGCTCGGGCGCAATGGCTTCCCGATTGCGGTGCAGATACGGCAGTGCATCCGGCGACAGTTCCACTGCCGTCACGGTACAGTCAGGCAATGCCGCTGCGCAGCTCCACCCCACCGCGCCGCTGCCTGCGCATAAATCGATGATACGGCAAGGGCGATGGCCACAGAATGCCAGCGCCTCGCGCACCAGCAGTTCCGTTTCCGGCCGCGGGATCAGCACGCCTAGCCCCACCGCAAAGGAATGCGCCATAAACGGCCACGCGCCGAGCAGATATTGCAGCGGTTCTCCGGCCGCACGCCGCGCAATTTGCACATGGAACGGCGCAATCCACGACTGCGGTGCAGGGTCGTCCCCATGCATCAGCTGTGCCGTACGATCCCAGCCGGACAGCTGTTCCAGCAGCAGCGACGCATCGAGTGCAGCGGTATCAATCCCGGCATCGGCCAATTGCTGCTTCCCGCGTAAATACAATTCCCGAACACGCATCGCTTTCACCGGGACTGTACGTCGATCCGGTCCTCGCCGTTGGCCGGAATCACAGCCTTCAGCGCATCGATCGCCACTTCGATCATCGAATCGTCCGGCTCCTGCGTGGTAATGTGCTGCATCCACATCCCCGGCGCGGCGATAATCCGCGTCAGGATATTGTCGTGGCGGCCGCAGAATTTAATCAGCTCATACCCGATGCCCATCGTCACCGGCAGCAGCAGCAGCCGGATCAGCATCCGCAGCCACGGATTCGGCGTCCGGATGAAAAACCCGATCACAATACCCACCAGCAGCATCAGCACCAAAAAGCTCGTACCGCACCGCGGATGAAACCGCCGGAACGCGCGAACATTTTCAACCGTCAATTCCTGGCCGTGTTCGTAGCAGAAAATTGTCTTGTGCTCTGCCCCGTGATATTCGAACACGCGGTGAATCTCTTTGAGCCGCGATACCGCCAGCATATATGCCAGCATAATCAGCAGCCGGAACACGCCTTCAAACACCGAGCGCCACACTGCTCCGCCTGCCAAATCGCGCAGCAGCAGGTTATACAAAAACGCCGGCAGCCACAAAAACAGCAGGATCGCCAGTCCCAGTCCCAGCACGCCGCCGATGCCTGCGGCGATGGAAACCATCTTGTCGCCGAAGTGGCGGTTGAGCCACTGATCGAACTTGCTTTCTGGCTCCTCGTCTGCTTCGCCGGATGCCTCTGCCGAATACATCAATGCGCTGTATCCCAGTTTCATCGAACTGATAAACGAGAAAATGCCGCGTACGAACGGAATTTTCATCACCGGCGACCGGCTGATCGGCGATTTGGGAAATTCTTTTTGCTCGATGGTACCGTCCGGCTTACGGACGGAAGCAACCGTTTTGAACGGTCCGTTCATCATAATTCCTTCGATCAGCGCCTGACCGCCGATGGAAGTGCGAATGGGGGTAGAATTCATCGTTTGTTTTCCTTTCTGTTGATTGAATCTGCCGCGCTCACTGCGGCGAATCCGGCGTTTCCGCCGTCTCCGCGTGGTACACGGGCAGACGAATGGTCACGGTTGTGCCGACGCCAACGGCACTATCCAGTTGAAGCGTGCCGTCGTGCTGGCGAATAATTTCATCCGCAACGGCCAGCCCGATTCCGGATCCACCGCGCGTTTTGTTGGCTCTGTAAAATTTTTCTGTCACCCGCGGCAGATCCTGCGGCTCAATCCCGCAGCCTTCGTCGCGCACCGACACCACCAGTTCGTCCGCATCCTGATGTGCGTTCACATAGACGCAGCCGCCGGGGGATGAATATTTCACGCCGTTGTCGATGATATTGACAAACACCTGTTTAATCCGATTGGCGTCGCCGAACGCCGGCGGAAGCGTATCCGGAAAATCGCACACCAACGTGATCTGCTCGCGCTCGGCACGCGCGCGGTACATATATAACGCTTCCTCTAACTCCGCGATCAAATCCATTTTGTCTTTGAGCACCGACAGCCGGCCGCTTTGCATCCGGGAAAAGTCCAGCAAATCTTCCACCAGGCCGGACAGCCGTTCCGTTTCTCGCGCGATGGTTTGCAATCCGTGTACCATCGTTTTGCGATCCACCTGATCGACGTTTTGAATCGTCTCCGCCCAGCCGCGAATCGCCGTCAGCGGCGTGCGCAGTTCGTGCGACACCGACGAGATGAAGTCGTTCTTTATCTTTTCGGCGGCGGCCAGTTCCTGCGCCATGTAATTGACCGTTTCGCTCAATTCGCCCAATTCATCGTCACGATGCTTGGTCAGCCGTGCGGAAAAATCGCCCTTCGCCACGCGCTTGGCCGTTTGACTGATCTCGCGTACCGGGTTGACGATCGAATTGACGAAATAGGATCCGGTCATCAGTACAAACAGCAGAATCAAGATCCCGACCAGCCACAGCGCGCCCATCAGCAGAAAAATCTGGCGGTCAATCCGCTCAATGGACGATGTCAGCCGGATATAGGCAATCGCCGTCCCCACATGGATGCGGCGCGTTGCGATCATCACCTTTTCGCCGTTCGGCAGCGCCGTGACGCGGCTCGTCGTGACATCCGTGTCCGGCAGCGGCACCGCAGCGGCGATATTGCTGTCCGACGGGTCAAATCCGGTGCTGGTAATCACCGCATACCCTTCCGCATTCAAAACCGTCAGTTCCATGTGCTCTTTGGCTTCAAAATTTTCCACAAAATCGCGCGCCGTTTTTTCCAAATCGGCATTGGACGCACTGTCGCCGGCTGCCGACACCAGCGATGCGCACACGTCACACCGCGCACGCAGCGCGCGCTCTACGCCGTTGTAGTACCACTGCTTCAACGATATGGAACCGGCAACTTCAACGGCCATTACCAGCAGCAGCGCCAACCCCAGACTGTTAAACAGCCAGCGGCCAACGATGCTGTGTACCCAGTTTCTTGCCGGCGTATCGACCGGCGCAGGGCTTGTATTTTTCACTCCTGCCATTTATACCCCTGTCCCCATACCGTCAGAATATGCCGCGGCGACGACGGGTCGCGCTCAATCTTCATCCGCAGGCGCCGCATATTTACGTCCACAATCTTGTCCTCGCCCACATAGGCATCGCCCCAAATATACTGCAAAATATATGTGCGCAGCAAAGTTTTGCCGACGTTCCGGAAGAACAGTTCCATCATTTGCAGTTCCACCTGCGTCAGGTCAATCAACCGGCCGGCCTGACGCAGCTCGCGGCTGCGCATATCCAGTACATATTCGCCGGACGTCAGTACGCTGGTCTTTCGGCGCGTCACGGTCGCCGACATCGACTCCACACGGCGATGCAGCGCATCCACACGGGCAATCAGCTCCGACGGCGAAAACGGCTTTGCCACGTAGTCGTCCGCACCCTGCATCAGTCCGCTGACCTTGTCGATCTCCTGCGTTTTAGCCGTCAGCATGATGATTCCAATGGTGTTATTCTGGCTGCGAATCTCGCGGCACACCGTCAGCCCGTCGATTCCCGGCAGCATAATATCCAGCACGGCAATATCGAACTGCTCACTGTTCCGGATGAGCGCCAATGCTTCTTCCCCGCTCGCCGCCTCCACGGTAGTGTACCCGGCGCGCTGCAAATTAAATACAACGAAATCCCGGATCGATTCCTCATCCTCCAATACCAACACGCGCTTCATTCTTTCGTCTCCTATTCGTTCAAGATCACGCAGTTCGTCAGCGTATCTAGGTGCAGCCGTTCGCGCCACACGGCCTGCTTTTCCGGCGTCAGCTCCGGCGACAATGCAAGCACATACACCGTGTCGTCCGTCGATTGCAGCAGCTGTCCCGGCGATTTTGACCCGCTCTGCGCGCGCTCAAAAGCCGCTTTCGTCATCGGCCGAACGGTCAAAACTTCAATGCCGCTGATCGCGTCAAAAAATATAATTGCACTGCTTTTTTCGTCGTACTTAAAATACAGATTCTGAATCCACTCCAATGCACCGTTGTTCATATTCAGCCGCAGCGCATATTCAGGCGTTTGAACCGTATACAATGCCGTTTGAGCCGAATTCGACGCTACCAGATGCACCCATGTGGTGTAATATTCGCCCTGCGTTCCCACCGTCTGCGCAGGCAACGCCGGTGCATCCGTTTTCCCGGTCGCCGGGCGTATACAATATCGCGGAATCGGAAATTCAAGCGTGCCGTCATTGTCGATGTCGCGGCACAAATCAGTCCCTTCGCGCACCGAGACGGTACGGCTGATCTTTTCGCCGCCCAACATTCCAAAGTCCACCAGGCACAGCCGCCCGCTGATGATATCCCAATACACAATCTCCGTCTGCATCAATTCGGCATTCTTGACTTCGTCAATGCAGACTCCGTGCGCGACGGGAATGCCGTTGCGGAACGGCCAGATTTGTCCGACCTGGATCGCCGCATACGAAATGATATCGCCGTCCAGCTGAACCGCGCCGGCTTCGCGCATCCGGCCGGTGGTACTGTTTCGTTTCAGCAGCCGCCCGGTCGCGGTCATGTCGGTCGCGCTGAACGAGACGGTAAACAATTCGGGATTCCCATCGACGTCCAAATCCGTCACAAGCATTTCCGTATATGCAAATTCGGTGCTGGCCTGTACGAGCCGGTCGTTCGCGTAATAGTACACCGCGCCCAGTTTGTCCCGGCTGCGCATATTCCACCCGATCAGGATGTTGAGCTGTTCGGTTTCGTCGAACCGCGTGAGAAGGACCTGCTCCACGTCCACGCCGGGGCCGGTGATATCGCCCGTCACGCGCCACTCCCCGTTTATCGCGTCCAGCACGATCATATGCATTTCGCTGTTTTCATTTTTCATCCGGCAAAACGCCAGCGCCTCGTCGATTCCGTCGGAATCCAAATCCACCAGCGTGATGGCCGAGCGATATTGCCCTGACCGCGGGTATTTTAATGTGAATCCGCTCCCGGCGTATGCCGTCAACGTATGCTGAATTTCCGACTGTACCCCCGTCTTCTGCGGCGGCGTCAGCCAGTCTTCCATATCCAGATTGCCCGCACACCCCGTCAGCAGCATCAGCATCGCCAACAGCACGGCCGCGTACAGCCGCTGTTTTTGCTTGCGCATCCCGTTCCTCCTTCCGGTTTTCGATGTTTCTTACATTATAGCACAAATGGGACACAGAACGCAACCGATTTTTCGGAATTCAACGGAAATTCACAATTTTCGTGTAAAAGTATTGCATCCGCCGCCGAAACATGATAGAATAAGCAGCAGGAATTCAATCGTAAAGGAGTTATCCCGATTATGTTATTCGATCAAGGCATAAACCAACCCAAAGTGCTGGCCCAGGTGGGCGGCAAAACCATCACCAGTGCGGACGTGGACGCGATGATCGCGTCGATGGGATCGCGCGGGCAAAACTACCAGTCCCCGCAGGGGCGCGCCGCCGTGCTGGAACAGCTGATCGGCCGGCAGCTGATTCTGACGGACGCCAAGCGCAACCTGATGGACCGCGAGCCGGGGTATCTGGCGGAGCTGGACCGCGTGAAAGACGAACTGCTGGCCGGTTACGCCATTGAAAAGCTGATGAGCAAGATCACCGTCACCGAAACGGACGCACGGAAGTTTTACGACGAAAATCCGTCGATGTTTCAGTCCGGCGAAACGGTCAACGCCAGCCACATCCTGGTAGACACCGAAGACGAAGCCAACGCGCTGCTGACGAAGCTGGACGCCGGCGAACTGACGTTTGAAGAAGCGGCCAAAGCGCACAGCAAGTGCCCGTCGGCGGAGCAGGGCGGTTCGCTCGGCGAATTCGGCAAAGGCCAGATGGTACCGGAATTTGACCAGGCGTGCTTTTCGATGACGCCGGGCGAAATCAAAGGGCCGGTCAAAACGCAGTTTGGGTATCACATCATCCGCCTGAACAGCAAAAGCGACGCCAAACCGCTGACGTTCGACGATGTCAAGGAGCAGATTATCCAGCACCTGACCGCGCAGAAGCAGTCCGAAGCGTACCAGAGCAAAGTCAATCAGCTGAAAATTCTGTACCCGGTGGACAAGTTCTGATTCTCAGTTCGTAAAAAATACGGTTCACTAATAAAAGTTGAGATCGCGTTTTCGCCACCCCAACTTTTGTTAGTGAACCCAAAAAAGATTGGGGTGCACCTTCCTGCACCCCAATTTTTTTGAATAGTTTAATAAAATGTCGCGACCTCTTCCTCCGGCGCAGACGTCTGCGCCACGGACTGAATCGTCAGCACCGGGCCTTTGCGGCCGTAACCTTTGTGATATTTGGTGTTGACCGTCGCCGTCACCATCACCCAATCGCGCTGTTTGAGCGTCGCCGCGGATGCCGGATCCCACACGCACAGCAGCCCCGCGTATGTGATATCCGCTTCGCAGCACGTCATCACATGGCGTCCCGCCGCAAAGCATCCCTTCGGCAGTTTGGCGTTGGTTGCGACCAGTCCGCGGAAATGGACGGTTTTGCCTTCGTAATTGGCCGGGTTTTCGGACAGATCACGGTACCACACGGCATAATCCGTATCCTTGATCTCGATCACCGACGCATTCAAGTCAAACGGCAGCGGATCCTCGATCTCGTCGTACTCCACATGGTCGTTGCCGTAGTCAAACGCGATGTCGCACCGGCGGTTGGACGTACGGACGATTTTGTGGATCGTCAGCTTGTCGCCATCCATCTCGGCACGGAACCGGTTCAGCACCAGCAGTTCGCAGCTTTTCAATTTGTCCACCATCAGGCTGCGCATATTGGCGTTGTAGTTGAGGAACGTAGACGCATCCGCAAACATGAACTCCTGATACACCGCCCAGTTTTCCGGCAGGTTCTGGTACAGGGAATCCAGCATCCACATTCCGTTGTATTCAATCACCACGCGGCGGGCATTGTGTTTTTTCAGCAGCGCGGTCAGATGTTCGCGGTTGAGGTCGCTTTCCTCCTCCACCAGCTCCAAAAACACGTTCGGCGACGCGAAGGAGTCGGGGGTGTATTCCTCGACGCCTTCTTCGCACACCAGCAGCAGCGTCCGCTCGCCTTTGCCGTTGAAGCGCTTGTCTTCGAGCGTTTCCTGAATGAATTTCGTCTTGCCGGACTCCAAAAAGCCCGTAAACAGGTAAACCGGGATATCCATACAATCATTTCTCCTCAAAATCCGGGAATTACACGCGGAACAGCGCCCGGACGGCGTCCTCGTTCAGCTTGGAGCCGATCACGCACAGGCGGCCAGTGACGTCTGCCGCACCATGCCTCACATTGGCTTCGCCCGGCACATAGTCGAAGTGAATCCACTGGCCGTCGGTGCCCGCCACAATGCCTTTGGCACGCAGCACCGCGCCGTATTTTTCGCTGTCGTCCAGCTGCGCCAGCATCTCGCGCAGTTCGGCTTCGGTGAATTTGCGGGTCGTTTCTTCGCCCCAGCTGGTGAACACCTCGTCCGCGTGGTGATGATGGTGGTGATGGTGCTCATGCTCATGGTCATGATCTTCGTGCTCATGGTCATGATCGTGACCGCAGCAGCAATGCTCGTCGTCATCATCGTCATCGTCGTGGTGATGATGCTCGTGCTCGTGTTCATGCTCGTCATCATCGTCGTCATGATGGTGGTGATGATGATGTTCATGCTCGTGCGCATCGTCATCATGATCGTGATGGTGATGGCACCCGCATTCCGAATCGTCGCACTCGTCATCGTCATGGTCATGCGCCGCTTCTTCCGCCAGGTGCGCCAGCTCGGCGTCCAGCGTCGATTTATGCTCCATGCTGGCCAAAATCTGTTTGCCGTCCAGCTGATCCCACGGCGTGGTAATCACGGTCGCCTTGGTGTTGTGTTCCCGCAGCAGGCTCACGCACGCCGCGAGCTTTTCGTCGGACATTCCGTCGGTGCGGCTGAGTACAATCGAATTGGCAAACTCTACCTGGTTGTTGAAGAATTCGCCGAAATTCTTCATATACATCTTGCACTTGGTCGCGTCCACCACAGTGGTGAAACTGTTGAGTACCACGTGATCCATGTGCAGCCCCTGCACCGCGCGAATCACGTCGCTCAGCTTGCCGACGCCGGACGGTTCGATCAAAATGCGATCGGGCGCAAACTGATCCATCACCTTTTCGAGCGCTTTGCCAAAGTCGCCGACCAGGCTGCAGCAAATGCAGCCGGAGTTCATTTCGGTAATCTGAATCCCGGCTTCTTTCAAAAACCCGCCGTCGATCCCGATTTCGCCGAATTCGTTTTCGATCAGTACCAGTTTCTCCCCGGCGTAAGCCTCTTGAATCAGCTTTTTAATCAGCGTCGTTTTTCCAGCGCCCAAAAAGCCGGAGAAAATATCAATCTTTGTCATAGTAAAACGCATCCTTTCGTCTGTTGCATCGCAGAAACGCGCAAAAGCAGATCGGAGCGGCTGCAAAAACGAACCGTCCGTCTGCAAATCGTTTAGCTGAACATATCCTTAATCGTATTGAAAAAGCCTTTGCGCTTTTGGTAATTGCGGTCGTTGGACAGTTCGTCAAGCTGGCGGAGGCATTCTTTCTGCTTTTCCGTCAGATTTTTCGGCACTTCCACCGTCACTTTTACATATTGGTCGCCGCGCACGCGCGTATTGATCCCGGTAATGCCTTTGCCTTTCAGCTTGAACACATCGCCCGGCTGCGTCCCTTCGTGGACGCGATAGCTGACCTTGCCGTCCAGCGTCGGCACCACGATCTCCGCGCCCAGCGCCGCCTGCGTAAACGTGATCGGCACTTCGCACCACACGTCGTTGCCGCGCCGCTCGAACAGCGGATGCGGACGCACGTTGACGCCCACAATCAAATTCCCCGCGGGGCCGCCATTTGCGCCGGCATCGCCGTGATTGGCAACGCTGATCATCTGCCCGTCGGCGATCCCGGCCGGGACATTGATCTCAACTTTGCGCGACCGGCGAATCCGGCCGGAACCGGAGCAGGTGCGGCACGGACTGTCAATTACCTTGCCGGTGCCGTGGCACTTGTCGCACGGCGCCTGGGTGCGCACCGTACCGAACGGCGTCCGCTGGTTCACCACCACCTGGCCGCTGCCGCCGCACGCAGTACAGGTTTTGGGCTGCGTGCCTTTTGCCGCGCCGGAACCGCCGCAGTCGGGGCATTCGTCGATGCAGCTGTACGCTACCGTTTTTTTGCAGCCTTTGGCCGCTTCTTCAAACGTGATGGTAATTTGTGCTTCGGTGTCGCGGCCGCGGCGCGGCGCATTGGATCGCGCACGGCTGCTGCCGCCAAATCCGCCGCCAAATCCGCCGAATCCGCCGAAAATGCTGCCGAAAATATCGTCGATATCAACGCCGCCGGTATAACCGCCGCCTGCGCCCGCCCCAAAGTTCGGATCCACGCCCGCATGGCCGAACTGGTCGTACCGTGCACGCTTGTCTTTGTCCGATAGCACTTCGTACGCTTCGTTGACTTCCTTAAATTTCTGCTCGGCCGTTTTATCCCCCGGGTTGAGATCCGGATGATATTTTTTTGCCAGCGACCGATATGCTTTTTTGATTTCGTCCTCCGAGGCGTCGCGGGATACGCCCATCACCTCGTAGTAATCTCGTTTTTCTGCCAAGGGTATCACTCCCGTAATTCGATCACAAGATCAGACGGAGGAAGGCGCGTGCCTGCCCCCGTCTGATCGTCAACGCTTCGGACAATCAGTGCGTGCCGTTGTCGTCCACGTCTTTATAGTCTGCGTCATACACGCCGTCCGCCGCAGCGCCCGCCGCGTTCCCGGCATCCGTCGGCGCACCCTGCGCACCGGCCGCAGCCTGCGTGTTCTTCATGACTTTTTCATACGCCGCGTAGAACACCTTTTTCAGCTCTTCGGTCGCCGAATTGATGCGATCCATATCGTCGCCTTTGAGCGCTTCCTTGGCGGCGTTGAGTTTCGCTTCGATCTCGGTCTTTTCGTCGGCCGGAACCTTGTCGCCCAGCTCTTCGAGCGATTTTTCGGTCGAAAGCACCAGCGCTTCGGCCGCATTGCGCGCATCGACGGCTTCGCGGCGTTTCTTGTCTTCCTCCGCGTACTGCTCGGCTTCGCGCACCGCCTTGTCAACGTCCTCCTTGCTCATGTTCGTGTTGGACGTGATGGTGATGCTCTGCTCCTTGCCGGTGCCCAGTTCCTTGGCGGACACATGGACAATGCCGTTGGAGTCGATGTCGAACGTCACTTCGATCTGCGGCACACCGCTGCGCGCCGCCGGAATGCCGTCCAGGTGGAACATCCCGAGCGTCTTGTTGTCTTTCGCGAATTCACGCTCGCCTTGCAGCACATGAACCTCTACGGAAGTCTGGCCGTCCACCGCCGTGGTGAAGATTTGGCTCTTCTTGGTCGGGATGGTGGTGTTGCGCTCGATGATCTTGGTGGTCACGCCGCCCTTGGTCTCAACGCCCAGCGACAGCGGGGTCACATCCAGCAGCAGCAGTCCTTTGACTTCGCCGCCGAGCACACCGGCTTGCAGCGCCGCACCGATGGCCACGCACTCGTCGGGGTTAATGCCTTTGAACGGCTCTTTGCCGGTCATCTTGCGCACGGTGTCAATGACAGCCGGAATACGGGACGAACCGCCCACCATCAGCACCTTGTCGATATCGGAGAATTGCAGTCCGGAGTCGGACAGCACCTGCTTCACCGGGCCGACAGTCTTCTGAACGAGATCTGCGGTCAGCTCGTCAAACTTCGCGCGCGACAGCGTCATATCCAGGTGTTTCGGGCCGGTCGCATCCGCCGTAATGAACGGCAGGTTGATCTGCGAGCTGGTCACGCCGGACAGCTCAATCTTCGCTTTTTCAGCCGCTTCCTTCAACCGCTGCATGGCCATTTTGTCGCCGCGCAGGTCAATGCCGGTTTCGCTGCGGAACCCGTCGCACAGCCAGTCGATGACCTTCTGGTCGAAGTCGTCACCGCCCAGGCGGTTGTTGCCGGCCGTCGCAAGCACTTCCTGCACACCGTCGCCCATTTCGATCAGCGAAACATCGAACGTACCGCCGCCGAGGTCGTACACCATGATCTTCTGATCTTTTTCTTTATCGATGCCGTACGACAGCGCCGCCGCCGTCGGCTCGTTGATAATCCGTTTCACGTCCAGACCGGCAATCTTACCGGCATCCTTCGTCGCCTGGCGCTGCGCATCGGTGAAGTACGCCGGCACGGTGATAACCGCAGAATCAACCTTTTCGCCGATATACGCTTCGGCATCCGCTTTCAGCTTTTGCAGGATCATCGCAGAGATTTCCTGCGGCGTATATGCTTTGCCGTCGATGTGTACTTTGTAATCGGTGCCCATTTCCCGTTTAATGGACGAAACCGTGCGCTCCGGATTCGTAATGGCCTGGCGTTTTGCCACCTGACCCACCATGCGCTCACCGGTTTTCGAGAACGCCACCACAGACGGCGTCGTGCGCGCGCCTTCCGCATTGGGGATGACCACCGGCTCGCCGCCTTCGATCACAGCCACACAAGAGTTCGTAGTACCCAGATCAATACCAATCGTTTTCGACATAATAAAAACCTCCATTGCATTACGCAAATCATTCAGTAAAAATTCAAAATCTATCTGAAACCATCGCTTGATGGATTCATGCAAAATCAGTTCGCGACTTTGACCATCGCGTACCGCAGCACCTTGCCGCCGAGCTTGTAACCCTTTTGCAGCACCTGCACCACGGTATTGTCGCCGGCTGCCTCGTCTTCGACATGCATCACGGCGTTGTGCGCATTGGGATCGAACGGCACATTTTCGGCGTCGATCGGCTCAATGCTGAGCTTGGTGAACACGTTCTGAATCTGCTGCTGCACCATCGCGATGCCCTTGCGCAGATCCGCTTCGTTTCCCTCGGCCGTCGCCAGCGCCCGCTCGATGTTGTCAGCCACCGGCAGCAGTTCCTTGACGGTTTCCACCCGGACATTCGCCGCAATCTCACCCATCTCGCGCGCCGTCCGTTTCCGATAATTGTCGTACTCCGCACGCACCCGCAGGTTCTGGTCTTTCTGCTCCGCCAGCTGGGCTTTCAGCGATTCCAGCTCCGCCTGCATCTGCTGTTCGGGCGTCGGTTCCGCTTCCGGCTGCTGTGCGGTCTGCGATTCGGCCGCCTCCGCCGCCGCGCACGTTTCTTGCTTATTTTCGGTATCCAAATCCGTCAACTCCTTATTTCTACTCATTTCGGAGCATATCCGTCAGCATCTGACTGATTCGCTCAGAAAAATATTCTGCAATTGCGATGATCCGCGGGTAATTCATCCGCGTCGATCCAATCAGCGCAATCCGTCCGCACGGCGTCCCGTTGATTCGATATCCAACGGACACCACGCTGCAATTCAGCAGCTCCGGCCGGTTCAGCTCTGCGCCGATCCCAATCCGCAGCCCGCTGCGGCCATCGCCCAGCAGCGCCGCGACGTCCTCCGTCCGGTTCAGGAAGTCCAGCACCGGGCGCATCTGCGTGTCGCCGTACACGGAATGATCCAGCAGGTTGCCCTGCCCGCCGATGTATACATCGGCCCGCACCGCATCCTGCACGGCCTCCAATATGGCCAGCAGCACCGGCGCAATCAGGAACACCAGCTCGTCGATCGATGCGGCAATGGACTGAATATACGCCACCGTCAGCTCGTTCAGCGTCCGGCCAATGACCTTTTCGTTCACTAGCCGCGTAATCACGCGCATCACTTCGGGCGTCAGGTCAAACCCGCAGCGGCATACCCGGTTTTTCAGGATGCCGACCGAAGTCATCAGCACCACCACAGCCGTCCGGCGGCCAACCGGCACCACCTGCACGCTGTGCACCGTTGTCGATGCGGCGCGCGGCGCGGTGGAAACCGTTGCGCAGTTGGTCAGGAATGCCAGCGACCGCACCGCCGTTTCCAGCAAGTGCTCCGGGTCGCTGCCCGACTCCATCAACATGGCGTCGATCGTGCGCTGATCCTTGGCGGACAGCGCCGCTTTTTCCATCCGGCTGCCAATGTACATCCGATACCCGGCACCGGTCGGGATCCGTCCGGCGGAAGTGTGCGGCTGTTGAAGCAGCCCCCGTTCTGCCAAGTCGGCCATCTCGTTGCGGATGGTTGCGGAGGATACGGTATTGCCCAGCCGCTCGCAAATCATCTTGGAGCCGACCGGTTCACCGGTCCGGATATACGCTTCGACAACCGCAGCCAAGATTCGGAGCTTTCGTTCGCCCAACGTCATATCCTCACCTCCATGTTCGTTAGCACTCTAACTCATCGAGTGCTAACATGATAATAATGTACCATTTTCTTTGCCATTTGTCAATAGGTCAAGTGTAAACATTTTATGAATTCGCCATTTGCCGCTCATTACGGCACATCGTCCAGCAGCATCCCGATCACTGAGTTGGACAGCAGGAACCCGTCCTCCGTCAGCGACAGCGCCTCGTCGGTCATCCGAACCAGCCCGGCGCGTACCAGCGGCTGCGCGGCGCGCCGCATCGCGTCCGGAATCCCATGTCCAAACCGTGCGCGGCAGTCTGCCGCCCGCAGCCCTTCCGTCAGCCGCAGCGCCAGCATCGCATATTCCGCAAAATCGCCGCCGCGGCCGTCCCCGACCGGTTCCGCACCCGATTCAAACAGCCGGATGTCACGCGGATAGTAAAACCGCCGGCCATCCAAAAACGAATGCGCGGCCGGGCCAATCCCCAGGTACGGCGCATCGTGCCAATATTTCAGGTTGTGGCGGCTGGCGAAGCCGGGGCGCGCAAAATTGGAAATTTCGTACTGCGCGTATCCGTGTGATCGGAGCGCGGCGCAAACGGTGTGATACAGCGCCACCTGCGCGTCGTCGTCCGGCAGCGCCAGCTTGTCCGCGCGCGCGCCGAACGCCGTCCCCTGCTCGACTTTCAGCAAATATGCGGAAATATGCGGGACGCCCAGCGACGCGCAGAAATCCACGGACCGGCGCAGCGAATCGGCCGTCTGGCCGTGCAGCCCGATCATCAGGTCGAGCGAAAGATTGCGGAATCCGGCTTCCTGCGCCGCGTGTACGGCTTCCGCCGCCTGTGCCGCCGTATGGCGACGCCCCAAAAAGTGCAGCTCGTCCGCGTCGGCGGATTGCAGCCCCATCGACAGCCGATTGAAGCCCCCGGCCCGCATCGCCCGGAACAGCAGTTCCTGCGCGGACGCCGGGTTGGCCTCTGCCGTGATCTCCGCGTCGGGTGCAACGGCAAACGCCGCGCGCGCCGCCGCCAGCATTCGGTTCAGCCGCGCCGCGCCAAGCAGCGTTGGCGTTCCGCCGCCAAAATAAACGGTATCGACGGGCGCGGAAAGGCGCGCGCCCCAATGCGTCAGCGACGTGCAAACGGCGTCGGTGTATCGATCCATCGCCGCTGCATCGCCGCGCATCGAATAAAAGTCGCAATAGGGGCATTTTCCGTCGCAAAATGGGATATGAATGTAAAGTCCTATGGGCTGCATTCGATTTCACTTCCTGTTCTTTCAATTCAAAAAGACGGAGGGTGTGCCATCCCGCACGCCCTCCGTCGGCAATCATTCGGGTGCAATTTTTTTGATCGTGTGGCGGCGAAAAAAAGGAATGCTTCCCCATCCCCCGCCGCCACTCGACTATATCCGGAAAACTCAGATCATCCCCGTGACGGGCTGCACGCAAGCACCGGACGATTTCGTCCGCGCGTCGTTGCCGGAACGCGCGCGAACGGGTCTTGCGGCGGTGCGGCAAGTGATACTCCGCCCCATTTCCCCCGCCGCCACTCGACTATATCCGGAAAATTCAGATCGTCCCGGTAACGGTCAGCACGCTGACCCCCGGCGTCACCGTCCACGCACTGGTCGTTGAATTCTGGACATACGTCGCCGCCGGAACGGTAATCTGCCCCGGAACGGTCGCAAAGGCGCCGGTTGCGGCGTCGTAGGTGTAGTTGGTCGGTTCCGTCCAGGCCGTCCCGTTGAAGGTCACGGAAATGGCGCGCAGCGGCGGCGTGAACGTATCCGTCACCGCGGCCAAGTCGGCCGCATCCGCCGCCGTATTGCCGCTGTTTTCGATGGTAAACGTGTAGGTCAGCTGTCCGTTTTCCATCACCTGGGTCGGGCTGAGTGATTTGGTAATCGCCAGCTGCGGTTCAGCGCGCACCGTAATCGTTTCGGTGTCCGTCGGCGCAGTGGTCAACCCGTCGCCGGTCACGGTAATCGTGTTCACGATTGTGCTGTCCGCATTCAGCGGCGCACTCGCATTCAGCGTCGTTTCGTACACCAGCACCGCATCGCCGCCCGCCGGGATACTGATCCCGCTGAACACCAGCGGCGGGCCGGCAACGACCGTCGGCGCTGTTTGCAGCACGCCGTTGACGTAGTACCGCACGGCGTCGGCCGTGTAGGTGAGCGGCGTCAGCGTGGATGTGTCAAACGTATATGCGCCCAGATTATCGGTCACGGTCAGGCCGGTGAGCGCCGTCGTGCCGGAATTGACGATGCTGATCACATAAGTGACGTGGTCGCCGGGACCGTACGTCCCGGTCAGCGCCGTTTTCCGAACGGCCAAAACATCCACCAGTTCGCCCGTCGTCGTGTTCGACTGGGTACTGATCCCGTTGTAGGACAAGGTTGCCTGATTATAAAAAGTTGCCATGCGCATCCTCCTTGCTGTGTGATGACAAATTGATTTGTCACTGTCACAATATGCGGAACGCAGGCGGAGCGTGCGAATTATGCGCGCGATTCGGAGTACGGATCCGGGTCCTCGTCGTCCGGCAGCGCTGCCGGCCCATCCTCGGCCGGAATCCACTGGTTTTCTTCGTCGTCCGTCCACACCGGACGGTCGTTTGGTTCGATCACCGCAATCGCTTCCTTTCTGCAAAAGCTCGGGTGATCCTATCGTATGCACCGGCGCGCCGGATTATACGCCCTGTTCCTCCAGGTAGATGCCGCGTTCGGAATCCAGCCGCAGCGCGGCATGGCCGTCGTCCAGCCGCTGCATCAGCACCCCGCTGGCACGGATACACACCACCGATGCGCACCGCGCCTCCGCCGCCTCAATCAGCGCCTTCATTCGCAGCGGCGCCTGCTGCACCGCCTGGGTGCGATACGTCAGCAGCGCATGAACCTCCTTGCCGCGCAGGTCATGCGACCGGAGGAATGCCGTCACCGGCGGGCACACATGATCCGCCCACACCGGCGACGCAACCACAATCCGCTCGTAGGATGATACGTCTTCTTCCAACGGGCGGATGGCGCAGCCGCCGCCGCGCATGGCGGTAGGCAGCCCCCGCAGATATACGGTAATGGAATTATATGGATGTGCCTGCGGAATCTCGACCATCTCCCCAAACAGCGACTGCTGCAAACTGCTGCACAGCCGACGGGTGCATCCGGTTCGGGACGTGTATATGATTAAAGTCTTCATTTCTTTGAATTCCTTTCATAAATCGTGCAAAAACGATGCTTTTTTATTATACTTCGTACCGCGCAAAAAATAAACCCTTTTTGCGAAAAAAAGGCCGGTAAATATGAAGAAGGTGTAATATTTTCGCGAAAGGGCTTTTCCTTGCACCGGAAAAATGCTATAATATGTAGCAAGAATCATTCGCATCGAAGGGATGGATTGCTGTGAGCGAAGAAGTTTACGCGCGGCTGATGCTGGCGCTGATTGGGCTGGCGCTGGGAACCGTGCCGATGGTATATGGGATTATCCGGAAACAAATACTGGCCGGGATTGCGGCGGCGGTCGTGTGCGCGGGCGTATCCGCCGTCGGGCTGCCGTATGCGTGCCTGCTGCTGGCGCCGGGCGCATTTTACCTGATTTATGTGCTGGCGCGCAACAAAGACGATGCCGACCGCAAAAAACACCGCGCAGCGTACAAAAAACACATCCGGCAGGAGCTGCAATCGCCGGATATCCGCACCAGCGGAATGGTCGAAAACCGCGACGCCGCCAACACCGCGTGGCCGCCGGTCGATCAGGTGATGGACGCGCAGGCCGCCGAAGAATATCAGCAGCTGGCCGCCAAAGAAGAAGCCGCGCGCGTGCAGCCGGACACGTCGCAACCGTCGTAATCGTGCCAAAATTCACTTTTATTTCGTCATTTGTTGCCGGATGTGCCGAAAAGGGTTTCTTTTTTCAAATTGCTGTGCTATAATGCAGATAAGCCCCCAGGAATGACCGCTTGGGGAGGCAAAAAGCGAAAGGATGACAAAACATCATGGATCAGAAATTACGCATCGGCATCATCGGCACCGGCGGGATCGCCCACAACCACATGAAGGCGTACCTGCACATGGACGATGTAGAGATCGTCGCGGGCGCGGACATTGTGCCGGGGAAAGCGGAGGCTTTCTTTGAGGAATTCGGGCTGGAAGGCGTGCATTGCTACACCGACCACCGCGAAATGCTCCAAAACGAGCAGCTGGACGCCGTCAGCGTCTGCACGTACAACCGCCAGCACGCGGTGTGCGCCATTGACGCGCTGAACGCCGGCGTCAATGTGCTGCTGGAAAAACCGTTCACCGTCACCACCGAGGAAGCGGTAGAAGTGATGCGGGCCGAGAAAAAGAGCGGAAAAGTGCTGTCGATCGGGTTCCAGCCGCGCGGCGACGAAAACATGAAAATGATCAAAAAAATCGTCGAATCCGGCACGCTGGGGCAGATTTATTACATTCAGACCGGCGGCGGCCGGCGGCGCGGCATTCCGAACAGCACGTTCATCGAGGATCGCACGGCCGGAATCGGTGCGCTGGGCGATATTGGATGCTATTCGCTCGACATGGTACTCAATGCCATCGGCTACCCGAAGCCGTTGACCGTCAGCGGCTACAAATCGGCGTTTTTCGGCACCAATCCGAAGTACGCGACGGCGGATAAAACCCACACGGCGGCAGAAAATGCTGCACGGTTCAGTGTGGACGACTTCGCAGCGGCGTTCGTCCGGCTGGAAGGCGGCATCATCCTGGACTTCCGCATTTCGTGGGCGATGCATCCCGACACGCCCGGCGACACGATTATTTTCGGCACCGAAGGCGCGCTGCGCATTCCGTCCACCGACTGCTGGAACGGCACCGTCGGCGGCCCGATGACGCTGTATCACGACGTTGCCGGTCAGCGCACCGAAACAGTGATCCCGATCATCGAAAACAAAACCAAAACGCCCAACTGGACAATTCTGTGGGACACCAAGATTCGCTCGTTCCTGGACGCGATTAAGTTCGGCACGCCGGTGCTGGCGCCGTCGTCGCAGATTCTGTACAATCAGGCGATCATCGATCACATCGTCAAATCCGCGGAATTAGGACACGAAATTGAGGTCAAAATTCCGGAAATCTGATTCCGGGTTTGAATAAAATAAAACGCACAAAGGAGTAAACACATCATGGAATATGGCATTCAATTGTACAGTGTGCGCGATTTGTCGAGCAAAAGCCTGGACGAAGCGCTGCGCCAGGTTGCAGAGATCGGGTACAGGTTCGTAGAATTCGCCGGGTTCTTTGACCACACGGCGGACGAAGTGGCCGAAATGCTGCACAAATACGGGCTGAAAACCTCCGGTACACACAGCGGCATCGCTCCGCTGCTGTCCGATTTTGACGCGACTGTTGCATATCACAAGGCCATTGGCAACCACAACTACATCATTCCGGGCACCGACCTGTGGACGCGCGCAACGCTCGACCAGTTTATCGCCGACGTCAACAACGTGCTGCCGAAGCTGGAAGCCGCCGGGTTCCACATGGGCTTCCACAACCATCACAAAGAATTCAAAACGATGGATGAAGGCTACGTCCCGTACGACGAGCTGGTCAACCGCACGAAGCTGCACTTGGAGATTGACACTTACTGGGCATATGTTGCCGGTAAAGACCCGGTCGCGCTGATGGAGCAGTACAAAGACCGTCTGGATTTCATTCACATCAAAGACGGATCGGCCGACGGCCACGGCACGCCGCTGGGCATGGGTACTGCGCCGGTCGCAGCCGTGTACCGCAAGGCGATCGAGCTGGGGATCCCGATGGTGGTCGAAAGCGGGACCTGCACGCCGGACGGCATCACCGAAGCGCGCATCTGCTTTGAGTATCTGAAAAAACTGGAAGGCTGATTTCGGCTTTTCCTGCATCAACATTGCGAGCGGGACGGTTCTCTTTCGGAGCCGCCCCGCTTTTTGCGTCCAGCGATGTGCAGACAGCAAACTGCCCGCCCATGCAGCGCGGCACGGGCGGGCGGTTGAAAATTTGAAGTTATTCCGCAGTGCGGTGATCCGACGGCGGCGCAATCGGCTGCGGGCCATCCGCGGCCGGTGCTTCGGCCGGGAGTTCCGTTTCCGGCTTGCCTTCCATCAGCGCTTTGAATTTCTTGCCTTCCACCTTTTCGTGTTCGATCAGGTACTGCGCGACAACGTGCAGCTGGTCGATGTGATCCCGCAGAATCTGCTCCGTTTTGGCGTAGGCATCGCCGACAATCCGGCGGATTTCGGCGTCGATTTCGGACGCGATTTCCTCGGAATAGTTGCGGATGTGACCCATATCGCGGCCGAGGAACACCTCGTCGTTGTCGGAGCCGTAGGAGATCGGGCCGAGCTTGTCGCTCATGCCGTACTTCGTCACCATGGAACGGGACAGCGCCGTCGCGCGCTCAATGTCATTGGACGCGCCGGTGGAAATATCTTTGAGAATCAGCGCTTCGGCCACGCGGCCGCCCAGCAGCACGGCAATATCTTCGTACATCTCGCCGCGCGCGCGGTAGGATTTATCCTCCGACGGCAGCGACATGGTGAATCCACCGGCCATGCCGCGCGGAATGATCGAAATCTGATGCACCGGATCCTGCGTGGGGCAGTAGTAGGTGACAATCGCGTGACCGGCTTCGTGGTACGCTGTCAGTTTCTTTTCGCGTTCGGTCATCACATGCGACTTTTTCTCGGTTCCGACGACGACTTTGATCGTCGCTTCCTCGATTTCCTGCATGGTAATCGCTTTGCGGTCGCGCCGGGCGGCCAGCAGTGCCGCTTCGTTCAGCAGATTTTCGAGGTCGGCGCCGGTGAAACCGGCCGTCGATTTGGCAATTACAGACAGTTCAACATCCGGAGCGAGCGGCTTCCCGCGCGCATGGACTTTCAGGATTTCTTCGCGGCCTTTGATGTCGGGGCGGCCAACCATCACCTGACGGTCGAACCTGCCGGGCCGCAGCAGCGCCGGGTCAAGGATATCAGGCCGGTTGGTGGCTGCGATCATAATCACGCCCTGGTTGGAACCGAAACCGTCCATCTCCACCAGCAGCTGGTTCAGCGTTTGCTCGCGTTCGTCGTGTCCGCCGCCGAATCCGGCGCCGCGCTGACGGCCGACCGCGTCGATTTCGTCGATAAAGACGATGCACGGCGAGCTTTTCTTCGCCTGGTCGAACAAATCGCGCACACGCGATGCGCCGACACCGACAAACATTTCCACAAAGTCGGAACCGGAAATCGAGAAAAACGGCACCCCGGCTTCGCCTGCGACGGCGCGCGCCAGCAGCGTTTTACCGGTGCCCGGCGGGCCAACCAGCAGCACGCCTTTCGGGATTCGAGCACCCAAATTATCGTATTTCTTGGGATTTTTAAGGAATTCGACAATTTCGCGCAGCTCTTCTTTTTCTTCATCCGCACCCGCGACGTCCGCAAACGTCGTTTTCCGCTTTTCGTCGTTCAAATGCTTGACGCGCGCGCGGCCAAAGTTCATTTGCTTGCCTGCGTCGCCCATCGTGCTGCTGATCTTGCGGAACATGAAGAAGTATATTGCGCCCATCGCCACCACCATCAGCAGGTACGGCAGCAGCTGAACCAGCACGCTGGTCTCTTTGCGCGGCAGGTAGTTGTATACGATCTTATCGTCGGGGTGCGCTTCGTTGTACGACTGAACGTAGGACCGCACATCTTCCAGAAACAGCGACACGTTCGGGACCTGATATGTGATGACCTTGTTGGCGTCGCTGCGCAGTTTGATCGCGCACGCGCCGGTTCCCAGATCCAGCTCAAACTCCGACACCTGATCTTTTTCAAAGTACTCGATCACGCTGGAATATTTGACGGACGGAACCGTCCGCTGATTCAGCGCAAACCCGATAACGATCAGGACGATGATCGGGATACCGACATACAATAATATACTGCGCAAATTCTTGCGAGAATCCATGAGATCACTCCTTTCGGCTCCGGGGAACCACATTATTTTTGATAGACCGACGGCTTCAACACACCGATAAACGGGAGATTCCGGTATTTCTCATCATAGTCTAAGCCGTATCCGACGATAAATTCGTCCGGCACTTCAAAACCGACGTAGTCCGCATGAATATCGGCCTGGCGACGCGACGGTTTGTCGAACAGCGTGCAGATTCGCAGGCTGCGCGGATTGCGCGCCCACAGCATATGCATCACATAGTCCAGCGTCATCCCGCTGTCCAGAATATCTTCGATAATCAGCACGTCTTTGCCCTCGATCGGGTGCGACAAATCCTTCAAAATCTGCACGACGCCGGTGGTTTTGGTGCCGGAACCGTAGCTGGACACCGCCATGAAGTCGATCGCGCACGGCAGATTCACCTGCCGCATCAGGTCGGTCATAAACATCACGGAGCCTTTCAGGATCGACACCAGCAACAGATCTTTGTCCTGGTAATCCGCTGTAATCTGACGGCCAATCTGCGTCACGACGCGCTGAATTTCTGTTTCGTTGTAAAATACCTTTTCGATGTCATTCATCGGGGAAACGCTGGACATGGCAACTCCTCCATCCAAATCCGGATCTGCCGCGGGCCTGTGGGCGCTGCCCACTCTGCCGTGCCGAGTCCTTCGACCCACGCGATACGGCCGTCCACTTCCAAAATGGCGATACGGCTGCGGCGGTCTGCCGGAATTTTTGCCTCATTCATGAATTTTTTGACGGTCTTGGTAATGCCGCGCCCCACCGGTCGGATTTCGTCTCCGGGGCGTCGGCTGCGCAATTGCACTTGCTTTGATTTTGTTATTGTATCATAGTCGAGCGAATCAGATAAAGATTTTTTGTAAATTTTCTGTGCAGATTCCGCATTTCCGCACGATTCCGCTAAAAAAAGCTGCCGTCCGCACCATTTTGCGCGTATTGGCAACGAAACAGACAATATCAGCGGCGTCGGTTCATCGACCGGCACCGCAGCAAACGACAAAATTCCGGCGCTGCACTGTATGCGCACGCCCCCGGGCAAATCGACCGCGCCGCCGGCGCGCAGAACGTGCGTCAGCTGGGCGATGTGCCGATCCGACAGATCGTGCCGGATCCCGCGGGCGGCGCAGATTTGCCGCAGTGCCTCGCTGCACACAGCCGACGGGGCATCCGCCAGCGCCACGGCGCGCCATCCGTCCGGCTGCGCGGACGATGCGCACAGCGCAGCCGCCGTCTGCACCACGAAGTCGTGCTCCGCCTGCATTTGGCGCGTCATGCGCAGCACAGCGTGCTCCAGCTGCGGGTTCAAAGTGCGCAGCGCCGGAATCACCTGATTGCGGATGCGGTTGCGGGCATATGCGTCGTCGCCGTTGGTTGAATCCTGCACGAACGGGAGCTGGCGGGCGGCACAGTATGCTTCGATTTCGGCGCGCGTAAACGACAGCAGCGGCCGCAAAATCCGGCCGCGCACGCGCGGAATCCCGCACAGGCCAGCCGGTCCGGCGCCGCGCGTTAAATTCAGCAGGACGGTTTCCGCCTGATCCGACAGCGTGTGCGCTGTTGCGATCCACCGGGCGCCCACTTCGTCGGCCGTTTGGGCCAACAATTGATAGCGCACCCGACGCCCGCATTCTTCCAGCCCGATTTTCTCCCGGGCGGCCTGCGCCGGGATATCTACGCGGTACACGCGGCACGAAATGCCGTGCGATGCGCACCAGCTTTCCACCAGCGCGGCGTCGCGGTCGGCTTCTGCGCCGCGGATGCCGTGATGGACGTGAACCACCGTCAGGGGGGCAATGGGCAGGCGCACCAGGCCGTCCAGCATTGCCATGGAATCCGCGCCGCCGGACACCGCTGCGACGATGCCGTCCCCGGCGCGATAGGGTGTTTCCGCCAGTCCCTGCGCCAGATCAACCATTGCGGTGCACCATGTCCTGACCGGTGAAGCGCGTGAACTCGCCCTGCCAGTGCAGCTTGACCGTATCGGTGCGGCCGTGACGGTTTTTGGCCACGATGCACTCGCTTTCGTTGACATCGGCTTTTTCTTCGGCGTTGCCGTCTTTGTAGTATTCGTCGCGGTAAAGGAACATCACGATATCCGCATCCTGCTCGATGGAGCCGGAATCCCGCAGGTCGGACAGCATTGGCCGGTGCGATTCGCGCTTTTCGGTGCTGCGCGACAGCTGCGACAGCGTCAGCACCGGCACGTCAAATTCTTTGGCCATATTTTTCAGGCTGCGGGTGATGTCCGATATTTCGAGCACGCGGTTGTCCGAATGGCGCGCGCCGGACGAGGACATCAGCTGCAGGTAGTCGATGGCAACCAAATCCACGCCGCCCAAGCGACGCAAGCGGGCTTTCATTTCGGGGACGGTGATGCCGGGGGTATCGTCAAAATACATCTCCGTGCGGCTGAGCACGTCCGATGCCTGCGCCATTTTGCTCCAATCGCCGGGTTGGAGTTTTCCGCTGCGCAGCCGGTCGCTGGGGATCAGCGCTTCCGACGACAACAGCCGCATCACCAACTGCTCCTTGCTCATTTCGAGCGAGAAAAAAGCGACGCGCTTCTGCGCTTTCAGCGCCGCATAGCGCACAATATTCAGCGCAAAGCTGGTTTTGCCCATACCGGGACGCGCGGCCAGCAGCACCAGGTCGGTTTTATTCAAGCCGAAAATCACGTCGTCGAGCGCGGCGATGCCGGTCGGGACGCGCATGGCGTCGGGGTCGGATTCGTTGAGCTTGCCGAGCGTATCGTACGCTTTGATCAGGATGGTTCGGATCGGTTCCAGCCCGGTCGTACGCGCATCGCCGCGAATGCCGAGGATTTTTTCTTCGGCGGCGTCCAACAGCTCAGCCGGGTCGGAAGCGCCGTCCGTCGCCGTTTCGATAATATCGCGCGCAGCAGTAATCAGCGCGCGCACGTTGTATTTGTCGCGCACAATCTGCGCGTACGTTTCAACGTTCGCGATGCTGGGCACCAAATTGGCCAGCTGGAGCAGGTACGTTTTGTCGCTGGTTTCGTCGAACGTGCGTTCCATCCGCAGCCGATCCAGCACCGTCACAAAATCGATTTTCTGCCCGGCGGTCAGCTTTTCGAGCATGATGGTATAAATGGTGCGGTGCTTTTCCAGGTAAAAATACTGGGGCGACGGCAGCAATTCCATCACGCGGTCCAGGCAGGAAGCATCCAGCAGGACTGCGCCCAGCACCGACTGCTCCGCTTCCGGGCTGTACGGCAGGCTCAGCCCGTCGTACCCGGCGGTCGGTTTGATTTTCTCGTCCATCTCTGCGGCGGCTCCTTTCCTTCGGTTCATCCGGCCGAGCCGGATGCGGGATTATGCTTCCAGTTCGGACACCATGGCGTACAGTTTGGCGCTGATGCCGTTGTACAGCTTCACTTCGCACTCGTAGGTGCCGAATGCTTTGATGTCCTGAGACAGGACAATTTTGCGCTTGTCGATGTCG
Source organism: uncultured Eubacteriales bacterium (assembly GCA_905198155.1). GTDB lineage: Bacteria > Bacillota > Clostridia > Oscillospirales > Acutalibacteraceae > RGIG4076. Next base: position 88,522 of record CAJKBQ010000004.1, read on the forward strand.
AGGTTGAAATTCTTTTTCAGCTCGTCGGCAATTTCTTTGACCGTCACGGAGCCAAACAGCCGGCCGCCCTGACCGGCTTTGGCGAACAGCTTCACCGTTTTGCCATTGATGCGGGCTGCGGCTTCCTGCGCAGCCTTGCGCTCGGTTTCTTCACGATAGCGTGCGGACGCTTCGCGCTCGCGCAGCTCATTCATCACCTGCGCGTTGGCTTCCTTGGCCAGCTTCCGCGGGAAGAGAAAATTGCGGGCGTATCCGTCCGACACGTTTACCATTTCGCCTTTTTTCCCGGAACCTTTCACGTCTTGCAGCAATACAACTTTCATGTATAACAACTTCCTTTCAATGAATTAATTTCAATCATTTCATATGAATTACGGCGACGCGGGCTTTTCCACCGGCGCAGCACGATCTGCCAGAAAAGTGTCAATCGCCTGCACCACGCGGTCGCGCGCCTGCTGCGGCGTCATGTCCGGCAGCTGCGCGCCGGCCATCGTCAGATGTCCGCCGCCGCCAATTTTTTCCATAATTAACTGCACGTTAATCCGCCCGAACGACCGGGCCGATACGTTGACCCCGTTGCCGAACGGGAACAGCACAAACGATGCGTCCACGCCCGAAATGCCCAGCAATTCGTCCGCCGCCTGCGCGGCCACCACGCGGAAATCGCCGTCGCTGCGCGTGCCGACTGCAATGGCCATGCCGTGATACAGTTCGGCGCTCGAAATGAATTCGTATTTTTCCTGGTAGCTTTCAAAGCTGTTGGCAAACAGCCGCTTGGCTTCCACCGGGTCGGCGCCGTTTTTGCGCAGAAATGCCGCGGCTTCGAACGTCCGCGCACCGGTTTTCAGCACGAAATTCTTCGTGTCCAGCATGATGCCGGACAGCAGCGCTTCGGCTTGCAGCGGATCCATCCGGCCGTCGGTCAGGTAATCGATCAGCTCCGTAACCATTTCGGATGCGGACGATGCGAACGGTTCGTGATAGAAAATCACGGCACGGTCGATGTAATTGACCATTTTGCGGTGATGGTCGATGACCGCCACCTGCTTGCACGCATCGTACACTTCGCGGCTTTCGAGGAAGTCGCGCGAATGCGTATCCACAATCACCAGCACCGACCGCTCGTCGATTTGGCTGAGCGCCTGTTTCGGCGTGAGGAACAGCCCCGACTGCCCTGCCGCGCGGAACGATTCCAACAGCGGCGTTGCGACGGTGGAGGCCGGGTCGATTACGATGTGGGCTTCTTTCCCAAACCGCGCCCGCGCAAGATAGGAAATCCCCACGGCCGCGCCGACACAGTCCAGATCCGAATTGCGGTGCCCCATGACAAAGATATGTTCTGCGCCTTCAAACAGCGTGGACAACGCATTGGCCACCACGCGCGCGCGAACCTTGCTGCGCTTTTCGATGCCTTTGGAAACGCCGCCGAAAAATTGATAGTCCGCGCCCAGCTTCACAACCGTCTGGTCGCCGCCGCGCCCCAGCGCCATATCCAGTGCCTGACCGGCCATATCGGCGCAGTCGCGCAGGGTCGCGCCGTCGCCGCCGACACCGATGGACAGCGTCACATTCACTTTGCCGGGCAGCTGAATCGTGCGCACGGCGTCCAGCAGATCGAACTTCCGCTCGATCGCGCGCTCCAAATGCTGCGCTTCCCAAATAATCTGATAATGCCCTGCCGAGGTGCGCGTCATGAATCCGCCGATTTCGTTGACCCAGTGAACGATTTTCATCTCCACATCGGCCGAAATCTGCGACATTTCGCCCGGCTTGGCCAGCTTGGAGATTTCGTCCATATTATCAAATACGATCAGCGCTGCCACCGGGCGGGTTTTTTTGTATTCGGCCGCAATGGTTTTGAACTGCGTATTCTCGATGAAATACAGCAAATACCGGTAGGCGCCGTCGTCCGGCAGCCGGTTGCAGTACACGGTATACAGCTTGTTGGAAACTTCGACATCCAGCCCGTCCTCCGGGATTTCGGTCACGGTGTGGCCGGACAGATACTCGGCGATGTTTTCGCCCAGAAAGTTCTCCGTCGCGCCGACCGAACCGGAAAACCGGCGGTTGCACCACACCAGATCGTTGCGCTCGCCGACGAGTGCGACCGGAAACGGGTATTGATCCAATGCGTCGCGCTGCGTCGAAGTCAGCACCTTGCCTGCCGCCGCCACCATCGACTTCAAATAGCGGCCGAACGTCCACTGGCTGAGCGCGATAATCAGCACCGCCGCAACCACGCAGAAAATCTGAAACACCAGGTGTCCGTACGCCTGCGCGCCGGACAGCAGGTAATTCTGCACCGCCAGCAGCACAATAATTGCCAGCAGCGCCACGGTGATCGGCGAATGGATCCAGATGCGTTTTTTCATTTCCGGTTCAGCCTCCTTTGCGGTTCGGCGGACATCACACTTCCATCAGCACCGGCAGGATCATCGGGTCACGCTTCGTACGCTCGAAAATCAGCTTGCCGACGGCGTCTTTCGTTTTGGTTTTGACGACCGACCAATCGTGGAAATTTTCCGCCAGATACGTTTGGATGGTATGCAGCGCGACTTCGCGCACGTCGTGCATCAGCGATTCGGATTCGCGCACATATACAAATCCGCGGGACACAATGTCTGGCCCCGAAACAATCGTTCCGGTCGTCGGGTCGATCACGCATACGATGACCAGCAGACCGTCTTCCGCCAGATGCTTGCGATCCCGCAGCACCACGCTGCCCACGTCGCCGACGCCCAAACCGTCCACCAATACGCGGCCGGCCGGTACATCCGCCACCTGTTCGAGCGAATCCGGCGTCAGCTCGACCGTACTGCCGATGGAACCGATGAAAATATTTTCGGGCGGGATGCCCATCAGGCGACCCAGCTCAGCGTTTTTCTGCAAGTGCTTCTGTTCGCCATGCACCGGGATGAAGAATTTGGGCTTTGTGATCCCCATGATGATTTTGGACTCGCCTTGGCAGGCGTGACCCGACACGTGAACTTCGTACATCGATTCGTACACGACATGGCAGCCGAGTTTCATCAGTTCGTTGATGACGCGGCCGACAGTCTTTTCGTTGCCGGGAATCGGGTTGGCCGAAATGATGATGAAATCGCCTTTGCCGACCATCACTTTGCGGTGATCGCCATATGCCATGCGGGACAGCGCGCTCATCGGTTCGCCCTGACTGCCGGTGGTAATCAGTACCAGCTGCTGCGGCGCATAGCGGTTCAGGTCGCCGATATCGATCAGCAGCCCTTCCGGTACATCGAGGTAGCCCAGCTCCATTGCGACCGACATCACGTTCACCATGCTGCGGCCGCTGAGCGCGACCTTGCGGCCGTATTTCTGCGCGCAGTTGATAATCTGCTGGACGCGGTGGATATTGGACGCGAACGTCGCGATGATGATTCGGCTGTCCTGCGCCTGGCGGAACAGTTTGTCGAACGAATCGCCGACTGTGCGTTCGCTGGCGGTAAAGCCCGGGCGTTCGGCATTGGTCGAATCGGACAACAGCGCCAGCACGCCTTCGCGTCCCAGCTCCGCAAACCGCGCCAGGTCAATCATTTCGCCCTGAATGGGCGTGGTATCAATCTTGAAGTCGCCGGTCATCACGATGGTACCGGCGGGGGTGTGAATGCCAAAACCAACCGCATCCGGGATCGAATGGTTTACATGAATAAACTCCACCTGGATCGTCCCGAAGTTTACCATTTGACCGGCGCTGACCACGTTGAGATGCGCACGATCCAGCAGTGCGTGTTCGCGCAGCTTACCTTCCACCAGGCCAAGCGTCAGGCGCGTCCCATATACAGGGATATTCAATTCTTTCAGCAGGTACGGCAGCGAGCCGATATGATCTTCGTGGCCGTGCGTCAACACGATGCCGCGCACTTTGTCTTTATTCTTTACCACATAGGTAAAATCCGGGATCACACAGTCGATGCCGGGGGTGTCTTCTTCCGGGAACGCCATACCGCAGTCCACCAGAACAATATCCTGATCCGTTTCAAACAGCGTGATGTTCTTGCCGATTTCATTCAGACCGCCGAGGAAGGAAATGCGCACCCGGTCGTTCGATTTCCGCCCGGTACGGGCGCGGGGCGACGCTTTCGGCGCTTTGGCCGGGGCCTTCGCCGCTGCGGCCGGTTTGTTCGGCTTCGTCCGGCTCGATTTGGCAGGCGCTTTGGCGGGCGCTTTTGCTGCGGACTTGGCGGCGGGTTTTGCGGACTTGGCCGGTTTGGACGCGGACTGCGCGTCCGTCAGCGCGGCAGATTTCTTCTTTTCGGCATCTTTTCCAGTCGATGTCTTTTTGCTCCGGCTCCAACTGCGGCGGACGGGTTTGCGCGCCGTATCTTCATTATTTGTATTCAATTTTTCTTCATTTGCCACTAATAATTCCTCCAAAAATGTGTATATAATTTCTAAAATATTCGTCGTAATGCCCAATTCAAGCGGGATTCTTTTGGCTGGCGATTCGTATATTTTACCGCAAAAACAATACCCTGTCAAGCCCCTTCGCATAGGTTGTGCGAATTTCGCGCGGTTCAATCGGTTTGGCACAAAATATTTTCCGGTTTTCTCTTTTCAGCCCGCAGGTTCTGTGCTATAATAAAACGTATGAAAGCGAGATGAATCCCATGAAACAAGTTGAAATTTTTACAGACGGCGCGTGCTCCGGCAATCCGGGACCGGGCGGATACGGCGTCATTTTGCGTTACGGTGCGGCGGAAAAAGAGCTGAGCGGCGGCGAGGCGGTCACCACCAACAACCGGATGGAGCTGATGGCGGCCATCACCGGGCTGCGCGCGCTGCGGGAACCGTGCCAGGTCACGCTGTACAGCGATTCGCAGTACGTCATCAACGGAATTACCAAGGGTTGGGCTGCCAAGTGGCGTGCCAACGGATGGATGCGGAACCGCACCGAAAAAGCCGTGAATCCGGAGCTGTGGGACGAGCTGCTGACGTTGTGCGCCCGGCACGAAGTCACGATGGTGTGGGTGCGTGGCCACGCCGGTCACCCCGAAAACGAACGCTGCGACCAGCTGGCCGTCGCGGCGGCGGCACAATTCAAATAATCACAGGTCGGGGATGATTTCCCGGAACTCCGGCAGCACGCCGATGCCGTCCGGCGCGTGCGGCGGCAGTTGGAGCAGGTCGTGGCCGGGGAACGGGTTGCCTTCGATCAGCGCCGGGCCGTTCGGCGTGATGGCGATGTCCCAGCCGACGTACGCTACCTGCGGCAGGCGGCGCGCCGCCGTAAAGGCCAGCGCGATGGCTTCCTGCGTCATCGGCAGCTGTTCACCCACAAATTTGTGATGCGTTTCCGGATGCTCGGTATACGTCCGGCGTTCGCCCAAATAGGCCGAATACCCCGGATATTTGATGCGGCCGGTTTGGGGATCTACCGGGCAGGTGATGCCGCCGGAGTGCAGATTATCCACCACACGGTGCCCGCTCCCGACGCGCACATAAAAGTACAGCACATGCGGCGTACCGTCGATCAAAATTGTGCAGATGCGGTAGGTGTTGACCGAATAGGAATTGTATTCCGCCAGTTCCGGCACCTGAACCAGGCATTCCTCGGCCAGACCAAAGTCGTGCGACTGCAAATACGCCAGCAGCTCCGCGTCGGACGCATAGTCCGCGCGGTGCAATTTTTCGATCCCCGTTCCGCCCGATTTGGCCAGCGGTTTGGCGATGATCGCGTCCAAGCCCTGCATGAATTCGGAAAATTCCGGCAGCGCCGCCGTACGCAGATCGATCCATTTTCGACCCAGCAAATCGTGGTAAAATTGATTGAACTGTACCTTATCTTCCAGCACGCAGCGCCAGCCCGGCTGATTGTACGTGCGCACGATCCAGTTGTTTTTCGCGCGGGTCAAAAACGTCGCACGCTGCTTGGCGCTGAGCCGCCAGAATTCAAACAGCCGGTAATCCGCGCGGCCGCAGCCGTACCGCAGCCCGCACCAGATCACGTCAAAAAACAGCGCTATCCGGCTTTTGCCGCTCTGCCGGTGCATCACGCCGATATCCTGAAAGAATTCCTTATAATTCATGCCCAGGATGCGTTTGATCATATAAATGATTTTGTACATCAGAAATCATCCTCTTCATATTCATCATATTCATCAAATACTTTCCACTTCGGCGCTACCATCCGCAGGCAGGCGGTCGGCGTGTGCCCCGTTACACGCCGGAACGACCGGCAAAAGCCCTGCGGGGTTTGGTAATCCAGCGCGGCGGCCGTGTCCGTTACGGAGCAATGCTCCACGATCAGCATTTTCTGCGCCTCGCCCATCCGGATGTAGTCCGCGTAGCCTTTGTATGTGATTCCGATTTCGGCGTGGAACTTTTTGGAGAAATACGCCTCCGAAAAACCGCACCATGCCGACGAATCGCGCAGCGAATGATGCCGGCGCGGGTGCTGTTCAATGTACCGGCACAGCGCGTCGATTTCCGGCGAAATATGCGGCAGCGCGCCCCAGCCCGGTGCGCCGCACTGATCGGACAGCAGTTCCAGTACCTGAAAAATCATCCCGATCCAGCCGAACGTTGCGCCGGGCGCGATGCTGCGGTGCTGCCATGTGGAAACGTCCGGCAGCAGCTTGTCTACGCCCTGTACGGCGCCGGCCATCGCGCCGTTGCTGTGCTGATAGTACACGCGTTGGAGGTATTCAGGCAGTGTACGCAGATACCCGCCCAATTCCATCAATTTGGAGTCGAATTGCATTACCAATGCGCGGCAATCGTCCGATTCCGCAATCGAATCGTGCACCACGCCGGGCGGTATCCATGCCAGATACCCGGCGGACAGGGCAATCGGCCGCAGATTGGACATCAGCGTTGCGCGACCGCGCTCGATGTATATCAGTTCATAGCATTTGTGCCAGTGGCAGCAGTAGTGGCCGCCCAGCACGGCATACTTCACCATCACCGGCGCAAACCTGGGGTCGAATTCCGACCGTATGATAAATCCCATTCGCCTGATTCATCCTCCTCACTGCATATATTTTGGCACAAAAAAAGCGATTTGTCAAGGGAACGCGCAGATTATTCGCAATTGATTGCAGTTTACAAAAATTATTTTAATTTTTCGGCAAAGAATTTACAACGATGTAACACTTCCGGATTGCGTGCCATGTTATAATAAACAAAAAATGTATCCCGGTATCCACCCGACCGAACAGGAGGAGCATATTTTGAAATTGTTTACGCATCCCATTCGTGCCAAATTTACCGAAGCGCTCGGCGCGGTGCTGCCTGTCGGCGTCATTGTTCTCATCCTGGGCTTCACCATTGTGCCGATTCCATCCGGAACGCTGATTGTTTTTTTGACCGGCGCGGCCATGCTGGTTGTGGGCATGATGCTGTTCACGCTGGGAGCCGACACGGCGATGTCGCCGATGGGCGAGCTGATCGGTACCCGAATGACGCAGACCCGGAAAGCGCATGTGATGCTGCTGCTGGGGTTTGCGCTCGGCGTGCTGATTACCGTGTCGGAACCGGATTTGCAGGTGCTGGCGCAGCAGGTGCAGTCAGTGCCGAACGCCGTGCTGATTGCGACCGTCGCGGTCGGCGTCGGGCTGTTTCTGTGCGTCGCGATGCTCCGTATGCTGCTGGGCATTTCGCTGAACCGGCTGCTGGTCGTGTGCTACGGCATCGTGTTCGTGCTGGCTGCGCTGATCCCGCAGGATTTCGTCGCCGTCGCGTTTGACTCCGGCGGCGTGACCACCGGTCCGATGACCGTTCCGTTTATCATGGCGCTGGGCATCGGTGTGTCCGCCATCCGAAGCGACAAACATTCCGCCAACGACAGCTTTGGTTTGGTGGCGCTCAGTTCCATCGGTCCGATTTTGGCCGTACTGCTGCTGGGTCTGATTTACCAGCCGGACGGTGCGCAGTCTTCGGCCGTCGTCGTACCGGAGGTGGCCGATTCCATCGATCTGCGCCGCCTGCTTGGCGAGGCGCTGCCCGCTTATCTGAAAGAAATTGCCGTTTCGCTGCTGCCGATCGCCGTATTTTTCACGGTGTTCGATCTGATCGCACTGCGGCTGCCGCGCGCCAAACGCATCCGGATTGCCGTTGGGATTGGCTATACATACGCCGGACTGGTGATCTTCCTGACGGGCGCGAACTTCGGGTTCATGCCGATGGGCTATTACCTGGGCCAAACGCTGGCGGCGCTCCCCTGCCGCTGGATTCTGATCCCGGTCGGGATGCTGATCGGATACTTTATCGTTATGGCGGAACCGGCGATTTACGTTTTGATGCGTCAGGTGGAAGAGCTGACCGACGGCGCCATTCCCGGTTCGGCGATGAAACGCAGTCTGTCGATCGGCGTCGCCGTATCCGTTGGGCTGGCGATGCTGCGGGTGCTGACGGGGATTTCCGTTTTGTGGCTGCTGGTACCCGGTTATATTCTGGCCATTGGGTTGTCGTTTTACACACCGAAACTGTTTACCGCCATCGCGTTCGACTCCGGCGGCGTGGCTTCCGGGCCGATGACCGCAACGTTTCTGCTCCCGCTCGCAATGGGCGGATGCGCAGCGCTGGGCGGGTCGATGATGGACGCGTTCGGCGTCGTCGCGATGGTCGCCATGACGCCGTTGCTTACCATTCAGGCGCTGGGGCTGCTGTATCAGCACCGCACCCGCAAAGCCGAGCGCAATCAGCCCGTCCCGACCGACCGTTTTGCCGAACTGCCCGACGATGCAATCATCGAGCTGTAACCGGCCGCAAAAAGGAGGAGCATTGTGTCCAATACACTGTATATGATGGTAACGATCACGGAGCGCAGCCGACTCCAATCGTTTATGCGGTTCTACAACGACCGCGGAATCACCCCGCAGTTCGTCTCGCTGGCGTTCGGTACCGCCAGCAGCGAAACCCTGCGCTGCCTGGGGCTGGAACAAAGCGACAAGTGCATTTTGACCAACCTGGTCACAGATGCCAAATGGCTGGAATTGCGGCACGATCTGCGGCGCGACCTGCGGATCGACGTGCCCGGCACGGGCATCGCATTTATCGTCCCGCTGAGCAGCATCGACGGCAAGCGTACCCTGCAATTTTTGACCGAAAATCAAGCGTTTGAAAAAGGAGCGGAATCGACCATGAAAGACACCGATCACGAGCTGCTGCTGGTTATCGCCAATTACGGCTACAACGAGCAAATCATGGAGGCCGCCCGCGCGGCCGGCGCCACCGGCGGCACCGTCATCCATGCCAAGGGCGCCGGGATGGAAGGCGCCGAAAAGTTCTTCGGCATCTCGCTGGCCAGCGACAAAGAGATGATCTTCATCGTCGTCCGGTCTGAACTGCGCCGCGCGATTATGTCGGCAATTATGCAGCACGCCGGTACCGACACCAAAGCCTGCGCCATCTGCTTCTCGCTGCCTGTGACCGACACGGCCGGGCTTCGATTGCTGGAAGAAGAATAAAAAATCTGCCTTTTGCTTAGTTTGCCCCAAACAGAATCGTCCGAAACTGGGCGGTTCTGTTTTTTTGCTGAATTTATGCACCAGGCGCATATGCAATTGATATAGCGGCCATGCGCGCACACACGGCAATTTCGTGAATTTGTGCGATAGAATCGGCGCAAACCGAGATCGTTGAAATTTTCACAAACCTGATTTTTCTGCGTAACCCCATTGAAAAATGAAGAAAAAAGGTGTATAATAAAGACAACGTAAATGCAAAGGAGATGAGTATGCCGCATGAATCCCATGATTGAAGCGCTGTTGGCCATTGACCGTGAAGCGCAGCAGACCGTCGCCGACGCCAACGCACAGCGGGAAGCGCTCCGGCTGCAAATCCGGCAGGAAAAGCAGGCGCTTCAGCAGCGCTACCAGGCGGAATACGCTGCCGACTGCGCTGCGCGCAAGGCGCAGATTGAATCCGAGCACAAGCAGCTTTGCGATCAGCTGGATGAATTGGACGCACTGCGATGCGAACAGCTGAACCAAACATTTGATGCCCATCACGCAGAGTGGGCGGCGCAGATCGCGCAAGCCTGCCTGCATTCGTGAAAACCATCCGCCGCAAAGGGGGCGAGGAGCGATTGCTGTCATCTTTTTCTGAAAAAGCCATATTTACCAAAGTCAAAGCGATGTACGGCCGTCGGTTGACTGACGCACAGTATCGGGCGCTGCTGCACCGCCGCAGCGTCGCGGAGATTGTCACCTATCTGCGCGACGAAACCGACTACGCCGATGTACTAGCCGACACGGCGCCCACCGCGGTGCACCGTCAGCAGCTGGAACATTTGCTGCGCAAGCACCGATATCTGCAATACCGGACGCTGCTGCGGTACGACACGCGGCGCGGCGAAAGTTACTACCGCTATCCGATTTCGGAAGCGGAGATTGAACAGCTGCTGCAAATGATGCTGCTGCTGAACTTCGGCCGCGCATCGGACTACATCACGCAGTACCCGGCGTATCTGGCGGGCGATACCACCTTTTCGCTGGGCGCGTTGGCACGGGTGCGGTCGCTGGACGAGCTGCAAACGCAGCTGAGCGGAACGCCATATGAGCCGCTGCTGCGGAAATGCATCCCGCCAGGCGCACAGCAGGCGGAAATTCCCCGCGCGGAACGCACGCTGTTTGCCGCACTGACCGCGCACTACGATGCGCTGGCACGCCGTATATACGGCACGCGCGTCGGCGATCAGCTGGCCGAGATTCAACACACGCGGTGCGAACTGCTGAACGTCAGTTTGATTTACCGCACCAAACGATATTACCCGTCCACCCCATCGGCGGAGTTGCAGGCTTCGCTGCTGCCGGACGGCGGCCGAATCCCGCGCCGCACATGGGCGCAGTGGATCGCCGCGCCGGACGCCGACGCGTTTTTGCAGCTGCTGGCCGATTCGCCGTACCGTTCCTACATCGGCAGCGGCGACTACGTGTTCATCGAGTACGCGGGCAACTGCATCCGCTATCACCTGAACCGCCGGTATCTGTGCTTCGCGCAGGATGCGCCGGTGGCGTTCACCGCATATATGACCCTCAGCGAACTGGAAATCCGCAATATCACCACCATCGTGGAAGGCGTGCGCTACGCCGTCCCGTCGGAGGAAATCCAGAAGCTGCTGATCCGTTAACCCAAATCCCATTTGAAAGGAGTCCCTAAAGCCTATGGCCGTTGAAAAAATGAATCTGGTGCAGATTTCCGGCCGGTTACAGGACGAAAACGACGTCATTCTGCGCGTTGCGCGCACCGGATTGTTCCATGCAGAGCAGCCGGCCGCCGACCGCGAATCGAACGATGCGTTTGTCCCGGAAAACAAAGAAAATCCGTACAAACCGATTTTGGCGCAGTTTGCAGAACTGGACGCACAGCTGGGCACGCACACGGTATTCCGCCCCGGCAGCGAGATTCCGGAGTCGATCCGGCCAATCAAAATCGCACGGTTCCTGAAAAAATACCGCGCCGCCCTCGACCGGATCCGTCCGGAACAGGAGCGCGCCAAAAGCGAAATCCAGCGGGCGCAGTCCGCTTTGCAGCTGCTGGACAAGTTTGAAGGGCTGGACACCAGCCTGGACGATATCTTCACCTGCAAATATCTGCGCGTTCGGTTTGGCCGTCTCCCGGCGGACAACTGTGAAAAACTGCACTATTACGACGACAAGCTGTTTGTATACATCTCTCTGAGCCGCGACGCGGAGTATGACTGGGGGATGGTGCTGTGTCCCGACGAAGCGGCAGCCGAAACCGACGATATTTTTGCTTCGCTGAGTTTTGAGCGGCTGTATGTGCCGGATTCCGTCCACGGAAAACCCGGAGACGCCAAGCAGGAGCTGGAACAGGTGCTGCACGACAATCAGGCTGTATGCGACCGGCTGAAACACGCGCAGGAACAGCTGCAAGCCGAAAATGCCGATCAGTTCCAAACGTATTACAATTACATTTATCGCCAGAACGAGACGTTTGACTACCGCAAATACGTTGGGGTCAACGGACCGATTTTCCACCTGACGGGCTTTATCCCGGCAGACCGGGCGGAGCAGTTCCGGTCGTCGTTCACGGACTTGCGCAATGTGGACATTGCCGTCAAACCGAGCGACAGCGACCGCCGGTACGTTCCCCCCACCAAGCTGAAAAACAACTGGTTCTGCCGCCCGTTTGAATCGTTCGTACGGATGTACGGCGTGCCGGGGTACAACGAATTGGATCCGACGCCGTTCTTCGCGATTTCGTACACACTGCTGTTCGGGATCATGTTCGGCGATTTGGGTCAGGGACTGGTCATTGCGCTGCTGGGCGCAATTCTGGCCAAAGTGAAACGGATGGATTTCGGCCGGATTCTGGTACGAATTGGGCTGTCGTCGGCCATATTCGGCACGCTGTACGGCTCGGTATTCGGGCTGGAGGATGTGCTGACGCCGATGTATCAGGCGATGGGGCTGCCGGACAAGCCGATTCACGTGATGGACGCCGACACCACCTCCAAGCTGCTGATTGCGGCGATTGGGCTTGGCGTGGTATTCATCGTGATCTCGATTGTGATGAACATCATCCTGGGTCTGCGCACCAAGCGGCTCGGAAGCGCGCTGTTTTCCAACAACGGCATTGCCGGGCTGGTGTTTTACCTGGCGGTGCTGATTGGCGCGGCGTCGATGCTGACCGGCGGGCCGAACCTGTTCACCACGCCGTATATTCTGCTGCTGATTGTCCTGCCCATTGTGCTGATGTTCTTGCAGGAGCCGCTGGGCAAGCTGGTGCGTCACCGCAGCCCCAAGCCGGACGAGTCGATCGGGAGCTTTATCATCGACAGCTTTTTTGAACTGTTTGACATTATGCTCAGCTTTGTTACCAACACCATGTCGTTCCTGCGGGTCGGCGGATTTATCATCAGCCACGCCGGGATGATGGCGGTGGTGCTGACGCTGACCGAGATGATGCACGGCGCGGGCAGCGTGGTGGCGATGGTCATCGGCAACGCGTTTGTAATGGGGCTGGAAGGCTTTATCGTCGGCATCCAGGCACTGCGGCTTGAATTTTACGAAATGTTCGGCCACTACTTCGATGGTCAGGGCACGCCGTTTGAACCGCTGGCGCTGAAAGAATAAATCGTTTGCTGCAAAAATACTGAGAATATTCAATTCAATGGAGGTTATTGTTATGAAACTCTTGGCTTTGGTTACCGTTCCCGCATTGATCGTCGCACTGATTTGCCTGCCGCTGCTGGCAGTGCTCCGGGGCAAAGTCTCCGGCCGTCAGGCGCGCCACCGCGTGATTTGCAATCTGTGCATGTTCTTCGGCCTGTGCCTGATCGCGACCGTGCTGCCGCTGGGCGGCGTTGCGTTTGCAGACGGCGCGGTTGCATCCATCACCGGTACGAATGCGCAGGGGCTTGGATTCCTGGCGGCTGCGCTGGTAACGGGCATTGCAACCATCGGCGCCGGTATCGCCGTGGGTTCCGCTGCGCCGGCCGCCATTGGCGCGGTGTCCGAGGATCCCAAATCGTTCGGTAAAGCCATCATCTTCGTGGTGCTGGGCGAAGGCATTGCGATTTACGGGCTGCTGATCTCGATCCTGATTATCAACAAGCTGTAACCCCATCGCATACGCAAAGGAGGCGCAGAAATATGCGGTTTTACCTCATCAGCGACAATACCGATACCCTCGTGGGGATGCGCCTGGCGGGGATTGAAGGCGTGGTGGTACACACGGCGGACGAAGTCCGGGCAGCCGTTGCGCAGGTGCTGCGCGACCCGGGGATCGGCATCCTGCTGATTGCCGAGAAGCTGGCGGTGATGTGTACCGACTACCTCACGGATATCAAAAAGCAGTACAAACTGCCGTTGATCTCCGAAATTCCGGACCGTCACGGCAGCGAAAACAGCACCGCTGCGCTGGATCAATACATCGCCGAATCCATCGGCGTGCGCATGTAAAGGAATGAGCAAAGATGGACGAATTGACAAAAGATATGTCGGAGAAGCTGAACCGAATCCGCGACATGATTATGATTAAGGCGCATTCGGAATGCAGTGCCATCCGCCGGGAAATGGACGATTATCACCAGCAGAAGCTGAGCAAATACCGCGGCAGCTTTTCGGCGGAAACCACACGGCAGATGGAAGCGGATATCCGCAGCGCCACCCGTCACGCCGACGCAGCGCTGGCACGCCACAAAGCCGCACTGAAACAAAAACAGTATGCACTGCGGCTGGAACGCTGCAAACAGGTGTTTGACGAAGCGGAAGCCGCGCTGGTGCAGTTCACGCAGTCGGCACAATATGCCGCCGATATGCAGGCGCGCGCCGCCGAGGCGCGCGCACAGTTTGCGGACGGCGAGCCGCTGACGCTGATGCTGCGCGAAGCCGACCGGCCGCTGGCGGATGCGCTGCAAGCGGCGCTGGGTGGATGCGCCGTTGAATTCACGACGCAAATCCGCCTGGGCGGGCTGATGCTGCGGAACAGTGCCGGGCTGATCATCGACGAAAGCCTGGACGGCGCATTTGCGGACGCGCAGCAGCAATTTACCCGCACATGCGGCGTAATCCTGGCCGAGTAACCGGCGGAAAGGAAGGCAAGATATGATGCATACAAGCTGCATTGATACGATCAACGGCCCGGTCGTCACCGTCCGGGGCGCAGCAGCGTTTGAAATGCTGGAAATGGTATATGTTGGCAAAAAAAGGCTGATCGGCGAAGTCATTGCCGTCAGCGCCGCCGCGACAACCATCCAGGTATACGAATCCACCACCGGTCTGCACCCCGGCGAACCGGTCGAAGGCACGGGCGCGCCGCTGTGCGCGACGCTGGGGCCGGGAATCCTGCAAAATATTTTTGACGGCATTGAACGCCCGCTGCGCGCAATGAGCGACGCCACCGGCGCGTTTATTTCGGTCGGGTTTGCCATCTCGCCGCTGGATCAGGATGCGGTGTGGGATGTTACGGTAACGGCGGCCGTGGGCGACAAGCTGACCGGCGGCGCGGTATATGCCACGTGCCCGGAAACGCCGCTGATTACGCACCGCTGCATGGTGCCGCCGGATCTTTCCGGTACGGTCACCTGGGCCGCACCCAACGGCCAGTACCGCTGCAACGACCCCATCCTGCGGTTGTCCGTGAACGGCGAAGAACGGACGCTTACGCTGTGCCAGCGCTGGCCGATCCGGACGCCGCGCCCCGTGCAGCAGCGCCGCCCGATTTCGCGGCCGCTGATTACCGGGCAGCGCGTGATCGACACGCTCTTCCCCATCGCCAAAGGCGGCACGGCCGCCATCCCGGGCGGATTCGGCACCGGCAAAACCATGACTCAGCATCAGCTGGCCAAATGGTGCGACGCGGATATCATCGTCTACATCGGCTGCGGCGAACGCGGCAACGAAATGACTCAGGTGTTGGAGGAATTTTCCGAGCTGATCGACCCCAAATCCGGTCATCCGCTGACCGCACGAACCGTGCTGATCGCAAACACCTCCAATATGCCTGTGGCGGCGCGTGAAGCGTCGATTTACACCGGGATTACACTGGCTGAGTATTACCGCGATATGGGATATTCCGTCGCCATCATGGCGGACTCTACGTCCCGCTGGGCAGAGGCACTGCGGGAAATCTCCGGTCGTCTGGAAGAAATGCCGGCCGAAGAAGGATTCCCGGCGTATTTGCCGTCGCGCATTTCGCAGTTTTACGAGCGTGCCGGCGACATGACGACGCTCGGCGGCCGCGAAGGCTCCGTCACGATTATCGGCGCCGTTTCGCCGCAGGGGTCGGATTTTTCGGAGCCGGTCACGCAGAACACCAAACGATTCGTCCGCTGCTTCTGGGCGCTGGACAAGTCGCTGGCGTATGCGCGGCATTACCCCGCCATCAACTGGACGCTGAGTTACAGCGAATATATGGACGACCTTTCCGAGTGGTACCGTAACAATGTCTCTCCGGAATTTCAGGCGCAGCGGCAGGAGCTGCTGGCACTGCTGCACGAGGAAAGCCGGTTGATGGAAATCGTCAAACTGATCGGGTCGGACGTTCTGCCGGACGATCAGAAGCTGATTTTGGAAACGGCACGCGTGATTCGTACCGGATTTTTACAGCAAAACGCGTACCACAAAGAGGACACTTATGTGCCGATGGACAAACAGGTGCGCATGATGCAGCTGATCCTGAACCTGCACCACAAAGCGGTGCAGCTGGTCACGGAAAAATCCATCCCGGTTTCGGCAATCGAAGAAACCGATGCGTTTAACCGGCTGGTGCGGATGAAATATGACGTCCCGAACGATCATCCGGAAGCATTCGGGCCGATTTGGGACGAAATCAGCGCAAAGCTGGACGCGCTGCAAGCACCGCGGAAGGAGGGCGACGCCGTATGAGAATCCAGATTCAGGGACTGCAAGAAATTAACGGGCCGCTGGTTGTGCTGTCGCATGTACCGAACGTCGGGTTCGACGAGCTGGTTCAGCTGCAACTGGAATCCGGCGAGATTCGCACCGGCCGGGTGGTTGAAGCGGGGCGCGACCGCTGCGTGGTGCAGGTGTTTGAAGGCACCAACGGTGTTTCGCTGCAAAATACCACCGCCACCATGTTGGGCCATCCGCTGGAACTGCCACTGTCGCCGGAAATTCTGGGGCGCGTGTTCAACGGTGCGGGCGCTCCGGTGGATGGGTTGGGGCCGGTTTTTGCAGAAAAAACGATGGATATCAACGGCCTGCCGATGAATCCGGTGACGCGGGTGTATCCCCGCAACTACATCAACACCGGGATTTCCGCAATCGACTGCCTGTCCACGTTGATTCGCGGGCAAAAACTACCGATTTTCTCCGGCCCCGGCATGTCGCACGACAAGCTGGCCGTACAAATTGTGAAGCAGGCGCATATCTCCGACGCTGACGCAAAATTCTGCGTGGTATTCGCTGCAATGGGCGTGAAAAACGACGTCGCCGATTACTTTTCCCACTCGTTTGAAGAGGCGGGCGTCATGGACCGGACGGTCATGTTCCGCAACCTGGCCAACGACCCGATCATCGAGCGGATTTTGACGCCGCGCTGCGCGCTGACGGCGGCAGAGTACCTGGCGTTTGAACAAAATATGCACGTGCTGGTCATCATGACCGACGTTACGGCGTACTGCGAAGCGCTCCGCGAATTCAGCTCGTCCAAAGGCGAGATTCCGTCGCGGAAAGGCTATCCGGGTTATTTGTACAGCGATTTGGCATCGCTGTATGAGCGCGCCGGGATTATTCGCAGCGCGCACGGCTCCGTCACGCAAATTCCGATCCTGACGATGCCGAACGACGATATCACCCACCCGGTGCCCGACCTGACCGGATACATCACCGAAGGGCAAATCGTGCTGGATCGCGGGCTGGAACAGCAGGGCATTTACCCGCCGGTCGCGGTGCTGCCGTCGCTGTCCCGACTGATGAAAGACGGCATCGGCGAAGGATACACCCGCGCCGACCATGTGGGGCTGGCCAACCAGCTGTTTGCATCGTATGCACATGTGCAGGATGTGCGCGCGCTGGCGTCCGTCATCGGCGCGGAGGAGCTTTCCCCCATCGACCGCAGCTACATGAAGTTTGGCGAGGCGTTCGAGCATCAGTTCCTGGCGCAGGACGCGCAGGAAAACCGGTCGATTGAAACCACGCTGGATCTGGGCTGGCAGCTGCTGGGGCTGCTGCCGAAAGAAGAGCTGGATCGGATTGATCCGGAGCAGCTCGACCGGTACTACAAGCCACAGCCCATCCCGGCTGCGACGTAATCCCGCAGAAAGGAGCGGATGCGTATGGCATCGCAAATGATTGCAACCAAAGGCAATTTAATCCAGGCCAAAAAAACTCTGACGCTGTCCGCAACGGGCTTCGAGCTGCTGGATCGCAAGCGGAATATTCTGGTGCGCGAGATGATGCAGCTGCTGGGGCAGGCCAAGGAACTGCGCACGCAGATTTCCGACTCGTACCGGGCGGCATATCTGGCGCTGCAACGCGCCAATATCACGCTGGGATTCGTCGAAGGGCTGGCGGAATCCGTTCCGCTGGACAATCAGGTCAACATCCGGTTTCGCAGCGTGATGGGCGTCGATATCCCGATTGTGGACTACACTGCCCCGGCGATGGAGCTGCACTACGGCTACATCCGCAGCAACTCTGCGCTGGACGAAGCGCAGCTGTGCTTCCTGCGGGTGAAAGAAAAAACTGCGCTGCTGGCAGAGGTCGAATCCAGCGCGTTCCGGCTGGCGGAAGCGATTATCAAAACGCAGCGCCGCGCCAACGCGCTGAAAAACGTGATGATTCCGCAGTTGCAGGAAACCGTCCGCTCCATCACCGAGTCGCTGGACGAAAAAGACCGGGAGGAGTTTTCCCGGATGAAAGTCATCAAACAAACGCAGCAAACCTGAGTTTGCATTGCATATTTTTGAGACGTCCGCCGCTGCGCGGGCGTTTTTGGTTTTTCTAATCAAAATGGGGAGGTATTCCTTCAATGTCATCTAACGTTCGTGCGGCACGCGGTAAACTGACCGCATCCATGTTGATTTTCGGCACGATCGGCCTGTTTGTCCGGTGGATTCCGCTGCCATCCGCTTCTATCGCATTCGCGCGGGCGCTGATCGGCGCACTGTTTTTGGCCGCCGTCCAGCTGATTCGACGTCAGCCGTTTGCATGGGCAGATATCCGGCGCAACATTGTCCGGCTGCTGATCTCCGGCGTGCTGATGGGGTTCACCTGGATTTTGCTGTTTGAATCATACCGATACACGACCGTCGCCGTCGCGACGCTGTGCTATTATTTGGCGCCGGTATTCGTGCTGATGGCCGCGCCGCTGCTGCTGCACGAGCACTGGACCCGCCGGAAAGCACTGTGCATCGCGGCGGCACTGGCGGGGATGGTGCTGGTATCCGGCGTGCTGCAAGGCGGGGCGGGCGGCGCTGCACAATATCGCGGGATTTTGCTGGCCATCGGCGCGGCCGTTCTGTATGCCGGCGTCATCCTGCTGAACAAGCGGATGCACGGTATATCGCCGGTGAATGTCACATTTGTCCAGCTGATTGTCGCCGGGGCGACGGTGCTGCCGTACGCGTGCATCTCCGGATGGGGCATGTGCGACCTTCGCGGCGCATTGCTGCTGGCCGTCGTCGGTATGGTGCATACCGGGTTTGCCTACCATATGTATTTTTCGTCGGTACAGGCGCTGGACGCGCACACGGTGTCCATTCTCAGTTACCTCGACCCGATTTCGGCTGTGCTGCTGTCGGCCATTTTCCTGCACGAACCGTTGACGGTCCGGACGATCGCGGGCGGCATTCTCATCATTGGGGCGGCCATCCTGTCGGTACGGAAATCGGATTAAACGGTGTAGATAAACAGAAATTCCCGTGTCTTTCGGCACGGGAATTTTTCATGTACGGATTATTCGACCGGCACACGCCGCACGCCGAATATCAGCCGCAGCACACCGCTCCAAAATTTCGGTCGATCGATAACAATCACTTGCATACATTCCGCTCCCTTCGCATCATTTGATGAACGCAATCCCAATGCACCCGGCGCACACCGCCACCAACACGGTCGCCGCGCCGGACTGAATCAGCATTGCCGTCAGCACGCCCGCCGCAAATGCAAACGCGCAGCATCCGCATGTGCGCGGAACGCGTCCCGGATTGCACTTGGCGCATCGCAGCATGCCCATACGCAGCCCTCCTTTGTGGATCCGGATACGATATTCTATGCGCGCGGCGCACATTGGTTCCGGAAAAATATGGAAGCTGTCCGCAATAAAAAGGGACGGGGCTTCGCGCACCCCGTCCGAAAATTTGATATTCGATGCCGCACCTCACCGGGTGTGGCCGCTTTGGCGCGTCGGCAGCTGTGCCGCCGACCAATCGCGCAATTCTTTGACTTCGTCGAACATCCGGCAATAGCTGTCGTGCCGTGAGACCGGAATCACACCCGATTCTACCGCCGCACGAACCGCACAGCCCGGTTCGCTGCGATGTGTGCACGTGGAAAACCGGCATCCCGTGCGATACGGTGCAAACTCCGGGAAACAGTCCGGCAGGTTGTCCGCGAGCACGCGCTCGTACCGCTCGATGTCCAGCGCCGAAAATCCGGGTGTGTCGGCCACATAGCCACCGGCCAACGGATATAACTCCACTTGGCGCGTCGTGTGGCGGCCGCGATCCAGTTTTCGGCTGACGTCGCCGGTTTCCAGCGGCATTCCGAGCAGCCGACTGAGCAGCGTCGATTTCCCCACGCCGCTGTTGCCGGTGAACGCACTCAGTTTACCCGGCAGCCATTGCATCAGTTCCGACAAATCGCTGTCCGGCGCGAGGCACGCGCATTTCAGTCCGATTTTTCGGTACACGTCCGCTGTTTCGCTGCCGTCGCTCAGGTCGGACTTTGTTATCACGACGATCGGCTCCATCCCTTTGCTGACGGCAATGGCTGTCATTTTGTCCAGGATAAACCGGTTCATCGATGGTTCGCGCATGGACGACACGATCACCAGCTGATCGATGTTCGCCATCCGCGGACGGATCAGGCTGTTGCGCCGCGGCAGAATCTCCTGCACAATTCCTTTGCCCGGTTCGTGATCCGGCTGCACCCGCACCCGGTCGCCGGCAAGCGGCGCAATCTGATCCCGGCGGAATTTGCCCCGCGCTTTGCACGCCCATGTTTGCCCGTCGTCCAGCCGGACGGTATACAGGCCGCCGACACCTTTCAAAATCAATCCCTGCTGTTCCATTTATTCCTTTTCCTTGGATTCCGCAGGCTCCGACGACGCGGGCGGCTCCGACGACGGCGTTTGCGAAGGCGGCGTCGGCTCTTTGGACGATGCCGGCACAGTGAACCCATAATCGCGCACCAGCCGCGCCTTGCCGCTGCTGAAATCGATGCTCCAATTCTGATAATCCGCACCGTTGAGCCGGATCATCACCGATACCGATGTGTTTTCCAGCCCTTTGGCCGTCACAGTCACGCTGCCGGTCAGCGCCGGATCCACCTTTTTGGTCTGCGCGGTATCCTGCACGCCGTCGATCCACACGGTGAAGTCCAACGCGGTGGTCGCCGTGGTCGGCAGGTGCACATCGAATGTGCCGGACACTTCCACCGGCGCGGGCGCTTTGCCGCTGCTGATCGTCAGCACCACGGAGTCTCCTTCCTCCAACCGCGTACCGAATGCCGGATCCTGCTCCAAAACCTCGTCTTTCGGTCGGTCGCTGTCCTTCACGATCGGCTCAGATACTTTCAGGTTTTTCGCCAGAATCGCATCTTTTGCTTTGTCGTATGTCATCCCGACGTAGTTTTCCACCACGACGGACGTATCTTCTTTGCCTTTGCTCACATAAATGGTCACTTTGGTTCCGGCCGGAACTTCGCTGCCCTCCGCAGGATAGACCGTCACCACACTGCCGCTGGCGGTGTTTTTGTCAAACACTTCCGCCAATGTGCTGCCCAGGTTATTTTCGGACAGAATCGCTTTGACCTCCGACAGCGGTTTTCCGGACAGTCCCGTCGGCACCGTCACCATATCCTGGCCGCTGCTGACGGTCAGCGTTACGGTTGACCCTTTGACCACATTTTTAACGCCGCCTTTCGGCTCCTGGCGCTTGATAGTGCCGGGCGTCAGGGTGTCGTCGTTTTCGTACTCCACAGCGAATTCAAACTGATCTTTGTACGCTTCCTGCACTTCTTCCAGTGATTTTCCGGTGAAATCCGGCAGAAAGATTTCTTCTTTTTCGTTCTGCTTGGGCAAATTTTTGAGGAATGCAATCACGCCGAATGCCAATCCGAACAGCACCAGCGCTGCCAAAATGCCGCTCAGCACGGGAATCAGGCTGTTCTTTTTGCGCTGCTTGTCGAGGTCGGCAATCTCGTCCACGTCGTCCGGGGCATCGCGCAGATCGATGGCGCGGGTCGGTTTTTCGTCGATGAAATATTCGTATTGGAACCGGATACTGGGATTTTGCTTGAACGCGTTGATATCTTCAATCATTGACGCGGCAGAATCGTACCGTTGGGTGGGATCTTTTTTCATCGCTTTGAGCGTGATTTGTTCCAATCCTTCGGGAATATCCGGATTGATCTCGCGCGGCGGCACCGCTTCGGCCTGCATCTGCATGATCGCCACCGATACGGCGCTGTCCGCCTCAAACGGCAGCTTGCCGGTCAGCATCTCGTACAGCATCACGCCGACGGAATACACGTCCGACTTGGCGTCCGTCACCGACCCGCGCGCCTGCTCCGGCGCAATGTAATGCACCGAACCGATGGCTTTGTCGGTCAGCGTCTGCGTTTCGCTGCTGGAAAACCGGGCAATGCCAAAATCCGTAACTTTAATCGTGCCGTCGCGCAAAAGCATGATGTTCTGCGGCTTGATGTCGCGGTGAATCACGCCGCGCTCGTGCGCGTGCTGAAGCGCATACAGGATTTGCAGCGTGAAATGAACCGCTTCTTTCCAGCGAATCACTTTTTGCTGGTCGATATATTCTTTCAGCGTGATCCCGTCGATATATTCCATCACGATATATTGAAACCGGTCGCCGAAGCTCATGTCATATACTTTTACAATGTTGGGGTGCGACAGCATCGATACTGCGCGCGATTCGTTGCGGAACCGCCGCATAAACTCTTCGTTTCCGGCGAATTCATCGCGCAGAATCTTGACACTGACCGTCCGGTTTTCCTGCCGGTCGTACGCCTTGTACACCACGGCCATCCCGCCGACCCCGATAATTTCCTGGATTTCGTAGCGGCCGTCCAGCCGCTTTCCGATATATTTATCCATTACGTTTGTTCATTCCTTTCGGTCATTCGCAATCCTGCCGAAGCAGCAGCACCGTACTGTTGTCGTGTCCGCCGTTCGCATTGGCACGCGCAATCAGCGCATCGGCCAGTTCCGCATACGGGACGGCGGACAGCATCTCCGCCATTTCCGCATAGCTCACTTCGTTGGTCAAGCCGTCGGAGCAAAGCAGCAGCACATCGTTCTGCGTCCACCGCTCCGCAAAGCAATCGACCTCGACGTGTGCGCTGATTCCAATTGCACGGGTAATCAGGTGCTTTTTGGGATGACGTTCCGCTTCCTGCGCCGTCAACCGTCCGGAATCCACCATTGCCTGCACATAGGAGTGATCTTTCGTCAGCTGGCGCGGCACGCCGTCGTGAAACAGAATCGCGCGGCTGTCGCCGACATTGGCGAGCAGCAGCCGTTCGCCGCGCACCAGCGCCGCCACAGCGGTCGTCCCCATCCCGGTCAGCGCCGGATCGTCGTGCGCGCGCGCATAGACCGCGTGGTTGGCCTCCGTCAGCGCTGCGGCCAGCACTGCCAGCGCGTCGTCGTCCGGCAGGCTAGCGTCGTAGTGCGCGCGCAGGTACGCTTCCAGCGTGTCGATGCAGATTTCGCTGGCCACATTGCCGCCGTTTGCACCACCCATACCGTCGCACACCGCAGCCAGCACTGCGCCGTCCGAAAACGGAACCGCCAGCATGGCATCCTGATTGGATGCACGCACACGGCCCTGATCCGTTTTTAATTGAATATTCATCATGCCCAATCCTTTCCCGGAAAGCCGAATGTATTGCCCCGGTTTGCAGGGGATTCGTCCATTTGCCGTCGGCGCAGCTGACCGCACGACGCGTTGATATCCGCGCCCAGCGTCCGGCGAACCGTCGCCGTCAAATGATAGTCCTCCAATATATGCACAAACCGCATCAGCCGGTCGCGGCTGCTGCGTTTGTATCCGGTGTCGGTCACTTCGTTGACCGGAATCAAGTTGACGTGCGCCAACATCCCGCTCAGCCGACGGCCCAGCTCGTGCGCGCAATCGTCGCTGTCGTTGACGCCGCGGATCATCGCGTATTCAAACGAGATGCGGCGCCCGGTGTGTTCGGCGTAAGCACGGCACGCCGTCAGCAGCTGATCCATCGACCACTTGCGGGCAATCGGCATCGTGCGCGCACGAATCTCATCGTTCGGCGCGTGCAGCGACACCGACAGCGTCAGCTGAAAATCCCGGCGCATCAGATCATAAATTCGATCCACCAGCCCGCATGTGGACAGTGAGATGTGCCGCATCCCGATGTTCAGCCCTTTTTCGGACGATACAAGCGTCAGGAAGCGCAGCACCGCATCGTAATTGTCGAGCGGCTCGCCCATGCCCATCAGTACGATATTGGAAATCCGAATCTGCTGGTCGCGCTGCACTGCCTGAATCTGCGCCAGCATTTCCGACGGCGTCAGGCTGCGGCAGAATCCGCTTTGCCCCGTCGCACAGAATGTGCAACCCATCCGGCAGCCCACCTGCGTCGAAATGCAGATCGAATACCCATGGTGGTAGTGCATCAGAACCGACTCAATATATTCGCCGTCATTGAGGCGAAAAAGGTATTTTTTGGTGTCATCCAGTTGGGAGTCGTACCGATGTGCCACGCGTGCACACCGCAATTCGCCGTGCAAAGCCAGCCGTTCGCGAAACGCTGCGGACAAATCCGTCAGCTCGTCAAACGATTCCGCGCCGCGCGCCTGCACCCAGCGGTACAGCTGCTCCGCCCGGAATGGTTTTTCGCCCAATTCCGCAACGCACGCGCGCAGTTCTTCCATCGTCATCGACCGATAATCCCATTGCACATCGAGTCCCCCCTTCCAATCAAATTCTGCATCCAATCAATGGCAGCGCCGGAATCGCGCTGCAAAAAATCCGTCTGTCCCGTGAATCTGCGGCATCAGCGTGATCTGATGCGACGGTTCCGGCCCGTAGTGCGGCAATGCGCCGTCCAGCGGCTCCGGCGCAAATTCCGGATGCTCCTGCGCAAACCGCGCCGCCACCGCATCGTTTTCCGCCGGGTTCAGCGTACAGGTGGAGTACAACAACCGACCGCCCGGCGCGACCATCTGCGCGGTGTGCGCAAGGATACTGTACTGCAAATCCGGCAAATTGTCAAGCATTTCTTTGGATTTATAGCGAATTTCCGGTTTGCGGCGCAGCACGCCCAGCCCGGAGCATGGGACGTCGCACAGCACACGGTCACACTGCGCGTCCACCGCGCCGGTCTGCGCGTCGCGCACCCCCGCATGGATGCACGTCAGCCCCAATCGGGCGGCGCCGTCCGCAATCAGCGACGCGCGCTGCGGGTATAGGTCGAACGCGTCGATCCGGCCGCAATTCTGCATCCGCTCAGCCATGGTAAAGCTTTTGCCGCCCGGCGCCGCGCAGACATCCGCCACGCGCATCCCCGGCTGCGGATCGAGCAGCCCGACGCAGATTTGCGACGCCAAATCCTGCACATGAAACAAGCCCGCCGCATACGGCGCCAGCTGTTCCACCGGTCCGGTGCGCGTCAATGCGAGCGCATCGGGGATGGTGCACGATTCCGCCGTCACGCCGCATTCCGCCAGCCGCTGCACACACGCCTCGGCCGAAATCCGCGTCGTATTTACCCGAACGGTCAGCGGCGGACGCCCCAGCATAGCCGCCAGCAGCGCCTCCGCACAATCCGCTCCGTACGCGCTGCGCCACAGCCGGACAATCCACTGCGGGCAGCTGTATTTGACCGAAAGATACGTCCGCCAGTTTTTCTCCGGCGGCAGCGCAATTTTCTTGCCGTCGCGATCAATGGCGTGCAGCACGGCATTGACAAATCCTGCGCTCCTGGCACCGCCTAGGAATTTCACAGTGCACACCGATTCGTTGATGGCGGCCGACGGCGGCACGCGATCCATAAACAGCAGCTGATACGCGCCGACGCGCAGGCATTCCAGCGGCAGCGGGTCAATTTCTGACAGTTTTTTGGGCGTGTGCGATGCGATTACATAATCGAGCGTGATACGCCGTTCCAGCACGCCGTAGACCAGCGCGCTGCACAGTGCCTGATCGCGCGCATCCAGTCCGAGTGTCCCCAGCCGCGCGTGCAGCAGCAGATTGACGTATGCATTTTCCTGTGCAATGTGCAGCAGCAGCCGTACCGCCGCCGTCCGGGCATTTGCCATGCGGGACACTCCTTTCCGTCAGAATGGGTAAAACAATTCCAATCTTTAATCGTCCAGTTTTGAGCCAACCGGCATCGGATGGCCGCACACAAAGTCCGCCGCAGCCATTCGGCGGCTGCCTTCGTACTGAATTTCCGTCAATTCCAGCGCCGTGCCGCCGCCGCATGCAATCACCAGCGGGCGTTCCGACAGCACTGTCCCCGGTGCGGCCGATCCGGCGGATAAATCCGACCGGCGGGAAGCGTGCAGTTTCAGCCGCTTGCCGTGCAGCATCGCAGCGGCAACCGGCCACGGCGACAAGCCGCGAATCTGATTGTGAATTTCCGCCGCCGGGCGCGACCAATCCACCGCCGACAACTCTTTCGACAGCATCGGCGCATAGCTCGCGCCGTCCGGCTGCGGCGCGGGGTGCAGCGTGCCCGCCTGCAAAGCCGTCAATGCTTCCGCACACGCGTCCGCGCCCATTTCGCGCAGCCGGTCATACAATTCCCCGGATGTTTCGTTTTCGCCGATGGCGGTCGTCCGCGTCAGCAGCATATCCCCGGTATCCACCCCGGCATCCATCTGCATCACCGTCACGCCGGATTCTGCGTCCCCGTTCAGCACCGCCCACTGGATTGGCGCCGCGCCGCGATATTTGGGCAGCAGCGAGCCATGGACATTGATGCAGCCGTACGGCGGTAAATCCAGCACCGCCTGCGGCAGAATCTTGCCGTACGCGACCACCACGATCACGTCCGGAGCCAACGTCCGCAGTGTTTCGAGCGCCGTGCCGTCTTTGAACGTCGTCGGCTGAAACACCGGAATGCCCAGCCGCAGCGCCTCTTCCTTTACCGGCGAGGCTTGCAGCTGATATCCCCGGCCTTTCGGCTTATCCACTTTGGTAAACACCCCGACCACGTCGTGTCCGTCGTGCACCAGCCGCGTCAGCGTCGGTACTGCAAAATCCGGGGTGCCCATAAATACAATCCGCATCGCTTTTCCTCCCGCTCCGCTGTGTTACGCCTTGTCCGGATCGACGTACTCGACCACGCGCGCCCGGAACAGGATACCGTCCAGGTGATCCAGTTCGTGGCAGAACGCGCGCGCAAGCAGTTCGCGGCCTTCGTATTCGTGCCATTCGCCGGTGCGATCCTGCGCCCGCACTTTGACCCACATGGGGCGTTTGGTGTATCCCCAGGTATTGGGGCAGGACAGGCAGCCTTCCAGTTCGCGCTGACGGCCGCTTTTGGCGATGATCGTCGGGTTCACCAGTTCCAGCGGATGTCCGTCGCCCAAGTCAATAATCACCACCCGGCGCAGCACGCCGACCTGCGGCGCAGCCAGCCCCACGCCGTTCGCTTCGTGCAGCGTATCCTTCATATCATCAATCAGGCACGCCAGCCGATCGTCAAATTTCTCTACCGGACGGCACACCTTCGTCAGCAGCACGTCGCCCTCCTGTACAATATTTCGAATCGCCATGATCTTTTGTACTCCTTCCGGGTGTTTTTACAATATGTGGTCGGGATTCATATCGGCGTACGCCGTCACATCGGCAAACCGTCGATTTTTCCCGTGAATTACCAGCAATCGCGCCATCATCTCGCGGAAATCGCGGCTGGCGCGGCATTTGAGCAGCAGTTTGAATCGGTATTTTTGGTTGACCCGCAGCACGGCCGCCGCCGTAGGACCAAACACACGCAGCGGCAGCGCCGGATAATCCTTCTGCGCCAGCTGCGCCAGCATTTCCAGGAATCGCTCGGCCGCCTGACGCGTCAGCGCTTCATCCGTCCCGACAAATCCCACCACGCACAAATCCACAAACGGCGGATACAGCCGCACGCGGCGCAGCGCAATTTCACCGGCATAAAACGCCTCATAGTCCTGCTGCGCAGCCAGCGCGATAATCGGGTTTTCCGGCGTTCGGGTTTGGATCATCGCGATCCCCGGCGAATCACCGCGCCCCGAGCGCCCCACTACTTGCGTCAGCAGCGAAAACGCACGTTCGTAGCAGCGAAAATCGTCGCCGTACAGCGCCTGATCGGCGGACAGCACGCCCACCAGCGTCACGTTCGGGAAATTCAGCCCCTTGGCGACCATTTGCGTACCGACCATGATGTCAAACTGACCGTTGGCAAACTGTGTAAGTTTCTGTTCATATGCATCGCGGCCTGCCGTCGTATCGGTGTCCATCCGCAGCACGCGGGCCTGCGGAAACCGCTCGGCCAATTCTTCTTCTGCACGCTGCGTGCCCAATCCGGCGCACCGCACGCTGTCCGCGCCGCACGCCGGGCATTTCGTTGAAAACGGTTCCGAGTGCCCGCAGTAGTGGCACATCAACCGCCGGTTAGCGGCATGATACGTCAGCGAAATGCTGCAATTCGGGCACATTCGCACTTCGCCGCACGCGCCGCACGACACAAATGTGTGATATCCGCGGCGGTTGAGCAGGAGAATGGTCTGCTTGCCCTGATCCAGCGTGTCGGCAATGGCATCCGCCAACTGCGGGCCAATCGCGTCGCGCACGCCGCCGTCCGGCGCATCGTTTTGATCCACCACGCGCACCTCCGGAAGCGTCCCGTTGTACCTGTGCGGCAGCGTGAACCGCGTATACCGGCCGATTTCAGCCGCATACCGCGTTTCCACTGACGGCGTCGCGGAACTGAGTACCAGCAGCCCGCCGTGATACGCACAGCGGAACCGCGCAACGTCGCGTGCATGGTAACGCGGTGCGGATTCCGATTTGTACGAATTTTCCTGTTCCTCGTCCATCACGATCAAATCCACCCGGTCAAACGGCGCAAATACCGCCGACCGCGTGCCAATCGCAATATGCGCCTCGCCGGAGCGCACGCGCTTCCACTCGTCCATTCGCTCGCCGAGCGACAAGCCGCTGTGGAATACGGCAATCTCCGACCCGAAGCAGCGGTGAAACAGCGTCACCAACTGCGGTGTCAGCGCAATTTCCGGCACCATCAGGATCACGTTGCCGCCGTCGCGCACCACGCGGCGAATCAGCTTCAGGAACACCGAAGTTTTCCCGCTGCCGGTCACGCCTTGCAGCAGCGCAACATTGGGCTTGCGATCGGGCGCATTGCGCTGCGCCCATAGCCCGTCCAGTGCAGCCTGTTGCGCGTCGGTCAGCACAATCGTGTCGGGATCCAGCCGGTCGTCCGGCGCAGCGGCACAGCGGCTGCGGCTGATGACGGCGTCGAAATATTCCAAATAGCCTTTGGATGCCATCGTATTCAGCACGGCCGTAGACGCACCGGTGTAGTAATTGATTTCGCGCACCGAAGCGGTACCCGTTTCGCGCAGCATAGCCACCACGCTTTTTTGGCGCGCCGTCCAGCGCGGCTCCGGATCAACCGGACACAGCCGCACCATTTTGACCGATGCGTCACCCATCTTCTGCGCGGCAGTTCGGGTGCAATCGACAATGCCGTGCGCCGCCAGCCGCCGCAGAATCGGTTCGCAGTCCGCCGGATCCATGCCGCATTTTTTGGCAATCGCACTGCACGAAAGCGCGCCGCCGTACCGCCGCAGAAAATCTGCAACCGCCGCGTCGCCGTCGGGCAAATCGGCCGGAATCGTCGTGTCTGGCGCGACCGAAAACTGCTCGATCAGCTTTAAGTGAATCCCTGCCGGCAGCATCAGCCGCACAGCGTCGTACAGGGTGCAGAAACAGGCTTGCTTCATCCACTGCGCCAGTTGCCGCATTTCCGCGCTGAGTACCGGCGTGCGGTCGGGCACATCGGCCAACGATTTCAGCTGTGCGCCGGAACCGGTCAGCCGCTCCAAAATAATCGCCTGCCGCGTGCGGTCGCCCGTGCCGAACGGCACCACCACCCGGCATCCGGGCTGCGCTGCATCGTCCAGCTCCGGCGGAATTCGGTAATCAAACGGCCGGTCGTAATGGTACAGCGCCTGCTCCACCGCCACGCGGGCGATGGCAACCGGAACCGCACCGTCCGACGCCTGACCTTTACTCGGCATCCGAATCCGTCACATCGTCCGGGAACTCGTCGCCCGAATCATCCTCGTCCGCATCGTCATCATCGGCGTTCATATCGATCACCGACTCCGTATGCGCCTGAGCAGCCGCTTCCGCCGCAGCTTTGGCGGCCGTCTGCGCCGCGGCCTGCGCCGCTTCCTGCGCTGCAATTTCTTCCGGCGTCAGTTCAACAATCTCGTACTCATGGTTCAGCAGCTGCTCCACCGCGATGCCGACCGGCTTCTCCACAAGGATTTCGCCTTCGTGCTGCGCTTTTTCCACAATGCTGCGTGCACGTTTGGCGACGCCGATCACCAGCGCATAACGGCTGGGCGCCTTTTCAATTACACTATCCACAATCGGTTTCAACATGGTTCTGATCCTCCGAAAAATATAAATTGATCATTCAAATGAAAGCTGTGTCCACTCGGGCGCCGTGCGGCAATGCATCGCCCGCAGGATCGCCTGAACGTCCGCCACGGCGTCTTCCAGCGCGCCGTTGACCACCGAAAAATCGTACTGCGC